>NZ_LBLS01000018.1:0-227209 GCF_001188205.1 Vibrio sp. VPAP30
ACCTTTCGTTCTCAGTGAGGTGCGTGTATCTCATGTTTTTTACTTCTTGGCGGGAGCAAACTTCATGATTATCGCATCTCACTGTTTTTATGTTCAGAGGTGTCGCACTTCGTACTTGAATCCAAGAAGCCTAACAAAGCATTTAAGAGTGATTCGCAACGCGTGGCATTTTCACTATGCGTTGGTTTAAGTGTTTAAGGTGGTATGCGGCGACTTCGGTATTGCGTTGCTCACCCCTTAACAGGGCGTTAGCCATTTAGTCAGGCACCGATGAAAAATTTTATATTAACTATATTACTTGTGATGTTACCAATGGGATTATTTGCTAAGGAAAGTAAAGAGCAGAAGTTTTGGAAGTGGTTTGTTAAAAACGAAATTACTATTTTCGAATTTGAAAAAAATCAGGAGAAAGTTTTAGGTCAATTATCATCTAATTTAACTTCGTATCAGGATGATGTTACTTATGAAATATCTCATATTAAGGATGGTAAACGAGAATTTGTCATAAGTGCTGATGGTATTGCTGATGCGTTTCCTTACGTAGAATCATTAGTCAAAAGTGCTCCTGCACTTAAGCTTTTCTCTGTTATTGCATTTCGCCCAAGAATAGATGGTTATGAAAGGTTCAAATTAGAGTACGCTGGCAGAGAGTTTGACGTTTCAAAAGTTTGGGTGTATTCCCGTGTAGAAGATGGCTTCTTTGATTTAATCGTTTACCACCCTGATTTCAATGAGCAGGAATCTAATATATTTATCTCAGGCTCATATATATTGCTAGATATGGCTCTAGGCGAATATGATGTTGTAAAGAATATTCGCTATATTGATCATCAAAAGCTACCTGATAACCCAGTAGAGCTAGGGCTAAAACCTTTTGCAGATCTCAGAAAAGTATTTGATGAGTATAAAATGGCTAACAAGCCGCTAAAGCAGGACTCGTAATAGTTGGCTGGGTTCCGCTTCGCTTCACATTTTAGCCAACTATTACTCGCCTCTTAGCGGGGCGTTATGTGATATACAGTGGCTTTGTCGTCAATTTTCGACAAACATGTTTGAGAACCTGTTACTCGCCTTAGAAATATTGCAAAATATCATGCTGTGCGCAAGGACGTACATTGAACTTAATATATATAGGATAAAGTAATGAGAATAGTAGCAGTGTTCATAGTTTTAATAGCACTCTTAGGTTGTCAAAGTACAGACACAGCGCAAAGGGTAAAAAGCCCTGTTATGAAACAACTGCTTGCTCCTAAAAGCCAAGAAATAGAAGCTCATAGCCTGTCAAATTATATCAATCGAGCAGCAGAGCTAGCTTCAAAGAAAGGGTATCAACATTTTGCGCTGGTCTCTAAGTTGAATAGTAAACATAAGCAAACGATATGGGTCTATCTATATAATAATGATGAAGATCTTCAATCTTTCTATCAAAAAGCCCGAAATGATAGCAAGCTAAACTTGATAGACACTTTCAGTACTGAAGAAAGTAAAGGTCGTCGATATCTAGATGTAGACTCCATCCCAGGACTTGCTTAGTTTGTTCTAAAAGCAATATACATAACAAACTGCTTAAGACGGACTGCCAACGCTCGGCGAATTTACTTCAAAGTTTGCTCTGTGTTTACGGTGGTTTGTTTACTTGTTGTGGTATGCTGTCAGCCACTTAGCAGGGCGCTATAACTATGCCGCAATTTAGCATATGTCTTTGTAATGGTAAGCAACTTGTGGTTATCCTCGTGTTAAATTAGCTATTGAACTTTAAATGGAGAGAATAGCTAAAATGGTCAGTTGTCCATGTTGCAAAGAAAAATCAATATCAATTTTTGAAAAATCTAAAACGCGACCTTCAGACAAAAACAAATGTAGCGAGTGTGGTGGTTGTTGGAGTACCGTTCCTTACTTTCATTACTCCATTTACTTTTTTATTTCATTTACAATTGGAGCGTTGACTAACTATGCCGGGATGAACGTAATAGGGGCCGCCATCACTGGCGTATTTGTGGGTTTTGTAGCGTTGCTCTTACAACCAGTTAGGAAGGTAAAAGCATAGTCATAACAAGCATTTAAGACGGATTCCCAACGTGAGGCATTTTGAGTTTGCTTCAATTTCGGTGTTTACGGCACAATACTTTAGGTTCTGTGGTCTGCGTTGCTCACCACTTAATAGGGCGTTAGTTTACCAATCAGGCTCCGCACCCTAACTGTGATTGTTAGGGTGTGAATATTATTTCAAATGATTCTGAGGCAGTTGCGATTGACCAAGAACGGCAACGATCAGAATAAAACCGTCTTCTTTGGTAAAGTAGGCAGTGTGCTTACCAACAGGGAAATAGAAGCCACCTGGGTACAACTCATCACAGTTTCTTCCAACTGCTGGATTGTCAGCAAGCATTTGAAAAGCGGCTAGTAGGTTGTCTCTGTAGCTATTCCATTGGAATTCGGAAAAGTTTGTAACGGTATAGCTTTTAATTTTACGTAAATGGCTTTGTGCTAATTTGCTCACCTTATATTTATTCGTTTGCATACTTTAGGTTACAGACTCTTCAAGAATGTTTCGCCATCAACTGTATTACCTTGTGCTAGGTCTTCTTTTGCTGCCTCAAAGCAATGCTTAATGTAATCAGCTTTCATGGCTTCGAGTTCTTCGTAGTCCTGAATGGACATAACAACGACAGCATCTTTGCTGTTTTTGCTGATTTTAACAGGCTCTCGTTGAGCACTAAGAAGTAGTTCGCCAAAATTACGTTTAGCGTCATTTGCTGTTAATGTATGCATGCTAAAGCTCCAAACTTGAGTTACTAGTAAGAGTATAATTGTTTGTGCGAAATGTTCAATTTAATTAAATCGTGCGATTTGTGTAAAAGTTAAACTAACAAGCTACTTAAGACGGACTATCAACGCTCGGCGAATTTAGTTCTAGTCTGTTACAGTGTTTATGGTGGCTAGGTTTAGTATAGTGGTTTGCGTTGCTCACACCTTAACAGGGCGTTAGGTATCAAAGAGGAAAACATGAAATATCTCAAACTTGTGTTGTATTCAGTGTTAGCAATTACGTACTCAAACTTCGTTTGGGCTAATAGCTGTGATGCAATAGACGATAAAGTATTAGATGTAATGGCTAAGACTCTCGATGTTCGTGTGGATGAAATTGCTATTGATAAGACATTCTATGCTCAAAACTTTGACACTGATGTTTTAGACCTCATAACTGTAGTTGTTGATATGGAAGAAGCTATAGGGGTTGAGCTTAAAGACGAAGATGTAGTCGATCCGGTAGTTTATTTTGATGAAGAAGAGTTTGAGCCAAAAATTAAAGACAAAGTAACGGTCCGAGAGTTTCAAGAGACAGTTCACAAAGCCTGTGTTAACTCTTTGCGCTAGTTTTCGAAATGCCTAACAAGAGACTATGGCGTCAATAGTTAATTTTTGGCGCTATTGTTATCCCACATTACGCCGTCTCTGAGCATTGAATTTAAGTTCAGCACCACTTTTCTCATTTAAGCATAAAGATGGCTGCCCTTACTATTAATCTTAAAAGACTACTTATCAGAATCTTACCGGTTAGCAGCATTAGGCTTAAACAAACGCAAGCGCACAGAATTCGGAATAACTGTAGACCCCAAATGAATTGGTAACAGCCAACGCATATCGCATGACCAGTGGACTTCAACTATGCTCTCTACTAGGAGTAAGGAGAGGTAAATGACGAAGTTAACTTCCATGCTTGCGTTTATTTCTGTTGTTATGTGCAGTGAAGCTACTGGCTCGGATAGAATTCAGACTATCAAAGTAGTGAGTGAAGAATGGCAGGGTTACACCAATAGTGATGGTACAGGCTTATATTGGGAGATTGTGACTGCGGTTTTTAGTTCAGCCGGTATTCAAGTTGAGCTTAGTACTACGCCTTGGAAGCGCGCTAAGCAGCAAGTTAAAAGGCAAGTCGCGGATGCTTACGTTGGAGATTATTATTACCCCGAAGGGCACATAGGTTTCTATATCCAAGCTGGCATATCAGCATTGAGGAAGATGTCGTTGTGAGGTTTAGAAAAGGTACTCTTGATTGGGAGAATCGTCGATACGGTTCCTTGCATGAAAAGAAAATTGCCTGGGTCAGGGGGTACGATTTTGACCAAGGCTTTCTAGAAGGTGTGCGCTTGATAAAGGTGGAAATCGATAGTGTAGAGCAGGGAGTTACGCTACTTGAAAAAGAAAGAGTTGATGCGTTGGTAGATTATGACTCGGGTTTATCCATGCACGCACCATCGACTAGCACATCACAGTTTGTGACTGCAGTTACCAAAAAAGGAGAGAAACTCTTCGTGGTTTTTTCTGACTCAGAAAACTCGAACTCCTTAGCCGCAATCTTTGATATAGAAATGGAAAAGCTTGTGAAAAATGGAACCATAGCTGAGTTATATGAAAAATATGGTATTAACTTTGAACTCTACCAATCGTCAATCCAAAAACGTTAAGCGGTCATATCATCGATTCTTGGCTCTGTATCGTTTCTGTTTAGGCATCGTTAGATGCCGACAAATCCGAGCGAGTAGGGAATCTCTATTACTCAAAAAAATGACTGCCCTTACAATTAATCTGCGTATGTGTTTATTAATAATCGAGCGCGATGTGTATAATCATTGGCTCTATTAAGACTATTGATGATTTTAGTCGGCTCAAACAATGGACCATTCATGCAGTTACAGAAAATCGACAAGCAGCTATACCGTTCACGTTTGAATATCGTAGTTGTCGCGTGTATTGCGGCTTTGGCGGCATTTAGTTTGGCAATCTCTCAAACGCTGATTTACCTATTCCCAGTAGAGCAAGGTTCTCATTTTCACTGGAACTTACTTGGTGTCATCGTCAGTGCCATTGGAGTAGTGGTTACATTAACAAAGCTAAAAACGCACCCTAAAATGCGTGAAGTGGCGTATGTTTGGGATCTTAAGCATGCATTAAACTTGATCCATCGTAAGAATCGAGCACTGCAAGCGGCGGCAAAAGATGGAAATGTTGATGCGATGCTTGCCCTTCAATTTAGCTACGAGGGGTCTCGACAGCTTTGGCAACTCGATGATAATACCATCACAATGGACAGTTTAAATGCTGCTCAATCGAAACTCGATCAATTGGGTCAAGACTACGGTGTTAAGCTGGATATCTCTGATTATCATGCAGGACTTTTGAAGTCTTTTTGACAGGCAAACGACCGCTATATAACGGTTTGACTGCCTGAAAGAATGCGTCAGTCAAACCGTTTACACAATTAGCTTAAGTATCTTGCCTTCAAGTGCTCTTGGAAGAACTTAGCGTTAAGAGTTTCACCAGTCGCTTGCTTCACCAAATCATCTGTTGATAGCAAACTACCCTTACTCCAAATCTTATCTTCAAGCCAAGTGAAAATAGGGGATAGGTCACCACTGCGAATTGCGCTGTCTACATCTACCGTTTGTTTCATAGCAGCCATAAACTGGGCAGCGTACATCGCGCCTAAGGTATATGAAGGGAAGTAACCAAATGCGCCGTCTGTCCAGTGGATGTCTTGCATGCAACCATTCTTAAAATTACCTTCTGTTGAAAGCCCTAAGTACTGTTGCATTTTTTGATTCCATAGTTCTGGAACATCGGTATGTTTAATCTTACCGTTGATCAGGTCACGCTCGATTTCATAACGTAAGATGACGTGAGCAGGGTAGGTTAGCTCGTCTGCGTCAACTCGGATAAAGTCTTTTCTAACTCGGGTGTAGAGTTTATGGAAGTTATCTTGCGAGAACAATTGCGGATTATGCCCATCAAAGTGCTGACCAGCAAGATGCGCTAGGTGCTCGATAAAAGCGTCACTTCGGCCGACTTGCATCTCGAAGAACAGAGACTGAGATTCGTGAATACCCATTGAACGCGCTTCGCCAGATGGTAAGCCAGACAGCGATTTTGGAAGTCCTTGCTCATAGCGTGCATGACCTGTCTCGTGAACAATCCCCATCAAAGACTGAACAAACTCGCTTTCGTCGTAACGAGTCGTAATACGAACGTCTGTTGGCACGCCGCCACAAAATGGGTGAACACTTTCATCTAAGCGGCCGTGATTGAAGTCGAATTGAAGTAGCTTCATCACTTCAAGGCCAAGCGCTTTTTGCTCATTGGTATTAAACATACCTGCTGGCTGAATAAATTGTTCGGAAGCTTGTTTATCAATCACTTGGTTGATCAGATTTGGTAGCCAAGTTTTAACCTCGCTAAATAAGCGATCCAAAGATTCAGAGTTTGTACCCGGTTCATAGATATCAAGCATGGCGTCGTAAGGAGAAAGGCCACTAATTTCAGAGCGGATCTGAGCTTCTTCTTGAGATAGTTTTACTACTTCAGCCCAATTTCTTTCAAAGCCTTGCCAGTCGTTGTCACCACGCTGAGTACGCCACGCGTGTTCACACTTAGATCCCGCTAACGATTTTGCTTGCACTAGCGACTCCGGCAGGACATTCGCTTGTTGCCATTGGCGTTTTAACTCGCGCAATGTGGCTTTATCTTGGGCGTTTAGTGGTTCAGTTTCGGCCTGTGCAAACCAATCTGCTAACTGTGGTTGAGTATGAAGCCCATGAACATGCACCGAGAGTTCGGCCATGGCTTCAGACCGTGCTTGGTTGCCACCTGCGGGCATCACTGCTGCTTGGTCCCAACCACAAATAGCAGCTAGATGATTAAAGTGCGAAATCTTTTTTGAATGTTGTTTAAGTTTTTCGAATGCGTTCATCGCGCGCCTTCCGTGACTATTGATTTGTAAAGGCGAAAGCTTATCAATCAATGATTATGAGACCAAGTGAATTTAATCAAGAGTTGAACCTTAGTTGCTGCTTCTTATAACATGGGTGAAATTGTAAACAAGTTAAGGTCAACAGGCCCTAATCAGTTTTAGGACGATCCATGATTATCAATATTGAAGCCTTTTTAATCGCTATTACTATTTTGACCCTGACTCCAGGGTTAGACACC
Organism: Vibrio sp. VPAP30; assembly: GCF_001188205.1. NCBI lineage: Bacteria > Pseudomonadati > Pseudomonadota > Gammaproteobacteria > Vibrionales > Vibrionaceae > Vibrio > Vibrio sp. VPAP30. The sequence continues at coordinate 6,988 of NZ_LBLS01000018.1, forward strand.
GCATTGGTGATTCGTAACTCATCGCGTGGCGGTTTTAGTGACGGGTTCTTAACCAGCTTAGGCATTTGTCTTGGTTTGTTTGTTCATGCGACGTTTTCAGCGGTTGGTATTTCTGCGATTTTAACGCAATCAGCAGAACTGTTTAGCGCAGTAAAAATGGTCGGTGCGGCTTATCTAATATGGCTGGGTGTTATGACCTTGAAAGGCCTTTTCAATGGAAAGAGTTCAGGTTTAAATGCGAACACTGTGGTGGGTTCAACGCCTCTTGATGTAAAGCGATCATTACGTGAAGGCTTTCTATCTAACGTGCTAAATCCTAAAACCGCTGTGTTTTACCTCGCTTTTTTGCCGCAGTTTCTTAACCCTGAAGGCTCAGCGTTCATACAGTCTTGCCTAATGGCTACCATTCATTTTGTGATCGCAATGATCTGGCAGTGTGGCTTAGCCGGCGCGCTTACTAAAGCGAAAAACCTGCTACAAAGCCCGCGATTTACACGTTGGATGGAAGGGTCTACAGGGGCTGTTTTGGTTGTGCTTGGCGTAAAGTTGCTTGTCGAAAAGCCACAGGCTTAGTCAGCGGAGAGCTCGATTTTCGCTAGCCAATGCAATAGATGGTGTGACAGCGCGTGCGGTTTGGCTAGTGGCAGATCATGCGCATCACATTCAAAGCGTTTTATTTCTACGCACCAAGCTTGTGCGATGGCTTCTCCGCATCGGCTATCAACCAATTTGTCTTCGGTGCTGACAATTATTTGAGTGGGGCAGGCTGGTGGCGTGCTTTGGCCTTCAAAGTGCGCAGCGGCCCAGAGTTGGCGAGTCGCGTTACGAGCGCTGACGGGGTGGTTTCGCGCAAGACGGATATGGTGTTCAATAACTTCCGGTTGATGAAGGCTTGCTGGGCTTGTCCACTCTATGATTGATTTCTGAAAGGCGTTGCTGCCTTTTAAACTCGTAACGCCTATGCTAGTTAGCGCACCGAGGTTTATTCGTTGCCAAAATGGGCTGTAGCGAGAAAAGCTTGGATTGATTAAAGTTAAGCTAGCCACCTGCCCGGGAAGGGTGCTGGCCCAATAGCTGGCAAGCATCGAGCCCATAGAAATGGCAACTAGATGATAGCGCTCGCACTCATTGGGTAGTTGTGCAAGTACTGGAGCAAGCATGTCCTCAATACGGGTGGGGCTGAGCTGTTGATACAACTCACCGTTTCCGGGTACGTTGGGCATTATGATATCAAGCTCTGGTAACGCTTCTACAAGGGCATCAGCCATATCTTGCCAATGGCCGCTTTCTCTTAATAACCCTCTCACTAACACGATCGGTACCATAGTTTTTTGGCTTTCTCCCTATATTTTTCTTTATCACTCTGCGACATATTTGTGAGTAAATCATTGTCGAGTACCTGAATTAAATAGCTTAGCAGAGTACTGTGACGGCGTTGTACCCGTTGAATCCGGTGGGGCTTAATAGGGTGAAAAAGTTGGCTAAATTTCAGCACTTGTATCGGGTTCTTTTTCACCCACAGCCATGAACCTAATTCAAGAGTCAAAGGCAAAAAAGGATTGCTTGATAAAGCTTTGTGCTGAATTAACATCCAATCCCAGAAGTCACCGTGGGTAGTGTACTGATGCCATTGAGGTTCAAACTGGTATAGTTTGTAGTGTGGATAACTACTCCGAAACCTTTTATACAGTAGGTAGTAGTGGGCTAAATGGCTCGGTGGTTGCTTGCTATACGCATAGGGAAACCAAAGTCGGTCACGAGTGCCAAAACCGCTATGCAAATCTAACAAGATGGTTGAACTTGCGTGTTGAGTGTTGCTTAAGACGCATTGTGAAAGTGTTTGTAGCTCCTGCTCCATTTTATTTGGGTTTCCTCGATACCAAGGTAGTACAGAGCTAAAGCTTTGGCCGGCATAAAGCTGATGGGTGGGATTGGCGCTATCTATCGGTGCGTTCCGCATTAGATCCACACCGTTATGATTAGCCCGCTTTTTTAACGCGACTCCCCAAGGGTTGACGACAGGCACAGCGACTATTCGTACTCTCGCTAGTGATTCCTGCAATTGCTGATCCCATTCTAGTCGACGAAGCAGGCTTTTAGTAAAGGCGAGAATGATTTGGCTACCAATACGCTCCACACCGTGAATAGCCCCTGTAAAGAAAAGGCATGGAGCCTGCCGGTCTCTTGTACCTATTTCAATACAATAAAGAGGTTGTGATTGTCCCTGGTGCTGAACCTCATCTAGTAGGGTTAAACGTACATGATCAGAGAAAAGCTCTGCTAATTGTTCAACATGTTGAATCTCTCGAGGAATGTGTCCAATCATTTTGCTGCTCAGAAACCGTTTGGGACAAGTTTAGAACTGATTGAACTAAGATTGGGTGAAGTATTTGTTTCAGGTGGTGAAACGATAAAGACAAAAATGCGAAGCTGTTGGGCTTCGCATTGTATACTTGGTGTTTCTGGAGTAATGATGTTTTAGGCGATCGCGCGATCGCCTTGTGTTGAGGCAACTTGAGAGAAATACAGTTTGGTTTCTTCAACAACAACTTGGCGTAGTGCAATCAGGCCAATCAGATTTGGAATCGCCATTAGACCGTTAACGATATCGGCAATAATCCAAATCATATCAAGGTGTAAGAATGCGCCTGAAGCGACTAATGCGACGAAGATAATCTTATAAGGTAGCACAGCTTTTGTGCCCATCAAGTAAACAACGCAGCGCTCGCCGTAGTAGTTCCAACCTAAGATGGTTGTGAATGCAAAGAAGATCAAGCCGATAGATACTAGCATAGGGCCAAATGTGTCGGCATTTAGGCCAACTGCAAAGGCGTGAGTGGTCATCGCCGCGCCAGCAAAGTCACTTTGCCATGCACCAGTAAGAATCAAGGCCAGACCTGTCATTGTACAAATAATGATGGTATCAAAGAAGGTGCCCGTCATTGAAATTAGACCCTGCTTAACACACGAATCCGTTTTTGCAGCGGCTGCAGCCATTGGCGCACTGCCGAGTCCAGACTCGTTAGAGAACACACCACGAGCGATACCAGACTGAATCGCCAACATAATGCTTGCACCTAAGAAACCGCCTGTTGCTGCTGTCGATGTAAAGGCTGAAACAACAACCAGTTCTACTGCATCAAACAGTTTATCAGCGTTCATGATGATGACGCTTAAACACGCTAACACATAGAACAGGGCCATAGTTGGAACGACTTTCCCAGCAACTTTAGCGATGGATTTAATACCGCCAAGGGTTACGAACGCAACGAGAAGTGTGAGTACACTTGCTGAGATTTCACGAGAGATACCAAAAGAGATTTCGCTAGCATCTAATATCGCGTTGACTTGTGGGAATGTACCGATACCAAAACACGCCACACCCAATGCAAATACAGCGAACATTATCGCAAGTGCTTTTGAGCCCACACCGTATTGCAAGTAATACATCGGGCCACCGATCATTTGGCCGTTGGCATCGATTTTACGGTATTTAACTGCGAGTAAACACTCGGCATATTTTGTTGCCATACCGAACAGGGCAGCCAGCCACATCCAAAATAGTGCGCCAGGCCCGCCGAGTTTGATGGCTGTCGCCACCCCGACGATGTTACCAGTACCGATGGTTGCCGATAGAGCAGTACATAGAGCAGCGAAGCTAGATACATCGCCTTGTTTTTGTGAATCATCTTTACTAAAGACCATTTTCAACGCTGTTGGTAGGTGTCGAAACTGCAGTAAGCCTAAGCGAAAAGTGAAATAGACACCGGTACCAACCAAAAGAATGAGCAGTGGTGGACCCCAGACAAAGCTGTCGATTGTTTTAAGTAAAGATTGCAGGTTATTCATGATTTCCCCTTAAGTGATAATGCTTATTTAAGGAGAAGAGTGAAAGCGCAGAGATCATTGATCTCTGATTAGCTATAAGCAGAATAGCGAAATAGCTGAATTATTCTTTCCACTCCTCTGTCCTTTGTACCTGAGAGTTTCACCTAAAATAGGCTTGCTCCTTCGGCGACCGCTTTCTACAACAAAGTAGTACGGTTCTCTCCAGAGGCTCCTCCAACTACAGTCCCCGCCACCTAAGTGGCACCTGAAAGATTTACTTCTTCGGTAGGTTATTCTTTCCAAATGTTAATATTTGGTAAATAACCACTCTCCTGCAGTTTTCATCGGAACAATTACTCGAAATTATGAGTAAAAGTTAGTCGATAGCACTGGTTGCTACCGATGTGTGAACTCTATCATTATTTTTTTGGATTTCAATAGCAGATTTGCATCGAATTGAAGAAATCTGACTGACTATAAAGTTGTTGTCATATTGGCATGAATATGTCTTTTTGACATTATTTTGATTATGTCAAAAAGACTTGTATTGTTGTTGGTTTTGTTCTTAATTTATTGATTATCAATGTTTATTAACTTTGGCAAGGTATGTGCAATATGGAAGGCATAATACAATAGAATGATCTAAGTGAGGTCGATATGTTTGCTCAACCAACCAATACTACTTTTAATAAACTTCTGAATTTTTCGAATGTAGCGCTGCTATTAACCTTCATCGCGTTGGTTGTCAGCGTACTCATTTCTTACCCATACGCTTACAAATTTACTTTAGGTGAACAGATAGCCGCACATATAAGCACGATTGTGATAGCGGCTTTGTTAAAGGTAAGTTACATAACGCGCTGTCTAGCCCAGTACAACCTTGGGTTGGAAGTGAGGTAAGCAAGAGAAAAATAGCGCCGTGATTGGCGCTATTTATTACATTTGGAATGTTAACTAGAAATAGTTTGCGTCTACTAGGTCGCTTGTTTGTACCGACTTAACTTCATCGCGAGCTTCCAACCATGTAACCACCTGAGACTTATGTTCTTCAGTTGCATCGGCGTAGCGCGCGTTGCAGCATAGGAAGCCTTCAAATAGCTCCAAGCCGCCGCCGCCAAAACACAAACCTAGTTCATCAATGTAATCAATGAATTCATCAACAAATACGTCGTACTTATCGAAGTCGGTAATTGTTGTTTCACAACTAAGCTCGAAGCCCAGCATGGCAAATTCACCCAAGAACAGTTTTTTCTGGATGCGACGTTTTTTGTTGTCTAACTTGTATGGTTTCATCGTTTTGTCTCGCTATTTTTCATTAGCTCTTTATACCTTAGTTCCACCATTGCACCAAACAAAATGCTATTGTTCATGGAGAAGTGCTTGCATTTTGTCCATCGATTTTCAGTCTGATAACAAAGTAACCAATTCTATCAATTTATTTACTGTTCTAGGCAGTAAAACTACGTGTTTCTGACTATTACAGCGCAAAAATGGTATAAAGTAATGAATAGCAAGTCTGCCAAAGGAGAGGTTATGACAAGGTTGCTAGCAATTGCATTTTTGATAGCTTTATCGTTTGTTTTGATTCGTTACAGAACAAGTGAAAAACTGCAGAAATACCTCGTGGTTACTTTGATTTCTGGCTTTTTACTTTACACAACCACACTCATGATTACTGAACTGATGCGTTAACCCTCAGGAGCATATAAGTGAACGAAGATACTGATAACCAAGAGAACGATGACGTAGTTGTTATCGAAGAGCGTGATAAGCGAACACATCTCTATATTATCATCGCTGGGGTTTTGGGCTTGGCATTAGGCGGTTTAGTGGGTTCAACGCTTACCGCGAAAAAGTGGGAGGCTACCTACCAAACGTTAGAGCAGCAATATGAAACGCTTGCAGAAGACAAGCAAAAGATGGTTGTTCAGGTTGAAGAAAAGGTGGCAAAAGTTGACGATGAGGTTCAGATAAAGCTACAAAAGGCGTTAGAGGACCAACAGGCTGAGCACCTAGATGTTTTGGCTAAGTTAGAGCAGCAAGTTAAGGAGCTTGAAAAGGTTAATTTGTCACTTGAAGAGCAGGTAGCGGAACAGAAAGAGCAAATACAAACAGCTAATAGCCAGAATAGTAAGCTCAATCGTCAGGCTGATATGCAAGCGACGATGTTTGAACGCTCGCGAGAATTGTTTCAGCAGGAGCTAAGGGTCAAGATGGAGCTTGAATCGCTCGAAAAGGAACGAGAAGAGCTACAGCCTAAAATTGCAGAACTTAAAAAAGCGTGCGATATCTATCTAGAAGGGACGTCATGGGACGCAAAATCAGACTCCTGTGATAAACAAGATGAAGCTCAGTCACGTTTGAGTCAGGTAGAACAAATGATTCGAGTTCATCAAATGGACTTAAAGCAAATGAAAGCGCTGTCTGAAGAACTAGGTCTGTAACAGGCTCACTTTTGTAAAATAACGCCTTAGTTTTAGGGCGTTTTTTACTTTTGAGCGGCTGAAGATCTATTTGAGTCCGTCGAAGATACAAAATATGCGCTACTGTTTATAAGAAGAAACAAGTAAGCAAGGCGCAAAATGCAGCAGCTATTCAAGGTAAATGAAGCCGTACAAGTTATCGCTTATATCGCCTACATCGTTGCGGTTGGGGTTATGTCCCACTCTTTCTTGCTAGAGCCGCACCCGTGGGAACTGGCGTATTACTTATTCCCATTTTTATTGTTACTGGCTTTATACAGTAACAACTCATCGCTTAAACACGTTTTTGCATTTTCGGCTACCGCATTGTTTTTAGTCGGGGGGCTTGTCCAGCCTTTTCCACTGGAACTTATCCAGGAATGCTTATTCTTTTTGCCATTATGCTACATCGTGTTGTTTCCGGGTTCTTTATGGCCGATTGCAGTGTGTGCTGCGCTAATCAATGGTTACCTATATCAACTCACAGTGTCTGACTTTCATATCTTCGTCGATACATCAATCCAGATGACATCGATTACCGTGTTTGCCACGCTGATGACCTACTTCTTTGTCAAAACTCAGCAGCAAGCCGCCAGTTTTAAAACAGAAAGTCAAACGGATTACCTGACTAAGCTGCCGAATGTCAATGCGTATAAAGAAGATATAGAGAGAATTACCGAACATAATGCCAAGCATTTTGGCATGCTTCATATTGGCTTAGAAGCCTTCAAAAACGTCAATGATCGGTTGGGGTATCGGTATGGTGATGAGCTATTGGTGGCTTTTTCTAAACATATCAAAGATATAGTGGGTACTGCAGGGAAGGTGTACCGTTTTGGTGGCGATGAGTTTATTGTAGTGGTCGAACACAAAGATCTTCAACCAAAACTGGAAGAGCTGGTAGATGAACTAAATCACCATCAACGTGCGATGTTTGATGTAGACAACACTTCGCATAGGTTATCGTACTGTATTGGTGTTGCCTATGCTGCCGATGCTCTTGGTAGCCCAGAGGTATGGGAGAAAAATGCGGATTTTGCACTTTATAAGGCGCGCTCTGTTGGTGGTGGTTCTGTTTGTTGGTTTGATGACGAGTTGCTTGGTGAAACAATCAGACAACATCAAATTGAGACAGAGATTCGTTCTGCGTTGTCTAATCATCAGTTTGTCTTGCTGTTTCAACCTAAAGTTGATGTCGATAGTGTCCAAATAGTCGGTGCAGAAGCACTTTTACGCTGGAATCACCCGCAATTGGGTCCAATCCCTCCTTCAGAGTTTATCCCAATTGCTGAAAAAACCACTCAGATCGTTCCTGTTGGACACTGGATCATTCATGAAGCGTGTCGACAAGCCAAGCAGTACTACGATCAGAAACTACCAATCTGTATTGCTGTTAATGTTTCAACTGTCCAGTTTGCACACGCCGACCTATTTGAAGTGGTGTGCAACGCTCTGAAAGAAACTCAGTTACCATCACATTTGTTGCAGTTAGAGATTACTGAATCAACCTTAATGAGCGATCCAGATAACATCACAGATATTTGCCGTCAGCTTCGAGCTATTGGTGTTTCGATTGCGATTGATGACTTTGGTGTTGAGTACTCGAGCCTCAAGTATCTAAAGCAGTTACCCATTGATGTGATTAAAATAGATAAATGCTTTATTGATGAGTGTGCGATCAACCATTCCGATCGTATTTTGGTCCGTACCATTATTCAGATGGGACATAGCTTGGGGATAAAGTTGGTTGCGGAAGGGGTAGAGTTTCAAGAGCAATTAGATATTTTAGTTCAAGAACAATGCGATCAATACCAAGGCTATTTGTTCTCACGGCCTCTATCGCATGATGAGTTTGGTTCAATGATGACCCAACAGATACGTGAAAAGAGGGTCGTTAAGTTATCTAAAGAGTAGTGGTCAAGATATAAGCAAAAAGCCGCCTTGTACGGCTTTTTGCGAGGTAAACTGGTCACTAGTGAGTTAAGTAGTGCTCAACAAATTCTGTCACTTTTACCATATCGTCAATGGCAATAAACTCTTCAGTAGTGTGAACTTTTGCCATACCTGTCGAGACATTGACCGTTGTTAGACCCTTAGCGTTGAAGTTGTTTGCATCGCTGCCGCCACCAGTACCTTTAGTGAAAGGGTTTGCTCCAATCGCTTCGAAAGAGGCTTTCACAGATTCAATGTGCGGATGATCGTCTGCGATGACAAAGGCGTTGTATGCACGTGTCGATTCAATTTCAACTTGAGCACCGTGGTTTTCAGCCGCCGCTTGGAAAGTCTCAACCATGTGTGCGACTTGAGCCGTTAACTTGTCATCATTGAGTGAACGTGCTTCAGCAACCACTTTTAGCTCTGGCATTACGATGTTTGTCGCGTTGCCACCTTGAACAATACCGATGTTCGCTGTTGTCTCTTCATCAATGCGCAGAAGCTTCATATTAGTGATGGCGTCAGCGGCTATTTGAATAGCGCTGATGCCTTCTTCAGGAGCTAAACCTGCGTGGGCAGGGCGACCAAGAAAGTTTGCCACGATCTTTTGTTGACCTGGAGCGGCATTCACTATGGTGCCAATAGGACCACCGGTATCAAGAACGATCGCTTTGTCTGCTTGAATGTAAGACATGTCGAAGTTTGCAGAACCGAAAAGGCCACCTTCTTCATGGACTGTGAAGGCCAGCTCAATGGTTTTGTGCTCTAGGTTCTGTGCTTTAATGCTTCGCACTGCTTCCATAATTGCTGCAATTCCAGACTTGTCATCACCACCCAAAATAGTGTTGCCTTTCGAGCGAATGATGCCGTCTTCGATAATAGGCTCAATACCAATGCCAGGAGTTACGGTGTCCATATGGCAGCTCAGCACAACGCTATCTTCGATTTTACCTTCGAGGCGAGCGTACAAGTTATAACCATTAGAGACTTCTTCTGGTACTGGCAGTTTATGAACGGTAAAGCCTAGCTCACCGAGTTGCTCTGCCAGCGCCTGCGCAATTTGTTTTTCATTGCGAGATTCACTGTCAATTTTTACCAATTGAATAAAGTGCTCGACCAGACGTTCGCGGTTGATTTGAGTCATTGTTAAACCTCGTTAAGGAACAGAAGGCATACCTTAATGGCTAGGTAGTCAGATTAGTCTGAGCTATATCAATCTATTAGCAACTCTAATGTCAATTTACGGTTAGCTATACGTTTGGTGGATATGAGTGGTGATTGCAATAATTAGTTTCAATATTTAGTGGTGAGCATTCCAGTAGTGCATTGTAGCTTTCGGCTTGCAACTCGTGACTAATCTATACTTACTGTTAAGTTGAAAGTAATAATACATGGTAAATGTAAATTAATTGTTACTTTAAGTTGTTTTGTAACTAGCTGATTTTTAACGCTTAAACTAAAAAGTATTAAACGTGTTTACAGTTTTGAGCTACATGCTGTTAACTTTGATTTGGGCTGGCAAGGTTCAAATTTGCATTTAGTTGAGCCAAGTTATTGATAGTTACACGGTAGTTGGATCAATAACGAGGGATATAGAAATGAACGAAGCGTACAACCCACTGGGTACAGATGGATTTGAGTTTGTCGAATACACAGCTGCAAATGCAAAAGGTATTCAAGATCTTAAAGACCTATTTAATTCACTTGGGTTTGCAGAAGTGGCTAAACACCGTTCAAAGGAAGCATGGTTGTATCGACAAGGTGATGTGAACTTTATCGTTAATGCTCAACCTCATAGTCAGGCTCATGAATTTGCTAAAGTCCATGGCCCTTCGGTGTGCGGCATGGCATTTCGCGTTAAGGACTCTGCTGTTGCCTTACAACAAGCATTGGATAACGGTGGTAAAAAATACACCACTGAAATTGGTCCGATGGAGCTGAGTATTCCTGCTATTTACGGTATTGGTGAGAGCTTACTTTATTTTGTCGATCGCTACCAAGACGGCAGTATCTATGAAGTTGACTTCCGTTTTTATGATGATGCAAAACAGCGTCTAGAGAAAATGGATGTAGGCCTGTATGAGATTGACCACCTAACTCACAATGTGAAACAGGGTAATATGGATGTATGGTCTGGTTTCTACGAGCGTATTGGAAACTTCAGAGAGATTCGTTATTTTGATATCGAGGGCAAACTGACGGGGTTGGTTAGCCGAGCGATGACGGCACCTTGTGGCAAGATTCGTATTCCTATCAATGAATCCTCAGATGATAAATCGCAGATCGAAGAGTTTATCCGTGAATACAACGGTGAAGGGATTCAGCATATCGCACTAACCACAGATGATATCTATCAAACAGTACAAACACTGCGTGATCGCGGTATGGACTTTATGCCAACACCAGACACCTACTATGAGAAAGTTGATGGGCGTGTTGAAGGCCATCAAGAAGACGTCTCAAAGCTGCGCGATCTAAGAATCTTGATCGATGGTGCGCCAATGAAAGATGGCATTTTGCTTCAGATCTTTACTCAGACAGTAATTGGCCCTGTGTTCTTTGAAATCATTCAGCGCAAAGGTAACGAAGGCTTTGGCGAAGGCAATTTCAAAGCTTTGTTTGAATCGATCGAAGAAGATCAAATCCGTCGCGGGGTATTAGACGATGCATAAATGGATAACATTCCCTCATCGGGAGGGAGTGTGCTCCAAGCAGGCGCACGCTGATTTCCCCGAAGAGGCAATTTATGAACGCGAAGCGGGACGCAGTGGTTTTTTTGGCCCTGCTGCTCATTTCCATCATCAACATGCCCCGACAGGTTGGAGTGAATGGGAAGGAGAACTAAAACCACGCGCGTTTAACTTTAATCATGTTAAAGCGTCGCAGCAGGTTTCTCCTTGGTCTGTACCGCATCTTCTCCACAACGCAAACTGCAAAGTACGCGTGTGGAAGCTTGATAGTGTCATGTCTCACTTAGTCAGAAACGCAGATGGTGATGAACTCTTGTTTATTCATCAAGGAACGGCGGATCTCTACTGTGATTACGGGCATTTGGAAGTCGTTGAAGGGGACTATGTGATGATTCCCCGCTCGACGAATTGGCGTTTAGAGCCTAATGAACCCATGTTTGTTCTGATGATCGAAAACACCGATGCTGCTTACACGCTTCCAGAGAAAGGCATGGTGGGCAATCACGCTGTGTTTGATCCGGCGGTATTGGATGTGCCAAAAATTGATGATCATTTTAAAGCTCAATACTCGGAAGAGTCGACACAAGTCCATATCAAACGCCACGAACAGGTCAGTGCCGTAACTTATCCGTTTAACCCGCTTGATGCGATTGGCTGGCATGGGGACTTATCAGTAGTGCGTGTCAACTGGCGTGATATTAGACCGTTAATGTCACACCGTTATCATTTGCCACCATCGGCGCACACCACCTTTGTTGGACAGGGGTTTGTGATATGTACCTTTGTCCCAAGACCGATTGAAAGCGATCCTGGAGCGCTTAAAGTCCCGTTTTATCACAATAACGATGATTATGACGAAGTGTTGTTTTACCACGCGGGTGACTTTTTTAGCCGCGACAACATTGAAGCGGGTATGGTGACGTTTCACCCCGCAGGCTTTACGCATGGCCCACATCCGAAGGCATTCAAAGCTGGTCAAGAGCACAAGAAAAAATTCACTGATGAAGTAGCGGTGATGATTGATACTCGGCATGCGCTCCAGATTGGTGACGAGGCACAGCAAGTCGAAAACGAACAGTACGTATACAGTTGGCAAAAGAAGTAAAAAGGGATTTAGTATGAAGTTAGCAACCCTAAAAAATGACAGCCGCGATGGCTTATTGGTTGTGGTAAATAAACAATTATCTAAATGTGTCGCGGTACCAGAAATTGCGCAAACGCTGCAAGAAGCGCTTGATAACTGGCAACGTGTTGAATCTCAACTGAGTGAAGTTTATGTTGCGTTAAGCAATGGAGAACTGACCAGTGAGATGAATTTTGATGCTTCATTGTGTGAATCTCCGTTACCTCGTGCGTATCAATGGGCTGATGGTTCTGCTTACGTAAATCATGTGGAATTGGTTCGCAAAGCACGTGGCGCGGAGATGCCGCCGAGTTTCTGGACTGATCCGTTAATGTATCAGGGCGGATCCGATGCGTTTATTGGACCGTATGATGATGTTCCGGTTGTCAGTGAAGAGTGGGGCATAGATTTTGAAGGAGAAGTTGCAGTTGTAACTGGCGATGTACCTATGGGCGTCTCAGTGGAAGAGGCGGCGAAGTCAATCAGGCTCATCATGTTGGTCAATGACGTCTCTTTACGCGGCCTTATTCCTAATGAGCTGGGTAAAGGGTTTGGTTTTTTCCAATCTAAGCCTTCTTCAGTCTTCTCACCGGTTGCAGTGACGCCAGATGAGCTTGGAGATGAGTGGGATGGTGGTAAAGTCAACTTGCCACTCCTAAGTTATTACAACAACGATCCCTTTGGCTGCCCGAATGCAGGTGTTGATATGACATTTGAGTTCCCTCAACTGATTGCTCATGCAGCGAAGAGTCGTCCGTTATCAGCGGGGGCGATAATAGGTTCGGGGACTGTATCAAACAAACAAGGCACTGATTTTGGTACCGCGATTTCTGAAGGTGGAGTCGGGTACTCTTGTATCGCCGAAGTGCGTATGATCGAAACTATTCGCGATGGTTCGCCATCAACCAGCTTTATGAAGTTTGGTGACCGTATCAAGATGGAAATGAAAGATGCAGATGGCAATTCCATCTTTGGCGCTATTGACCAGCAAGTGGTGAAATATGAGTGATCGTATTCTCTACGGATACTGGCGTTCTTCAGCTGCATACCGTGTGAGAATCGCGCTTAACCTGAAAGGATTAAGTTACCAGCAGCGATCGGTGCATCTAGTGAAAAACGGCGGAGAGCAACACTCCGCCGAATACAAAAAGCTTAACCCTAACCAGTTGGTGCCCGTGTTAGTTGATGGAGATGTATCTCTCAATCAATCGTTGGCCATTATTGATTACCTTGATGAAACCTATCCGCAAGTGCTTTTAACACCACAAGACAAAGAAACTCGTTATTTGGTTAAAGCATTGGCGCAAGATATCGCTGTGGACATTCACCCGCTGAACAACCTTAGAGTGTTGCAATATTTATCGGGTAAGCTATCGATTAGTGATGAAGACAAAGGCCAGTGGTATCGTTATTGGATTGAGCAAGGTTTCTCGGCGTTAGAAAAACGGCTTGATTCGTGCAGTGGTAAGTATAGTGTGGGTAATAACGTCAGTTTGGTTGATGTTTGCCTAGTCCCACAGGTCTACAATGCTAAACGCTTTAATGTCGACCTAAGCCTATATCCAAATATCATTGGAGTGACAACGTCACTAAATGAGTTAGATGCATTCAAGAGTGCTGAACCTGAAGCTCAACCGGATGCAGATGTTGCTCGCTAGCCGCTACCTGATTTCTACCGCCCTCTTTCGCTTTATAGAGGGCCTTGTCTGCTCGCTCCATCAATTCAATAATCGAAGAGCTTTCTTCTAGTGAGCTAATCGCCACTCCTGCGCTAATGGTAATGACATCTGAGCAAGAGGAATATTGGTGTGAAATCGAAGCACTTTCTATGTCTAATCTAATTCGCTCTGCAAGCTGAATCGCTTTGTCTATAGTTGTGTTGGGTAGAACTGCTACGAACTCCTCGCCACCCACTCTGGCAAAAAAACTGTATTCCGCTTCAAGATCGATAAGTTTAAGCCGTTTGGCAACTTTGCGTAGAGCTTTATCCCCAGCGATGTGTCCATAGTTGTCATTGAAGGGTTTAAAGTGGTCGATATCAAACAAGATGACACAAAGGTCTTGGCGTTTTTCTAGAGTTCGTTGCCACACCACTTCTATCTTGTGATTAAAATAGGTCCGGTTTTTCAGCTCAGTTAAAGCATCCTGCTCAGCGAGTAGTTTGATTGAAAGGTTTGCCTCGGAAAGCTGGTGGATGAGCTGCTCTTTTTCAATTTCTTCTGTAATTCTCTTGATCGCTTTATTGTGTAGGAACCGAGTATATAAGCTGACATATATAACGCCACATAGCACTAAAATAAAGGCTTCAAACAATCGCTCTAGCCCAACTGAAAAATACGCCACTAGGGGCAAAATCAGTGACCAAAAATAGATTTGCAGAGCGGAAATTGAATTAATGTGGAAGATAGTTCCAGCGAAGGCAAGGGCAGTACACCAAATGGTGGTAGAAAGTAAATTGTCTTCAGGTGCAATCTGAATGTACCAAATGGAGCCTAGTGACCAGACGAAGCCAATTAAAGAGCGGGTAGTCAGTAGGCCAAACCAATGCACCTTGGTCATACTATGAGTATCTATCCGAGGCCGAAGCGAATGGTCTATGGCATAGCGCGCTGTAATAACGCAAACAAACAATAATGCCCAGACAATACTTTGATCTGATAGCCCATAGTTTAAGACGGTTACACTTAGCACTAAAGTGGCCAGAGCCCCTTGCAAAAGAGCGATCATAGGAAAGGCATCCATCATTTCAAGATGCTTTCTGCGCTCTACTTCGATTGCAATATCTGGGTTCATTAAGCGGCTACCATTCCTAATACTTAGTTTGAACCTACCTTAATCTCAATATGATGTAAATGAAGTGTTAACAAAACTGATGCTTATGACATTAATACAAAAAGCCACCGTAAAAGGCGGCTTTAGTGTCGTCCTTGGAGAAAGAGCACGAACTAACGTAGTGAGCTAACTTGTTGCTCACGCTGTTGCAACTCTGCAATGTTGAACTGACGTACATCCAATGTCGCTAAGTCATTGCATTCAATACACGCGCAATGACTTTTGCCGTCAACGTATTCATGTTTGGTTAGCATGCTTGGTTTTTTGCACCAATCGCATACACCTTCAATTGTAAACATAGATTTCTCCCCACCTTAATGTACTAGGTGTTATTTTTGGGGCGGATTATGACATGAACTACGATGGGTGGTTAACTATTTGTTACGCGTAATGGGAGGGTGATCGATTGCGTAAGCCCGTAATTAAAGACGTGTCGGAAACTGAGAATTAAACCCCAATGGAAGTGTAACTATTTGTTAACGTGTTTTAGGATGACTTTTAGCGCTTGGTTTAAGCGTTTCATTTCCTCTTCGCTACCTTTTAGATCTGGATGATACACCTTCGACAATTGCTTGTAGCGCAGTTTGATTTGTTTCTCGTCTGGAATTTTGGTTGGGTTAAACCCAAATAGGGTGCAAGCTAAAGCGATGGGCTTGTCCTGCGCAGAAGCCGGCTGCTTGGCGCTTTGTTTAGGTTGGGCTTGTAGCTTTTTAATATGCCGATACATCGCTTCCATTTGACGTTTTTGCTGTTTTAGGGTGTCATTTTTACGTCGCAGCTCTCTATCAAGTTTGAGTTGCTGCCTCTGGGCGTCTGAATCAGAGGTGCTATTCAGTGCTCTTAAAGTGCGATTGGATCGAAGCAGCCAAAATATGATTGCACTGGAAAGAACGATGATGGCCAACAAAGCGTATAAAGACGTATTTTTCGTTTGTTCATGGTGAGCCAGTGACTTGGCTTTGGGGCTTAACTCGATATCTTGGTGATCAAAGGCGACTTCTAACTGATCGATAGCGGCAACTTGCTTGGCTCTACGATTATTAAACTGTTGCTCGAGTACGCGAGCATAATCTTTTTCTGCTTGTGGGTTTTCTTTCGCCGCTTGCTCGTACCAAAGTTCGGCTAGATCGAGATTATCGGGTTGTTCTGTGGTTTGTTCGTACAGCTGGCCCAGTAGCAATGGGGCTTGCTTATCACCAGATATTGCTGCTTTGCTAAGCCAAAATATCGCGTTTTCGATGTCTATTTTTGTGCCTAGTCCTTTATAGTATGCTCGGCCTAGGTTTCCAGCTGCCGCATCACTCCCGTTGTCCGCAGCTTGCTGATACCAATAGAATGCCTCGGAATCTGACTGTTCAATACCTTGTCCTTTTGAGTATCGTTCGGCAAGCTCTAGTTGGGCATGGACATTATTGTTTCGGGCACTCTGGGTAAGCTCTTCTACTGTTTGAGCAAAACTTATCGAAGAATACGCAAGGAGTAGAAGGGGTAAGATTCGCAAATCAGCCTCTAGTTACTAAGGTAAAATGGTTGTATTTGCTAAGTATATCAATTGACCAGAAAAAATAGACAATTATTGTCGTAATTCCGCATGCCAAATAAAAAATGGCTTCCGTTGAAGCCATTTCTAGTAGAGGAGTCAATGTCCTATTTGAGGGGCAATATCTGAATTTCTACTCGTCGGTTACAAGCTCGTCCTTCGGAAGTGCTATTGCTACATAAAGGGTAGCGTTCACCATTGCCGCGAGCGACGGCGCGACCTGTTGCTACACCTTGTGAAATTAGGTATGAGCGCACCGATTCTGCACGGCGTTCTGACAAGATCTGGTTTGTGGTATCACTACCAGTGCTATCGGTATGACCATCAATCACAAGGCTAGTTTCTGGGTACTCAATCAATATACGTGCGACGCCGCGAAGGGTTTTATGAATGCTTGGATCAAGCTGATATGAGCTGGTCTGAAAACCGATGCCATTTTCTAGTCTTAGTAGCAGTTGATTCTCACCCACGCGTTCGACTTGCACACCAGAATCTAAAAGCTCTTTACGCAGTGCCGCTTCTTGTTGATCAAAGTAGTAACCAATACCACCACCAACCGCAGCACCACCCGCAGCGCCAATTAAAGCGTGCTGTCGACGCTCTTTTGCATCATCACCTGTTGCCAGTCCAACCGCTGCGCCAGCGATGGCACCGATGAGTGCACCTTGCGCTGTTGAATTGGTCTCGGTTTCACCAGTTGTTGCGTTTTGGCGTTGAGTGGCTTGGCAGCCTGAAAGGGCAATTGCGATGGCTAAAGCAGCCGTAATCTTTTTCACAATAACATCTCCGTGTATCATTGTTATTTGCCAGAGAAGAGAGTCTGGTCGTTGAATGCCATGAATAAAACCCATGGCATTCGTTATGTCAACGCAGAAAAGATTAATTGACTGAATATTAACGGTGGGTGAACAAAGCTTGCTCTATCTGAGCATTTTTGGTGCTTGAGCACCGTTGATTGGACGGTTGACAGAAACAGTGCGACCCTTTTTCAGACCGACTTCATAATCTTCGGTTAGGTTCTTCATTGCTTCTCTTAGTTGCTGCTTAAATGTTTCACGGTCGATATTTTGAAACTCTTTATCGATGTAATCATCGATCTTTTTTGCCGACTCTTCATCAGGGCTGATGATAGGTAGTTTCTCTAATGCCCCTTCAACCCAGCCAGATAAGAAAGAGTTAACACGACGAGTCACTTCAGCCGTTGGTGTGCCAGAGCCCGCAAAACCATTGCGAAAGCGGCCCGTTTGCTCGTTCATTTCTCGGTAAACAATATCAAAGGCAAACGCGGCAAAGATTGCTCGGTCGGCTTCGCCGATGAACTCAACTCGTTTTAAGCCTTTATGGTTTAGCAAAACGGCTTCGACTCCAAACTTGGTATTAATACCACGGATGATTCTTAAGATGTTTGAGCCAACATTGGCTGGTAGTAGATGCGTCGACTGGGTTTTGCCCATCTTGATAAACTCGATATCGTCTTTATCGAGGCCGTACTTCAGCATCAAGCGGTGCGCCATCTTGATTGCATTCGCCGCTTCGTTGACGTTAGCAGAGTTACCAAGCTCTAAACATTTGGCAATTTTCTTGAGGGCTTTTTGTTTATCCATCGACCGCATCAAATCTCACTAATTTAGCAAAGTCGGACATTTTACCGCTTTCAGGCTCAAAACGGAAATGAGTTGTAGTTATAAGCTGAGAATTCAAGATATTGAGAATTGACAATGCCACCGAGTGTTCGATGGCATTCTTATTGAAGTGAAAAGTTAATCGCTAAGTTAGATGCCTAGTTCGTCGAGTAGGTCGTTAGCGTTGCTGTCTTGTTTCTCTTCTTTTTTGTCGGTCTTTGCTTTCATCTTTTGTTGAGCTTGCTCCAAGATATCATCCGGGCATTCATCTTCAGTTGCTTCAAATTCTTCTAGCTGAATAAATTCGGTTTTATCCATTGCTAACTCTAGATAAAAAATGTTGCCTTGCTCTGTAGAGAAGGTTACACGACGCGCCTGAGGACGATCTAGGTTGGTGTCGACAGACAGGTTTACCTGCTTGTTCAAAGAAAGCATCTTTGGTTGGTTCTGGGTAATGTGAGTTTGAAGGTCTTTACGTACTTGGTTGGTGAAGTGACCAACCAATTGGTTCATCAGTTCGCCGAGCACATCTGCCACTTCGTCTGATGTATGCAAAACAGCAAGCTCTTCTTCAGGCATACCCATATTGCGCATGTAGTTGGTGTAGACCTCTAGGGCGGCTTTAGAGGTGAAGTTGATAACGACTAAGCCCGAAAATCCTCCATCAAATAGTACGAAACAACCAAAGTCAGGCTTTAAGCTTGTTTTGGTAATCTTTTGTACCATTGCTGAGTACGAAACTTGCGAGCTAGTTGCAGAGGTTAAAACGCCAGAAACGGACTGGCACAATTTCAAAAGAATATCTTCTGTTGTGATGACTTTATTTTTTTTCATTGATGATTCGCTCATAAGAGACACTTAAATTTAATCCAATTTCTTTAAGTGTGGGAAAAAAATGCGATAAGTTCCATTCTGACACTGCATTTCTGTTTTGATCACCCTTTTAAATGTTGTAAAGTGACCTGACTCAAATAATAGTTTTTAAACTGAAGCAAACCCACTGCTGATTGGATCAGCGTCGTAGGGGGCAGGAAGCAAATGTTACCAAGATTACATTCACAATCGGATGTGGATCCGATCGTACTCACCTTTCTCGAACAACTTAAAGCCGCTGGGTTTAGTGGTGACATCGAAAGCCAGTTTTCTAGTCGCTTAGCTGTCTCCACCGATAACAGCGTTTACCAACAGTTACCTCAAGCAGTTGTGCATCCTAAAACTACCGAAGATGTTTCACTTATAGGTAAGCTTAGTACTCAATCTCAGTTTGAACGAATCAAGTTTTCACCGCGTGGTGGTGGTACAGGCACAAACGGCCAGTCTTTAACGAAGGGCATCGTGGTTGATTTGTCTCGTCATATGAACAAGGTTCTAGAGATTAACGAGAAAGAAGGCTGGGTTAGAGTCCAAACGGGCATTATTAAAGACCAGCTCAATGATGCGGTTAGGCCATTCGGTTATTTCTTCTCGCCAGACTTGTCGACTAGTAACCGTGCGACGTTAGGCGGTATGATCAACACCGATGCCTCTGGTCAAGGGTCTCTTAAGTATGGCAAAACGTCTGATCATGTTCTTTCTCTTCAAGCGGTATTTGCCGATGGCTCATGTTTAGAATCTGACTTATCCAGTGGAATGCCTCTGGAAGGGGAGAACGCTTTTGAAGCTTTCCACGTCACCGAAAAGGTTTGCCGAGAAAAACGTCCTCAAATTGATGAAAAATTTCCGCCGTTAAACCGCTTTTTAACCGGTTATGACTTAAAGAATGCGTTGGATACCCATGCAGATAAGTTTGATTTAACGCGCGTACTTTGTGGTGCGGAAGGCTCTCTTGCTTTTATTACTGAAGCCAAACTTAATCTGACTCCAATTCCGAAAGCACGTACCTTGGTCAACGTTAAGTACAATAGCTTTGACTCTGCTCTACGTAATGCCCCCTTTATGGTTGAGGCTAATGCGTTGTCTGTTGAAACCGTCGACTCGCGAGTGCTTAATTTAGCCAAGCAAGACATTGTTTGGCATACAGTCAGTGATCTATTAACCGATGTTCCCGGCAAAGATATGCAAGGGATCAATATGGTTGAATTTGCTGGTCAAGATGTTCAGGAAGTTGAACAACAGGTTAAAGCATTGACAGATCGCCTTGAAACTATGCTTGAAAGCAGCGAAGCAGGTATTATTGGTTATCAAGTATGTAGTGATATTGCTAGTATTGGCCGTATCTACAACATGCGTAAAAAAGCAGTGGGTTTACTGGGTGCCGCCAAAGGACGCGCAAAACCTGTGGCGTTTGCAGAAGATACCTGTGTTCCACCAGAAAACCTCGCTGATTTTATTGTTGAGTTCCGCGAGCTTCTTGATGCTAAATCTCTCAATTACGGTATGTTTGGTCACGTCGATGCAGGTGTCCTTCATGTTCGACCTGCACTTGATCTGTGCGATCCAAAGCAAGAAAGCCTGATGCACGAAATCTCCGATGAGGTGGTTAAGCTGGTGGCGAAATACGGTGGCTTGATGTGGGGTGAGCACGGTAAGGGATATCGTTCCGAATACGGTCCTGAGTTTTTTGGTGAAGAGCTGTTTACCGAGCTACGCCGAGTGAAAGCGGCGTTTGATCCTCATAACAAGATGAATCCGGGTAAGATCTGTACGCCTCTAGAAAGTACCGAAGCGCTGGTGAAAGTCACCGATACTAAGCGCGGATACTTTGACCGTCAGATCGATGTTCAAGTGCGCGACAGCTTTAAGCAAGCGATGGAGTGTAACGGCAACGGCTTGTGCTTTAACTACGACACGTCATCACCAATGTGCCCTTCAATGAAGGTGACAGCAGACCGCAGGCATTCTCCAAAAGGCCGTGCTGGTTTAGTTCGAGAATGGTTACGTCAGTTAACAGAGCAGGGGATCGATATCCTTGACCTAGAAAAGCAGGTGCTTGAAGGAAGCGCTTCAATCAAAACCATGATTGAACGAGTGCGCAACAACATAAACAAGCGACATGAGTATGACTTCTCTCATGAAGTCTATGAAGCGATGAACGGTTGTTTAGCCTGCAAAGCGTGTGCAAGTCAGTGTCCAATTAAAGTGGATGTGCCTAGCTTCCGTTCGCGATTTTTAAATATCTATTACTCGCGTTATCAGCGTCCTGCTAAAGATTACTTGGTCGCTAATATAGAGTCTCTGTTGCCTATATTGGCAAAAGCACCCAAATTGGTTAATGGTGCGTTGAAGCAAAGGTGGGTTCAAGATTTAACTGCAAAATCAGTCGGTTACGTGGATTCTCCTTTACTTTCAGTACCCACGCTCTCTAAAAGACTGTCGTCACTTAAGTCATTTGATCTGCAAGATCTTGCTGCGTTGTCAAAAGAAGACAAAGCCGATCATGTCGTGATTGTTCAAGACCCGTTTACCAGTTACTACGATGCCCAAGTTGTCGAAGATTTTGCCTCTTTGGTTACTAAACTCGGGAAGACGCCCGTATTACTTCCATTTAAACCCAATGGCAAAGCCCAGCACATTAAAGGCTTCTTAAAACAGTTTGCTGTTAATGCGAAAAGTACCGCTGCCTTTTTACAGCAGGTAGCTGATATCGGTATCCCGTTAGTAGGTGTAGACCCTGCATTAGTGCTCTGCTATCGCGATGAATACCAAGAAGTGTTGGGTGATAAGCGCGGTGATTTCCAAGTCCTCACTGTTCATGAATGGCTTGGACCTAAGTTGAGTGAATTGGATAAACAGCCGCCAAATGGTCAAGAACCTTGGTATCTATTTGCTCATTGTACCGAAAAAACCAAGATGCCAAATGCCGAGAAAGAGTGGGGGGCGATATTTGCTCACTTTGGCGCAAGGCTAGATACGGTACCTGTGGGTTGTTGTGGTATGGCAGGAACTTTCGGTCATGAAGTCGATAAGCTGCAAATGTCGAAAGATATATATGGCCTTAGCTGGAAGCCTAGTTTACAAGACTTGCCCAAAGAGCGTTGCTTGATTACTGGTTACTCATGCCGAAGCCAAGTAAAGCGCTTTGAAGAGGTCAAAGTGAAACACCCACTGCAAGCTTTGCTGCAGATAGTCTAAAATTAATAGCTCAGTCCAATTGGCTGAGCTATTTTATTTGTAGCGCTACAAATCGAGGAAGACTAATGGATATGCTTGAAAGGAAGATCCCCCCTGTTGCTCTGTTTTTGCTGTTCTTTGTGGTGATTAATCATATCAGTCATGAGTTTCTGGTCTTTAAAGTCGGTTTGCCCTTCAATTCAATTATTTTCGGATTGTGTTTTTTAGCCGCAGGCATTGCGGGATTAGGCGGGGTGTATGAGTTTAAGCGAGCGAAAACCACAGTGAATCCGATCAAGGTAGAAACGGCCTCTTCCGTGGTTGATTCGGGAATCTTTGGCTACAGCCGCAACCCGATGTACCTCGGTTTGTTTCTTCTGCTGTTTGGTTTTGCTTACTGGCAAAAAAATTTGGCGGCAATTGTCTTTAGCTATGGTTTTGTCTTGTATATGAATCGTTTTCAAATCCTGCCTGAGGAACGCGCATTAGAAACACTATTTGGCGCCGAGTATTTAGATTATAAACAGCGAGTTAGGCGTTGGATATAATGCCTATACAAACAAAAAGCCCTACTCATTGAGTGAAATGAGTAGGGCTTTCGCTTATATAACGGTGATTAGTTTACAGTTAAGCTAGGTAGAATTGCCTCTGGCATTAGGTGATTGTGCACCGCGAGTTTTAGAAGCGCGTTGGCAGCTTCAATGTCTGGTGCGAAGTAGCGGTCTTTATCGTAGAACGTTACTTTTTCACGCAGAATCTGCTTTGCTTCTTCAATGCGAGCAGAAGACTTATTTGGCGCTCTGAAATCTAACCCTTGAGCGGCCGACAAGTACTCGACAGCCAAGATGCCACGGGTGTTCTCTGCCATGTCACGTAAGCGTCGGCCTGCAAAGGTTGCCATCGAAACATGATCTTCTTGGTTTGCTGAGGTAGGTACGCTATCAACAGAGGCTGGGTGTGCCAGCGTCTTGTTTTCACTCGCTAGTGCCGCAGAAGTCACCTGCGCAATCATAAAGCCAGAGTTTACGCCGCCATTGTCTACTAAGAATGGTGGAAGTTTGCTCAACGCACTATCAATCAGCAGAGCCATGCGACGCTCTGACAAGCTGCCTACTTCTGCAATCGCGAGAGCGAGATTATCTGCAGCCATAGCAACAGGTTCGGCGTGGAAGTTACCTCCCGAGATAATGTCGCCATCTTCCGCAAATACTAATGGGTTATCAGAAACGGAGTTAGCTTCAACTTGCAAAATATCAGCAGCGTTACGGATCTGCTGCAAGCAAGCGCCCATGACCTGAGGCTGACAACGAAGTGAGTATGGATCTTGAACTTTCTCACAGGCGGTGTGAGACTGGCCAATTTCACTATTCACATCAAGCAGGTGGCGATAAGCGGTTGCTGCATCCATTTGCCCTCGATGGCCGCGAACGCGATGAATACGTGGGTCAAATGGACGACGGCTGCCTAAAGCTGCTTCAACAGACATCGCGCCACACACAGTGGCTGAGGCAAACAAGTCTTCCGCTGCGAACAGGCCTTCTAAAGCGAAAGCAGTGGATGCTTGAGTACCATTGAGAAGGGCTAGACCCTCCTTAGGAGCAAGTGTGATAGGCTCTAATCCTGCAATTTTAAGCGCTTCAATACCTGAGATAATTTTACCATTGTGACGAGCTTGCCCCTCACCAAGCAACACCGTGCTCATATGGGCGAGTGGCGCCAAGTCACCTGAAGCACCGACTGAGCCTTTTTGTGGCACACAAGGGTAAACTTGTGAGTTAACTAAGTCGATCAATGCTTGGATGACTTTCAAACGGATACCTGAGTAACCGCGAGACAAGCTATTGATTTTCAGCACCATCATCAGTCTGACGGTTTCATCAGACATAAACTTGCCGATGCCTGCTGCATGAGAAAGGACGATACTCTTTTGCAGTGTTTCCAAATCTTCTGGTGCAATGCGAGTGTTTGCCAACAAACCAAAACCCGTATTAATGCCGTAGACAGTGCGATCTTCAGCGATCACTTGCTCTACGACTTGAGTACTCTGCTCAATCGCCGGAAATGCTTCTGGGTCTAACGCTAGATTGATCGGTGAGCGACTCACTTGGCGCAGTACAGAAAGGCTAAGCTGCCCCGGTTGTAAGGTTAAGTTTAACATCTTCATAATCCTTATTTCAGCTTACGCAGTTCTTCGTTGAGCATTGGCAGGTCAAGTTTCTGTTCAGAGGCACACTGTTTAGCAATGTCGTAGCCTGCATCAGCATGGCGCATAACACCAGTGGCAGGGTCATTGTGCAGAACACGTGCAATGCGTTCAGATGCATCTTGGCTGCCATCACAACAGATCACCATACCAGAGTGCTGAGAGAAGCCCATACCGACACCGCCACCGTGGTGCAGTGATACCCAGGTGGCACCGCCTGCTGTGTTTAGCAGGGCATTTAGTAGCGGCCAGTCAGATACTGCATCTGAGCCATCCATCATGCCTTCGGTTTCACGGTTAGGGCTGGCAACCGAGCCTGAATCTAGGTGGTCACGGCCAATGACAACTGGCGCTTTTAGCTCACCGTTTTTCACCATCTCATTGAATGCTTGGCCTAGACGCTCGCGATCTTTCAGACCAACCCAGCAAATACGTGCAGGGAGCCCTTGGAACTGAATACGCTCACGTGCCATATCAAGCCAGTTGTGTAGATGCGGGTTATCTGGAATTAGCTCCTTTACTTTTTGGTCTGTCTTGTAAATATCTTCAGGATCACCAGACAGTGCTGCCCAGCGGAACGGACCAATACCTTCGCAGAACAACGGGCGGATATATGCCGGCACGAAACCTGGGAAGTCAAATGCGTTTTCCACGCCTTTCTCTAAAGCCATTTGGCGAATGTTATTACCATAATCTAGAGTTGCTGCACCACGGTTTTGCAGAGTCAACATAGCTTTAACTTGAATAGCCATCGACTCTTTCGCTGCGTCGACAACCATCGCTTCGTCTTTGAGGCGCATTTCTGCGGCATGCTCCATAGACCAACCGATAGGTAAGTAGCCGTTTAGTGGGTCGTGCGCAGAGGTTTGATCCGTGACGACATCTGGCGTGATATTGCGTTCTACTAATTCTGGGAATACATCTGCTGCGTTGCCTAGTAGACCAACAGATACTGGTGTTTCTGATTCATAGATGATCGCCAGTGCTTCGTCTAGACTTGTGGCTTTTTTATCGACATAACCTGTGCGCAAACGGTAATCGATACGCGACTCATCACACTCTACAGCGATCATTGAGAAACCCGCCATAGTTGCAGCCAGAGGCTGAGCGCCACCCATGCCACCAAGACCCCCAGTTAACACCCAGCGACCTTTTGCTTCGCCGTCGAAGTGCTTCTTAGCAACAGAAACAAAAGTCTCGTAAGTGCCTTGAACAATGCCCTGAGAGCCAATGTAGATCCAACTGCCTGCCGTCATCTGGCCGTACATCATCAAACCTTCTTTGTCGAGCTGATTGAAGTGCTCCCAGTTTGCCCAGTGAGGAACGAGGTTCGAGTTGGCAATTAAAACTCGTGGTGCGTTCTTGTGAGTTGGGAAAACACCGACAGGTTTACCAGACTGCACAAGTAGGGTTTGGTCATCTTCCAATCTTTCCAAGACTTCAATGATTTTGTCATAGCACTCCCAATTACGTGCTGCGCGACCAATACCACCATACACAACCAAAGCGTGAGGATGTTCTGCAACATCAGGATCTAGGTTGTTCATCAGCATACGAAGTGGTGCTTCTGTGAGCCAAGATTTTGCTCTCAATTCCGAGCCGTGTGGGGCGCGAATAGTTCTACTTGTATCGAGGCGCATCTCTTCAACTTGGCGCTGTGTCATGGTAAGACTCCTTTTGGTTCACGTTATCCAGACAAACGTGGGGCTAGGGCGCTTTCTAGCACCCATAAATGCCACCGTTTCTGGTTAGTTATTTTTCGGAGAAAGCGTTCGCAATATCCCAACAAAGTCGAGCGGCCAAACGAGCGGTCTGGCTGTCAACGTCATAAGTAGGGTTGTATTCTGCGATATCTGCAATCACCAGTTTTTGTTTGTAATGTAAGATTCTGTCGATAAAAGGAGCAAGCATATCCATACTGACTCCTCTCGCGGCCGGAGCACTCACGCCCGGAGCGGTTGCAGCAGGAAACACATCTAAATCAATAGTGAGATAAATGTAGTCACACTTGTCGATAAAGTGCTGCAATTGTGTAAGGTGGTAAACATGATTTAAGTGCGCTAGGTCTTTGTCTTCAATGTACCAAACACCCAACTCATCTGCGCGCTGGAATAGGGCTTCGGTATTGCTGGCTCGGCTGACACCTAGGCAAGCGTAGTGAAACGGCCAATCTTTCTTCACGCAGTAATGTTGTATTTGGTTGAAGGGCGTGCCAGAGCTAGGTTTTATGTCTGTGTGTTCACATTCAAATGCTCTTAAATCAAAATGAGCATCGAAGTTGATAATACCAATCTTAGGTGGTTTAGCAGGATTGAGGTATTCGAAGTACTCAGCAAGGCCTTGAAACGATGCCCAAGCGACTTCATGACCACCACCAAGAATGATGACAGGTGTAGATTTTAGTGCGGTAGCAATCACGTCGGCACAGTGTGATTGGCTTTGCTCCAACTGGTCATCGTCGCAAACCACATTAC
This sequence comes from Vibrio sp. VPAP30, assembly GCF_001188205.1. Lineage (NCBI taxonomy): Bacteria > Pseudomonadati > Pseudomonadota > Gammaproteobacteria > Vibrionales > Vibrionaceae > Vibrio > Vibrio sp. VPAP30. The sequence continues at coordinate 33,747 of NZ_LBLS01000018.1, forward strand.
CGAGATCGATCAATGCGCTTTCTCTGTGCCATGCCATGTTAGCAAGAGCACGACGAATCAGATCCGGTGCCCTTTTGGCACCAACACGGCCTTTGTTACGAACGACACCAGCATCGCAACAAAAACCAAGTATGCTAACGGCATTACGGTAAGGTTGAAGCTCATCCACTTGAATTTGTTTGATTACATGATGGACACGTTTACCTTGTGATCCATCCTCAGCGTCGTGGCGACCTTGCCAATGAAACTCTTGATTAGTGGTTAAATGATTAGACATGATCGAGCTCTCCAGTAACAAGGCGAGCTGATAAACGAGGCGCACCTTGCAAATAGCTAAACTCGGCTGGGTGAGCCACATCCCATATAGCGAGATCAGCATCAAAACCTGGTTTGATTTGACCTCTGCTTTCACCATAGCCGAGGGCTTGAGCTGCGTGATTGGTTACGCCACGTAAGGTTTCTTCCGGTGTTAAACCAAATAACATGCAACCCATATTCATCATCATAGTCAAATCTGCGAATGGTGACGTGCCAGGGTTCAAATCAGTGGCGATTGCCATCGGTACTTTATGTTTGCGAAGTAAATCTATAGGTGGCAATTGTGTCTCTTTTAGAAAGTAAAATGCACCCGGTAGAAGGGTTGCCACAGTGTTGGATTGAGCCAAAGCTTCAACACCACTCTCGTCTAAAAACTCAATATGATCGGCTGATAAGCCAGAATATTTTGCTGTTAATGCTGTGCCACCAAGGTTTGACAACTGCTCTGTGTGCCCTTTAATTGCGAGTCCATTTTCAATCGCTGCTTGGTACACTTTCTCTGTTTGAGCGAGGTTGAAACCAATCGACTCACAAAAAACGTCTACGCTGGTCGCTAGCTCCTCTTCGGCGGCAGCAGGAATAATTTCCTGACAGATAAAGTCAATATAATCGTCTGCACGCCCCGAGTACTCGGGTGGGAGAGCATGTGCAGCGAGTAAAGTCGTAGAAACACGAATTTTTCTGTGCTCTTCTAACGCTTTTGCTGCTCGAAGCATTTTTAGTTCGTCATTTAGTGTCAACCCATAGCCTGATTTAACCTCAACCGAGGTTACGCCAGATTGAATCAGACCATCTAAACGTGGCAGTGCTAATTCTGTTAACTGTTGTTCACTAGCTTGACGTGTTGCGCGAACAGTAGAAAGAATGCCGCCACCTTGTTTGGCTATCTCCTGATACGGCACACCTTGCAAACGTTTTTCAAATTCGTCAGCACGGCTGCCCGCGAAGACAAGGTGGGTATGGCAATCAATAAAACCGGGTGTGACAAGTTTGCCTTTGCAGTCGAAATAGCGATTAGACGAGGTTGTTTCACGATCTATGGATTCTTGAGTAATTGATTGAATCAGTCCGTTTTTGATGGAAATGTTGCAAAGTGGCGAAATCGCATAGCCACCCACGTCGTGTGTCATCGTGACTAGCTTTGCATTTACCAATACCAAATCGCTCATAAGGCTCAAAATCCGTACTAAAAATTAAATGTATATACAAATATTGATTCAAGTATAGATTTTGATCAAGCGTAATGTTGCGAAAATGTGATCGGTAAAAAGTATGTAATGCCATATCAGAGAAGAACCTTAGAGCTTAATTTGTACCGAGCCCCAGGGTGGTAGAGTAATGCCGTACTGACGAGCTTATCTTCACTCCATGTGCGTCGGTTAAGAAGTAAGCACGGTTCATTGACGCCGATACGAAGTGCCGAGCGAACCGATTCATCAGCGACGATCGCTTCGACGGTATGTTCAATTGCACTTAAAGGGCAGTTTTCTGAAAGATACTGGTTCGGGGTGATTTCTGAAAAGTCTTGATCTAGATAGTTAGGAGCGTAGTTCGCATTGACCCAGCGAATTTCAAGTTGAATCGGCGACTTGTCTTCAAAGTGAATGATTTCACTATAAAAAATAGGGCTACCTAACATGACACCTAACTTCATGGCGACATTATCATCTGCAGATAGCGCTACTTGCGTTACAACTTTACTGCTGTAAGCTTTACCCCGTTGTTCGACCTCTTTAGCGATATTTCGAATATCGAGTAGTGGAGATTCTGCTTTATCGTCTGGAGCACAAACGAATGTGCCTAGGCGTGGTCGTCTTACCAGCCTTCCTTCAGAAACCAGATCACGGATCGCTTTATTTACCGTCATCCGACTGACATTAAACTGTTTGGTTAGCTCTAACTCTGTAGTAATTCGGTGACCGATAGGCCAGATCCCTTGCTCGATTTGCTCAGTAATGTAGGTTTTGATTTGCAGGTAGAGAGGCGAATTACTCATAGGGATCTGATTCTTAAATTGACTATACAAATGGTTATACATTTATTATATAAATGCAAGAAATTAAGTGGTAATGAGCTTCAAATTGGAGTATTTCGCACGTTTTCTCTGTGAGTATTCAACATAGGGCTTGCCAAATACATCGCAGTAAGCAAAATCATCACTGCAATAGAATCATAAGGATAAAGTATGTTTGGAAAGTTAAAAGCTTCATTGGGAATTGGTGCAGCGAAGGTAGATACAGTGCTAGAAAGCTTGTCTGTTTTTCAAGGTGAAACACTAAGAGGCAACGTCCATATTCAAGGTGGTGATGTCGAACAACAGATTGACGCAATTAATCTAAAGTTGTGTACTGAAATGAAGGTTGAGAGCGATGAAAGTACCAGCTACCAAGATTTTGTCTTGGCTAAGCTTGAAGCTGTCCAACCATTTGTTATCCAACCGAATGAAACCAAACAGGTTCCGTTCGAGCTGAGTTTAGATGATGAAACGCCGATTACGGCTCTAAACGCTGCTAAAAATCAGTGTCACGTTTGGTTAGAAACGACGTTAGATATTGATTTCGCCATTGACCCTAAAGATCGAGACTTTGTTGAAGTGAAACCTCTACCTGTGGTCGCTAAGGTATTATCTGCAATTGAACAAGCGGGATTTGGTATGGTGAAAGCTGATGTGGAAAAGGGCTTTCTACGCGGTGGTAACTTTTCTTCTAAGTCGGGGTGTTACCAGGAAATTGAGTTTCGTAACAATGGCTTTGTCAATAAGAAAGAGATTGAGCTTTCGTTTGTGCTTGAAGGGGGATTGGTGCACTGCTTGGCTGAGGTTGATCGTTCGTTGAGTATGCGTGGCGACCAGTACATTTCTTTCTCGCTGAATCAAAATGCTTCAGATACAGAGATTGCTTCAGCGGTCAATCGCATTCTTTCGGTTTAGGCACTGGCGCCAAAACGATAGCGATACGCAACGCCAATAGCGATATCGGTACTATTGTCAGCGTGAAACATGTTTTCGACTAGTGTGATTTCGATGGCGCTGTTTTGTAACGTGTAGCGATAGCCATAGGTAAACTCGGTGGAGGGTTTAGAAAACTCTCCGCCATCATCTATTAGCCCTTGATGTGTCGCCAGTTGAGCGATTAAAGTGTGGTTTTCGAACCACTGGTAACGGTAGCTTAACCCCAGAGTCCAGGTAGTGCTACGATAGGGCATATGTGTAAAGTCGGTGGGCGTATCTCTGATGGTTATTGCAGCCGTCGTATCAAGAGCATGTTTATCTTCAACATAGCCATAATTAATTTGTACACTTTGCTCAAATCTCGAACCGCTAAATAGACCATTACTGGTGTCGTTGTAATAGAGTGAAGCACCAAATGATAGCCCGTGGTGGTCATCGGCAAAAGCTTGATACTGGATATAGCCTGTTAACGCGCTGCTTAACGTCTCTCCCCTAAATCCTTCTTCCTGAACACCATAGCTAGGCATATCGATAACAAACCTATGTCGATCGACATCTTCACGTCCATTTTGGTCAATACCAACGAATTCATGAAACGCCATCGTCGGTTTATCTAGGTGATTGTTGGCTGCGAAATTCCAACGATATTGTAGATCAACTTGCCAACTTGAATCGAGCTGCCATTTACTGCCAATGGCGAGTTGGTTTTGGTAATAATCGAGTTCATAAGTGGCGGTGATCGCCCAGACACTAGCAATGGTACCAGACATGTACACTTCCTGTTCTTCAGGATCTAAAGAGAAGCCAGAACGTAACTGAGGGGAGTGAACATTGGTATGGAGAGGGGATTGAGTATAGCTTTGTAGTGGGCCGTAGCCGTCAGCTGCAAGGGCACAGCGGAGAGGTAGAAATAATACTAAGTAGCTCAATAGCCAAAGCTTTCCTCTCATGGTTGCCCCCAACTTTTTTATTATCTATTTGATAACAATAGTTTAAGAGGAAGAGCTTTGCTAAATGGAAAAGCTTACCTGTACGAACAGGTAAGCTTAGTGTGATTAGGCCGCGCTTAGGTGAGTGGTGATGTATGGCTGCCAAGCATTTTGGTACAGTTCTTTAGACTCACTGCGCATATTACGAATTTGTGCCATTTCAAACTCGTTGTAGTCTCGCGCCTCAACTGCTGCGGCGCGTTCAATCTTTTGAATGCGTTTATAGATGTCGTGTTCTGGACCACTTTTAACGTCAGCAATGGCTTTAAGGTGAAGCTGTACTTCGGCAATTAAGTTAGTTTTTGGAAGCTGAACTAAGACGTTCAAATCGCGGTAACCTGACTCAGCGGGTTTCTTAAAACGGTTTTTTACTTTTACAACCGTGGTTTCGCGATTTAGTACTTCATATGCAGACATCAAACCTTCGATATCGTCGGCGACAATTGTTGCGCGGGCTAGATCAGTGATGCGCTCAGCTTGGCCATTAAGTTCATAAGCAACTTTTTCTTTTGCACGGTCAGACGATTTAATGCCAGCGAAGAAAGATTCAGTTGAAGTGAGCAGGGCTGTACTTTTACAGATGGTTTCAAGTTCAGCTTGGGCTTGGTGCGCTTTGCTATACAGCACGTCGAAATCGGTGTATGGCTGAAGTGGAGTCGTCGACATTGATTTAATGCCGTAAAGGCCGCTTAGGTTGTGTTTGAATGCTTTGGAACACACTTCGTTCTGGTTCGTAGAACGGTTTTCCTCGTTACCCGGCGCAGTTGGAATAGCAGCAAATGCAGGTGCACGGCTGAGCATTAGAAGCATCAGGGCCGTAGTTCGCAGAAATAGGCTCATTCACTCTCCTTAGATGTGTAGGGCTTAGCTAATAAGTTGTCGAAAAAGGTTTCAATCACTAGCGCTACTCATCTCTACATAGTTAATGGGGGCTCTTTGTGCGATTCCAATCGCTTTCCCTTAGACTGTTTAAAAAAGCTTGAACAGTCTCGCATTTCCTTGGTGCTTAATTAGAGTGCAGCCCTATTCAAAGGTTCATCTTCAATATGTAACTAAGTATAAAGACTGAAAATGAACCTAATCTGAATGAAGTATTCAGACAGGAGTTTAAGTTGATATACCACTTCCCATCGCTTTCAGGTAGCCTATGCACCACAAAGTCAGTAACAGAGAAAGAGCATGAAAGACCCAGAGTTTTGGCACGGTAAATGGGCGGCAAACCAAATTGGTTTTCACCTAGAAGATGTTAATCCGCTATTGATTAAGTATTGGCAGCACACGAATCCAAGTCACGACGATGATGTGTTTGTTCCTTTGTGCGGGAAGTCAGAAGATTTAGTCTGGCTTGCGACTAAGCATTCGGATGTGCAAGGGGTAGAGTTGAGCAATATTGCTGTACGCGCTTTCTTTGCAGAGCACTTCTACACACCAATGGTTATGCCGATAAATGGTCAGCATGAACTGTTTCAGTTTGATGAGCTATCCATCTATGTAGGAGATTATTTCTCTGCGCCAATCAAACCTGTTGATATCGTTTATGATCGTGCTTCTTTGGTTGCTCTGCCTAAAGAAATGCGAGCGCAATATGTAGAACGGCTCAAATCGTTGCTTAAGCCTGGTGGACGAATATTGCTTGTCACTCTCGATTACGATCAGGAGCTTATGGCAGGGCCTCCATTTTCTGTACCTGAATCAGAGGTGAAGGAGCTCTATCGAGGCTGCAAAATTACTAAGCTAGAGAGCAATGAAGAGGCTGAAAAGCATCCAAAAATTACCAAACACGAATCAGCACGATTTGTCGAAGAAGTTTACCTGATTGAGACGATGTAAATAATAAAGGCTTGGTTATAACGACCAAGCCTTTTTCTATCGACTAAAGACCTTAGTAGATAATTTTAACTTTACCTGCACTGTGTTTAGCGTCCTCAATCGCTTGTTCGATAGAGTTGCGACGAGTGATTGCAACGCCAAGACGGCGGCGACCATCAATATCTGGCTTGCCAAACAAGCGAAGTTGAGTTTGTGGTGCAGCTAGGGCATTCTCAAGACCTTCAAATCGAATATCCGTTGATGTGCCCTGGCCTAAAATTACCGCAGAAGCGGCTGGGCCATAGTGAGTGATGTCTGAGATAGGCATTCCAGTGAATGCGCGTACGTGAAGGGCAAACTCGGAACTGTCTTGTGACATTAAAGTGACCAAACCCGTGTCATGAGGGCGAGGGGAGACTTCATTGAAGATCACGGTATCGCCTTTAACGAACAACTCGACACCAAAGATACCGTGCCCACCAAGTGCATTCACGACTTTTCCAGCGGCTTCTTGCGCGGATGATAGTGCTTTGTCTGTCATGTGCTGTGGCTGCCATGACTCACGGTAGTCGCCATCTTCCTGACGGTGACCAATCGGCGCGCAGAAGTGAACGCCATCGACTGCGCGAACGGTAAGGAGTGTAATCTCATAATCGAAGTCAATGAAACCCTCAACAATCACACGACCTGCTCCAGTACGCCCGCCTTCTTGAGCATAGTTCCACGCCTTGTCGATATCTTTAGCGGATTTGAGAACGCTTTGCCCCTTACCAGACGAACTCATGACTGGTTTACAGACACAAGGTAAGCCTACCGTTTCTACCGCAACCACAAACTCTTCATAATTGTCTGCAAAGCGATAGGGAGATGTTGTGAGGTTGAGTTCTTCAGCAGCTAAGCGGCGAATACCTTCGCGGTTCATTGTTAGTTTGGTTGCTTTTGCAGAAGGTACAACGTTCAAACCTTGAGTTTCTAACTCGACCAAAGTATCTGTTGCAATAGCTTCAATTTCAGGGACTACGTAATTTGGCTTTTCTTTTTCGATGATCGCTTGCAGTGCATCACCATCAAGCATATCGAGTGTATAACTGCGATGGGCGACTTGCATCGCTGGCGCATTTTCATATCGATCGCATGCGATCACTTCAAGGCCGAGACGTTGACATTCGATGGCGACCTCTTTTCCGAGTTCACCAGAGCCTAAGAGCAGAACGCGTGTTGCATGATATGCAGTTGCAGTACCGAACATAATTAACCCTAAAATTTGAAGAGGAATAGATAATTTTGCGAGCATGATACTCATAAAAACCCAAAAAGCAAACGTTTGCTTTTTGGGTTTTCCACAAGTGATAGCAGTTTCCAACGCTGATTAAACTCGATATAAAGAGCCGCTATTTTGCGTGGATCAAGACAAAGCTCAATTTTCTAGCCACTACTTGGGTGTTAATTGAGCAGTTGTATGCGCTTATTACGTAAATACTCATCTTTGGAGTTATAATCAATAGAAATAACAATTCCTAATATTATAGGGCTACCAACTTAATGCAGTTCGACCCGGAAAAATCCATAAAAATCCCAATAGATACGCTGACTGTTGGCATGTTTGTGACTGCAATAGAAGACAGTAAACGTGTAAACCTTGCTAATGCGGGACGTGTACCATCTAAACAAGCTGTTAAACAGCTAGTTAAAAATGGAGTTAAATTTGCGTGGGTAGACAAGGGATTATCAGCAAAAGGAAGCGTCTTTAAACCTGTTAAAGTCGTGGAAGAAGTCGATGAGCCGCAAGAAGCTTCCACTCCAGTGAAGCGAAAAAAGGTAAGTCGTTTTTCTCAACAGAAAAAAGCACAGAAGATAATCAAGGAAGCGAAGGGGCTTGCGCACAAGATCTTGACGCAAACATTCGACGGTCAACCGATACATGTCGATGAGCTGGACAGCCTCGCTGATGACATGATTGAATCTATTTTGCTTGATTCAGACGCGCTACATTGTGTATCTGCGCTACGTAGCAAGGATGAATACCTTCTAGAGCATTCCGTTAACGTTGCTACTTTACTGGTGACATTTGGTAAGCACCTTGGCTTACCACGAGATACGCTTAAACAAATGGCGATTGGCGGCATTATTCACGATGTTGGCAAGATCAAAGTAGATGATAAAGTTCTGCATAAACCAGCCCGATTAACGCCTGAAGAGTTTGAGCATATGAAGCTTCATCAGGTTTATGCTCAGCACATAGTCACGACCGTTGCAGGCTTAAGTGACATAAGCAAAGACGTGTGCTTAATGCACCATGAAAAGCTCGATGGCAACGGTTACCCTGCAGGGCTCAAAGGTGATGAGATACCTCTTCACGGGCGTATGAGCTGTATTGTCGACATTTATGATGCATTGACTGCAGATCGTTGTTACAAGCAAGGCATGAGTCCAGCAGAAGCGTTTAAGATTATTCTGAGCTTAACACCAAGCCATCTAGACAAAGAACTCGTGTATAAGTTTATTAACTGTATCGGCGTGTTCCCCGTTGGGGCTTTGGTTGAACTGAGCGACGGGCGAGTTGGTATTGTTTGGACGTCGAACGCGAATGAGCCGTTAAAACCAGAGATTAAGTGTTTTTACTCGCGCAAATATCACAGGTTTGTCGACGTTAGCTTTGTTGATATGAAAACAGCTAAGCTAACGATTAAAAAAGGCATAGCGCCCAGTCAATTGGAAGTCGACTCAAAACCATTTTTCGATGTATGATGCTAGCACTACCAAAAAAGTAAAGGCGCCAAATTAACGCCTTTCTTCATTTATAATTCCAAGTAAGTAATTGGTATGTCAGGGTTTAACGCTTCAAGTGTCGCTTGAGTATTCGCTAGGTGGCTGATTGTTCCTGCTTCCACTTCAACCAGAGCTGCGGCCTCAATATCATTTAGTCCTTGACGGTCGAGCAAAAGCTGAACTAGAGCAACTTGTAGTGGAGGCAAGCTAGGGTTAAACGCTGCGTTTTCTGCGTACGCACCTTGATAAACTTTGCCATCTTTCATTTTGATTGCCACACCACTTAGGTTGTGGGTGTATGGTGCATGGCTTCGGTTCAATGCGGTAATTGCAAGCTGAAGCAATTCATCTTGCTCATTACTTTGCTTACCGTGATCAACCGTGGTCATTAGTGCCGATTCGATACCAAGATCAGATGGTCCAAATGACTCAGGCAAGTATTCTTGAAGGGATTTACTATCGCGCTGTGGCAATTGAATCTTTAACTTGTCTGCGGTCGATAGCTCATTCATAAACTGACGACAATGACCACAAGGGCTAAAATTGATCGTAATGTCTGCAACGCCTTGTTCACCTTTCATCCAAGCATGGCTAATGGCGGATTGCTCTGCGTGAACCGTCTGCCCAAGTTGTACACCATCAAACTCTACATTCGCACCGAAGTAAAGTTTGCCAGACAAGCCGCGTACAATTGCACCGACATAGAAGTTTGAAAGTGGCGCATACGAATAAGCCGCAGCAAATGGCAGAAGGGCAACACGAAGTTCAGCATCATCTAGGCCAGAGATCGCGAGTAGTTGCTCAAACTGCTCTGAAGAAATCGTTGCGTCAAAATCGTCAGCAAGAAGAATAGGAGATAAGAAATCTGCTACGTTTTTTGGCACTTCAGATAGCGCCTGTTCAATGCGGCTTCTCATAGTGAGTCCTTTAATAAACATTGTTGATATCTTTGAGTTTAGAGCCAGAAGCTAATGTGTAAACTCCGATATTGGTATTACATTCTATGTAAAGGAGAGAATATTTCGGTGATCTGTGTCACGACAGTGATTGTAACGCGATTGCTTGTTGCATTATTTGAGTGATGTCACACATGATAACGATTGCAGCAAACAATTTAGTGATATGCGTCGAGCCACAAATTGCAGCTCGACTATAATCCATTACGCTGAAAGCCACACTGCAAGGGTAAAGAAAGAAGGGGCAAGGATTGATGTAATCACACCGCAAACGACTAATGCCAAAGAGCTAAATGCGGCATCTTGACCATCCTTCTCAGCACAGGTTGCAGTACCGAGCGCATGAGAAACTGTACCCATGGTTAACCCTTTAGCGATAGGGTGAGTAATATTAAGTAGGTTGTAGATTGGATAGGCCAAGATCGCGCCAAACAGGCCAACGATTAACACCAAAATTGCTGCGATTGCGGGCTCGCCACCGAGGTGACTAGAGACTTCCATCGCAATTGGAGTGGTGACCGATTTACCCAGTAGGCTCGCGATCAAAGAAATATCTGCTTTTAGGTAGACCGCGATCATACTTGATGTAAACATCGACATAATACTACCTACGCCGCAGGCTAACATGATAATACGCCAATTAGCGCGGATCTGCGGTAGTTGCTCATATAAAGGATAAGCTAACGCAACAACGGCAGGTTGCAGTAGGTAGTTGATCCACTGATTATCAGCGTAATAGGTTTCAAACGGTACTTTAAGGTAAGTAAGCAATGGAATGAGCACTACGAGGCTTACCAATAAAGGGTTCATAAAAGGGCTTCTAATCTTTTGGCATAACCAACGGGCAGCAAAGAAAACAAAAATAGTGACGATTAACCACATTACTTTTGTCCTCCTTTAAGCATTCGATCAAGCATCAGGCCAAGTAGAACTAGCACAATCAACGTACCACCAACTGCGCTGGCCAAGATAGGGAGAGCATTGGCGATCAACATGTCGAAGTGCTCCATCAAACCGACACTGATTGGGACAAACAGCAATACCATGTAGCGGATAAAAAGAGAAGCGCCCGGTTTTACCCACTCAGAAGGCACAAGTCCGCTCGCAAGCAGACCGAATAAAATCAGCATACCAATGATGCTGCCAGGGATAGAGATACCTAATAAGTGTTGAATATTAATGCCCGCGATAAGGCACAAAAATATCAGCCCCATAGATACGACGTATTGAAGCAAAGTTTTCGGCATAGTGTAAGGTCGTCCAACTGCTGAGCCTTCAGAGTACTGAAGGCTCGAATTATTCAAATGCCAACCCTGATTGTGAATAGGAATGATAGGGCTCAGCTAGGTTGTAGGGTGCAGGACTTGGTATTATTGTTATTTTTAACTACTAGGATACTCGCTTTTGTACGTATTGGTAGATGGATTTTAAAATAACGATTTTCTTTTCGTCACTTTCATGTTCGTGAACTAAGTTTTCCAAATTTAGCATGTAGTCTTCAATACGACTTTCGAAGTAGTCACGACAGTGCGTTGCCCAGCGTTGCTGCTCTGACTCATCGAGCGTCCATGGGAAGTTTCGCGCGCGATAGCGGAACAGCAGTGGCGCAATACGGTCATCACTAAATGAAATATCAAGCGCAGATAGGTTATTGGGGTCAGTTTCACGAATGATGCTCATCGCTGCTTTATCTGCCGGAGAGAAGAACCCATCGTAGAGCATGCTATCGACATCATTGCTCTTTTCATATTCCCGCTCGATGCCATATACACCAATCAGCTTTTCACGAATTTCAGGGTGCTTGCGTAGTAGAGCTAAGTTCTCTAGGCATTTTTCACGGTCAATACCAATTTTCTCGGCGTTTTCAGCAGTGAGGGTTTTAGCCGGAGCAAGAATAGGGCACTTATTGAGATGGATAAGCTTAACAGGGACTGGAAGCTCGTCAGGTGCAAGCTCAGAACGCTTAGTATACAGTCGCTCATTAAGCTGCTCGGTATCCAAATCCAATAGGGCTTGAGGGTCTTTCGCCAAATCAACACAAATGACCGCATTCTGATTAGTCGGGTGCCAAGCAACAGGAACAACCCAGCTAGTGTAGTTACACTCTTTGCCCAACATACCTGAAACGTGCATCAATGGTGTCATGTTGACGATGTCAATCAGCTCATTCAGCTTGCGCTTGTGACGCATACTTAGAAAGTAATCAAATAATTTTGGTTGTGCCTCTTTAACCTTTTTGGCCATTTCAATCGTCGCGATAACATCCGCCATCGCGTCGTGTGCGTTCTCATGCTCAATGCCGTTTTCAACAGACAAATGCTCTAGTTTAAAGCTAATAAAGCCCTCATCGTTTTCTGGCCATTTGACTCCTTCAGGGCGAAGCGCATAACACGCACGCATCACATCAAGTAGATCCCAACGTGAATTCCCGTTTTGCCAGCTCCATGCATATGGGTCGATAAAGTTGCGGTAACAGGTGTAGCGCGTTACCTCATCATCAAAGCGAATGCTGTTGTACCCTAAACTAATGGTGTTTGGGGTTGCCAGTTGTTCGTGGATCTTAGCGATAAACTCTGGCTCTGAAAGACCTTGGCTTTCCGCAGTTTGTGGCGTAATGCCTGTGATCAATGCGGCTTCTGGTGCCGGAAGATAATCCGCAGGCGGTTGGCAATAGATAACAAGAGGATCACCAATAATATTGAAGTCCATATCGGTACGAACACCCGCAAACTGACATGGTCGATCTTTCGCTGGGCTAGTTCCCCACGTCTCATAATCAAAAAAGAAAAACGTAGGTTGATGCTCTTGCTGCATTGTCTTTATTACCAAGGGTTTGAAATTCACTTGGGTATTAGACCACTGCCGTGACAACAAGGCAATGGAGTTAAGGGATTAGAAGGGCGAGAGGTCGAGTTTTGGGCGGTTGTGTGGCTTTTGCAATATCTCAGTAGCGAGATTTATTCACTATTTTAACTTTGGATTGAGAAACGGTAGAGACATAATCTTCCAACTCGCAGTATAGTAGAACTTCGGTGACTAATTGTTCGCCAGAATCTGTTTTAGTTTCTAACGGCAACTCGGTTTACTTGTATTCAGGTAGAGAGCCAAGTGATGAGTTCAAGCAGTATTTCGTTAGCTAACAATTATCGGGACCGATAGCTTAAACCTTAAAAAGGAGTTCAAAAGATGGTTACCTGTTATCTTAAGTACGTGATAGATCCAAAGAAAGTGAGTGAGTTTGAGCGGTACGCCAAAATGTGGATTCCGCTGGTCGCTAAATTTGGCGGACAGCACCATGGTTACTTTTTACCTTCTGAAGGTGCGAATAATATCGCCTTAGCACTGTTTACATTTCCAAGCCTGGCGGAGTATGAATCGTATCGTACCGATTCTTTTAAAGATGATGAGTGCATTGCGGCATTTAAATTCGCCGAGGAGACCGATTGTGTTATTAGCTACGAGCGAAGCTTTTTTAGACCCGTATTGGATTAAACTTTAAAACTACAAGGAGGGCTAGGTGAAGATTATAGTGTTGGATGGCTATCTTTCCAATCGTAGGTTGTGCATCGTAATCAATGATTGAGGAGGATTGTTTGATTAGCCACCTTTGCCAATGGAACAATCCAATCGGTCTACTTTTTGGACCCTGACTCAAATTTGATAGAAGTCAGCGTTTATTAATTATTTTACCAGTTAGGTAGGTTATATGGTCATGTCATTTACCACTGCAAGGATGCATATTGCTGAGATAGAGAGTCAAGTTTCACCTCAGGAGTGGCACGCTTTGCTGATGCGTGTACCTGAGATCTTAACGCCCTCTGTTGTCGAAAATTTGCCACCGTATTTTCATGCGATCAGCTCAGCTGACTTAGCGCAGGTTTGGCTTGATAGAATGCTGTCAGATAGTCGTTTACTGCAAGTAAAATCAGCCGCTGACGAGGTGATTGGTTTTCTATTTATTCATATAGAAAATCAGCGAGATGCTCATATTGGTTACTTGCTGGCTGAAGAATATTGGGGTAAGGGGTTAGCCAGTGAACTGCTCAAAGGCTTTATCCAAGAGGTCTCTATGTCTGAGCCCTGGAATAAACTGATAGGCGGAGTAGATCGCTCTAATCTTGCTTCTGCGCATTTGCTTAAAAAACTAGGTTTCGTCGAACGCGATGGTGGTGAAGGGCTAGTTGCTTTTTATGAGTATGCGATAGCCAAAAATGACTCGTCTAGTATGTCGTGAAATGAAAGAAAATGGCCGTTTCTGCCGACCATTTCCCATTATATGCTGAGTGCTTAGCCAGATCACGCTTGTTGCGTTTCTAGCTCTTCATCTTTTACTGTTTGCTTCATTAAGCGGCTAGTAATGCTGCCCGCTGTCATTGCGCCTGAAACGTTTAGTGCGGTACGTGCCATATCAATAAGTGGTTCAATAGAGATTAATAGCGCAGCGATAGTCACTGGTAACCCCATTGCTGGCAACACAATCAGGGCTGCGAAGGTTGCACCGCCCCCCACACCAGCGATACCAAATGAGCTAATCACAATAATGGCAATCAAAGAAAGGATGAAGTTGATGTCCATTGGGTCGATACCTACGCTTGGTGCGACCATTACTGCTAACATCGCAGGGTAAATGCCAGCACAGCCGTTTTGACCTATGGTTGCGCCAAACGAAGCGGATAGGTTAGCGATCGCTGGTGGAACACCAAGCTTGTTGATCTGCGCTTCAACGTTCAAAGGAATGGTTGCTGCTGAACTACGTGAGGTAAATGCGAAGGTCAGTACAGGCCAAATCTTCTGGAAGTACTCTTTAGGACTAATGCCTACGAAAGAGACTAAGATACCATGAACCACAAACATCAGCGCAATAGCCACATACGACGCGATGATAAAGCCGAGTAGATTAAGGATGTCTGAAGCACTTGAAGTGGCGACTACTTTTGCCATCAAAGCCGCAATGCCATAAGGCGTGAGTGCCATGATCATCTTAACTAAGCGCATAACAATAGATTGGGCCGCTTCTACAAAAGTGCGAATTGGTGATTCCAGCTCTTGCTTCTCAGCCATTACTTTACGCGCAGCAATACCGGTTAGTACACCAAAGATAACCACGGCAATGATAGAAGTAGAACGAGCGCCTGTCAGATCGGCAAATGGATTGGTTGGAATAAAGCTTACCAGCATTTGCGGGATAGTAAGATCACTCACGTGATCTGCACGCGTTTCTAGTGCCGCGATACGCGCTGTTTCACGAGCACCTTCAGTTAAGCCTTCCGCGCTTAGACCAAACGCTTGAGTAACAATAATACCTATCAAGGCTGATATTGCGGTGGTCGCAAGTAAAACTGAAATTGTTATACCAGAGATCTTTCCGAGAGCACCACCTTTCTCTAGCTTAACTACCGCAGCGATCATGGAAACCAAGACCAGTGGCATGATTACCATTTTTAGTAGGCCAACATAGCCACGGCCTACCACATTTACCCATTCAAGAGTTTGAGCGATGACAGGGTCACCTTCACCGAAAATGAGCTGAAGTGCTAATCCAAACACACTGCCCAAAACTAGGCCAAGTAAGACGAGTCGCGATAGGGTGTTCTCTTTTTTCTGTTGTCCATAGAGGAAAAAGAGAATGCCAACAAATATCGCTAACGATGCGATAACCACTACTGACATATATGAATATCCTTTAGTTTTTGGAGGTGATATTGATAAAAATAATATCTTATGGAATTTTATTCGGTATGAAGGGTAATGATTTGAAATGCTTAATTGAAGTTACAAAAGAGCATGAAATATAGCGAACAGTTATTAACATGCATCAATAGGGGGGGAAGTTGTTCATATGAGGGTGAAACTGAGCAGTTTATTGATACTTTTTAATCAAGTTTCGCATCGCAACGGTATCTAGTATTTCTAATTTTTTGTTCGAGTGAGAAAACAGCGAATATTGCATGGCTAATGCGACATCAGCAGCATCAATTGGGATCAGCTTGGCAAGTGGACCAATCATAAGCGGCTGACAGACTTTCAACATGGTTTGGACGACCACCTCATCTTGGCGCGGTTGCTCTCTTAATCCTTTTAATGGCCCAGATCTAACAAATACCACTCGCTCAAAACCCATACGTTCAATGGTTAGCTCCATGCGCCCTTTACAGCGCAGGTAATGAGAAAAAGCACGAGCCGACGCACCATAGCTTGAAACCACGGCTATTTGCTTTACACCAAGCAGCTTCATCTCTTGAGCGATATCGCACACTAGCTGATAGTCAACTTTCTCTAGTGCTTGTTTTGATCCCGCCTGTTTGAGCGTCGTTCCTAAGCAGATAAAACCAAATTGTGGCCTTGGTTTCTCCTCTACCCACTCTTGGATGCGCAGCTCAGGGTGTTGAAGCTGTTCAAGCTTCGGGTGAAAGAAGGGCAGTGTGCGGCGGGTCAGGGCATAGATGTGCTTGATAGGGTCGCGTTCTAACATCTGCTTGATCAGCTCGTTACCTATCAGGCCTGTGCTGCCCGCAATAATTACAGTGATGTTGTTAGAGTTTTCCAAGATGAACAAACCTATCTGCAAATACACATTGGGTGAATGGTTGAGCATCTTACAATCAAACGTCGATGTCTGTGATCTGAAACAATATTGATACATTGAAAAGCAAAACTAAACCGCAGATAAAGCAGTGGATGGAAACCAACAAGACCTCGCACTTAGGCGAGGTCTGCTCTTGTGGTTAAGTTAATGATAGAGGAACTTTCTTTTGGTTACGTTGTGGTTTGTTCTGTTTTTGTTTTTTCGATTGTTGATTGGCAATCATAAAACCTCCTTGCACTATCAATGGGGAGAAAATATTGTCACGACGAAAAATAATGCACAGTTTGTGCCGTTATAAACGCTCTCCCTAGCTTAGAGAATAGGTGCTTTGACGAAAAATTTCAGTTTTGTTCTCAACTTGACGGATTATTCTACCAATCAGAAAGACAAAGGTTTGCTGGAAAAGCGTGTTAACTCTTTGATTTCAAGTTACACTCGTTCCAATAGGAACCGCTAAGGAAGGTAAGGGATGAACATAGAGCTTAGTACGCTTGCACCAACCCAAATTTATCATTTGATGACGCAGACTGTAATACCAAGGCCCATTGCTTGGGTGTTGACTGACTCTGAACAAGGTAACTACAACTTAGCACCATTTTCTTATTTTACCGCTGTTGCAAGTAATCCACCTTTATTGATGTTTTCAGTCGGTAAAAAGCCTTCTGGTGAGGTGAAAGATACAACACGCAATGTGCTGGAAACCGGAAAACTGGTCATTCATATTGCGCATCATGACTCCGCCAACGAGGTGACTCAAACGGCTGCGACACTCGATCATGGCGAATCTGAGATTGAGGCGACAGGGTTAGAGTTAGCCGATTTTGATGGTTTTGATTTACCAAGAGTAAAAGATTGCCCAATCGCGTTTGCGTGTAAATTGTACGAAGTGAAAGAGATAGGCGAAGCGCCACAAAGCCTTATTTTTGCAGAAATCGAAAAGGTGTACGTCGATCCTAATGTTATCGGTGAGCGCAGTGATCGCTTGGTGGTTGACGCACTTAAAGTAAACCCTCTATCTCGTTTAGGTGGCAGTCAATATGCCACGCTTGAAAACGTCTTCTCTGTTGCAAGACCTAAGTAATAAAACTATGTTGAACCAAACTTATTCGGATGCTATTTGGCATCGTATTAACCAAAAAACCAAACCTTTGGGTGCGTTAGGACAGTTAGAAGCGCTTGCTCATCAAGTCGCACTGATTCAAAGTCAGGTTTATAGTGACGCCGTCACAAGTATTGAGCTTAGCAAGCCAATGGCAATTGTCTTTGCCGGTGATCATGGAATTGCTGATGAAGGTGTGAGCATTGCACCGAGCGCAGTCACACAACAGATGGTACTTAATTTTCTAGCAGGTGGTGCGGCAATCAACTGCTTTTGTCGAACCAATCAAGTTGAGCTTAGAGTCGTGGATACGGGCATTTTAATTCCCGTCGAGCAAGATGCGGACAACTTTATTGTGCAGCGATTAGGTAAGCGAACCAACAACTTTGCCAATCAAGCTGCTATGAGCCTAGTTACGGCAGAGCAGGGAATTGAACTGGGTAAGCAGCTAGTCAAAAGCATTATCGATGCGGGGTCAAACATAGTGATGTTTGGCGAGATGGGCATTGGTAACACCAGTAGTGCCGCCGCGATTCTAAGTGCTCTGAGTGGCCGAGCCGCTAAAGAGTGTGTTGGCCGCGGGACAGGGATCAGTGATGAGCAGTGGGTGAAAAAAGTCGAGCTTGTAGAAAGTGGCGTTTCACGCTGTGCAGGCTTAGGCATTATTGAAGTCCTTGCAGAAGTCGGCGGTTTTGAAATCGTTCAAATGGTCGGGGGATTCCTCGCCGCTGGAGAAAGCAACACCCCTGTTATTGTTGATGGCTTTATTGTTTCGGCTGCTGCCTACGCTGCATCGCTTATCGATCCAAGTTGTCGAGACGTGATGATTTTTGCCCACCAGTCTCATGAAGCGGGTCACCAATATTTATTGTCACAATTGGATGCCCGGCCTTTACTCGATCTTTCACTTAGATTGGGTGAAGGAACGGGGGCCGTTTTAGCCATGCCTTTAGTACGTGCAGCGGCTGAGTTCTACAACACTATGGCAAGTTTTGAACAAGCGGGAGTGGTTGTCGACTGATGCCTGCGCTTAAGTATCAATATCAGTTATTCATCTTGGCTTTGGGGTTCTTCTCTCGCATTCCAATGCCAAAAAATACGCCTTACAGTGAACAACGCATGAACCAAGCAGGGCGATATTTTGCCTTAGTTGGTTTGTTGCTCGGTAGTTTGTGTGCGTTGGTTCTATGGGCTTCTCAGCTTATTTTTCCTGCCAGTGTTTCCATCTTCACTATGATGATGTTCAGTCTGCTGCTCACTGGGGCATTTCATGAAGATGGTTTGACTGATATGGCTGATGGGATAGGGGGTGGAATGACGGTCGAACGCCGTTTGACCATTATGAAAGACAGCCGCATTGGAACATATGGTGCCAGTGCATTGGTCATGGTGTTACTTGGAAAGTTTGTCCTGTTGTCTGAATTGATTCAGTTTGAGCAAATTTTACTGTTTATCTTAGTGGCCTATACCTTAAGTCGAGCTGTCGCAGCCTCGCTGATTTATGATATGCCTTATGTTAGTGATAATGATACCAGCAAAAGCAAGCCTCTTGCTCAGCGACAATCAAGCACCGAACTTGTGGTATTGATTGTTAGCGGCTTGATTCCATGCCTATTGCTTGGTTTGACAACAACAGCGTTGTTGGTTGTCGTGATGTTGATCTTTAGAGGGGTGTTTAAGCGTTGGTTAACCGCTCGTATCGGTGGCTTTACTGGAGACTGCCTTGGCGCAGGCCAACAAATTGCAGAGCTGCTAATCTACCTCACACTGATCGCGATTGAGATAAATAGCTAATGACGATTCATTTGATTCTCGGTGGTGCGCGCTCAGGGAAGTCGAGTTTTGCAGAAGCCCAGACAGAAAATATATGCCTTGGTAATTCTAAACATTATGTCGCGACGGCGATTGCGTTTGATAATGAAATGAAACAACGAGTTGCCCATCATCAGGCCTCCCGTGGTGACAGTTGGATCGAGCATGAATGTCCGATTGACCTTGTCGGTCTAATTTCTCAATTCACAGCAACAGACGTGGTGCTGATTGACTGCTTAACACTGTGGCTTAACAATGTGATCTACAATGATGGCGCCACCCTCAATGACCACGCGATAAAGCAACAAGTCGAGAAACTCGTACTTGCGCTTGAGCACTCGAAAGCCGATATCTTAATGGTTTCAAACGAAGTTGGGTTGGGGGTTATACCTCTTGGCGAAGTCTCTCGGCTGTTTGTGGATCACGCGGGGTGGATGAATCAAGCCATTGCAAGAGTTGCGGATAAAGTGACGTTTGTGGCTGCTGGTTTACCAATGACCTTGAAAGAAACTAAAGAGAAGTAAATGCCAAAGACAATTAATATTTATCTTCTTCGTCATGGTAAAACAGTGGGAGAACCTGCTTTATATGGTCATACCGATGTTGAGGTGGCTGCTGATAAACAAGCCGAGATTTGCCGTATTCTCCTAAAACAAGAACTCGGTTTTGCTGCGTTGCAAACTTCACCGCTTAAACGTTGCTACGATCTGTCAAAGCTTCTCTATGCAAATAGACCAGCTCTTGAGTTCATGGTCAATGCTGATTGGAAAGAGGCATACTTTGGCGACTTAGATGGCGTTCCTTTTGCAAAGGCAAAGTCATCATGGCCTCTGTTGGATGCTTTTTGGCAAGACCCCAAGCAAAATCCACTGCCGAATTCGGAAACATTGAGCGACTTTTACAGCAGAATCTCAACCACTTGGGACGAGTTTGCTAGAACTGTCGACAAAGACACATTAATCGTCTGTCATGGCGGTACGATTAGAATGATTCTTGCGAGACTACTTGCGCTAGATTGGGGTAATGCCGCACTTTATTCGACATTGAGCATTGCTCACCAATCTTTAACCCATATTCAAATTACTCAAGCAGATCAGAACTATTTTCGGGTTTGCATGATAGGAAAACCGTTAATCGGAGCGAAGGAATTATCATGACCGCACCTAGCTGGAACTTATCCATTGCTTATCAAGATCTTAATGACCCAAAAATCGAACAAGATATCGAATTAATCAAACAGTGTATTCAAGCGTTAGGACTACATGTCGATAATCGCGAGTCGGTGTCTGTGACTCAGAATGCCATTCAGACCAGTGAAGCGGCAGGAAAGCTACTTGCGACAATCAATACATTTGCGCAGTGTCATGCGTCTATTGACGCAACGGACACCCAAGCCAAAGGTCTCGTTGGTCGAGTGGCTAAACTAAGCTCAGAGTTATCGCAAGCCTTTGCTCCATTCGAGAACACGCTGACCATGGCATCGGAAAACTTCATCAATGAGCTGCTGAGTCATGCCAGCCCCGATGTCGCAGGACAAGCGTTTCAAATTGAGTGTACACGCAGGCTTGCTAAGACCAAACTTAGTGTGGCGCAAGAACAACTGCTGACAGCCTTAGAAGTCGATGGGCGTGATGCATGGGGCAGGCTTTACGACAATATTACTGGTTCGCTGCAAGTGACTTTGGGGGATGGACAAAACAGCAAAGTCGGCTTCTCTCAAGCGGCTAGCATTTTGTACGGTACAGACTTTGAAAATCAAGAGCTTGCTTGGCGTGGCATACAGTCTGCGATGAAAGATAACCAAGAGTCATTCGCGGCTATTTTAAATGCTTTGGCGGGTTGGCGACTGACCGAATACCAAAAGCGTTCAGCCAAACAAAATGTACATTTCTTAGATCCAAGTTTGCACGGTAGTCGCATTCAAGCTGCGACGCTTGAGGCTATGATGTCGACAGCGAAAGATAACCGCAGTATTGGACAAAAAGCTGGCCAGTTAATGGCGCGAGTGCATGGTTTACAGCAGATGCGCCCGTGGAATCACCTAGCGGGAATGCCGAGTTTAACCGACGCTGAACCGACGATTTATAGTTTTGATCAAGCCATTGAAATTATTCGTGCTGCGTTTGCTCAAGTTGATATTGAGATGGCGGAGTTTGTTGATTTGATGGTGGTCAATGGTTGGATTGATGCAGAGTCGACAGAAAATCGCCGTTTAGGTGCATACTGTACTAAGTTCGCTGCGACACGCACGCCACTAGTGTTTATGACATGGGGTGGAAGCCGCTCTGATTTACTTACGTTAGCGCATGAGTTGGGCCACGCATTCCACAACTGGGTTATGCGTGATATGCCACTTTGTCAGACTCGTTATCCAATGACGCTTGCCGAAACGGCTTCGATCTTCGCAGAGAACGTTGTCCGTGACTACCTATTGGCACAAGTGCAAAACCGTGAAGAAAAGCTCGAAATGTTGTGGGAAGAGCTATCAAGCTGCTATGCATTGATGGTTAATATTCCGGTTCGCTTTGAGTTTGAAAAACGTTTCTACGAGCAGCGTAGTGACGGTGAACTTACTCCACCTCAATTGTGTGAACTGATGAGCAAAACATGGGTGGAGTGGTATGGAGAGTCGATGTCTGAGCCTGATCCATACTTCTGGGCAAGCAAACTGCATTTCTCTATTTCAGAGGTGAGTTTTTACAACTACCCATATTTATTTGGTTATTTATTTAGCATCGGTGTTTACGCACAGCGTGAAAGTAAAGGTGAGCAGTTCTACAGCGATTATGTCAGTTTACTACGCGACACAGGATCTATGATGGCTGAAGATGTGGTTGATAAGCACTTGGGGATGGATTTATCAAAAGCAGATTTCTGGCAACAGAGCATTGATCGTGTAAAAGCAAAGATTGATGAGTTTGAATTGTTGCTAGATCAAAAATAAACAGCGTAAAATCATGATACTATCAGTTAGCCGAGTAGATACTCGGCTAATTTGTGCAGCGAGAGCCTTCTTTTCCTCCCCCTAGTGAGGAATTTGATAAATTACGATGAGGCACAAGATTTGTGTCAATAAGTGGGATCACTTCTACATAATTTGTCGGAACAATTCATTAACATACCCGCTGTGCAATAAAGGAGTAGCGCATGACGAAAAACCTCTTTCGCCAATCTTTTCTTTTTGACAGCTTAGACTTAGAACAAGAAATGCCAGCAAATGAAATCACAGTTGCAGGTGGAGCTGTCTTTAAATTACATCAACGTGGTGTGCTGGAGGTGATTCCAGCGAATCTTTCTGATGAGAGTAAGCACATCATTATTTCGTGTGGCATTCATGGCGATGAAACCGCACCAATGGAAATTGTCGATAAAATCATTGCAGATATTCAAACGGGGTTTCAACCCGTAACGGATAGGCTGCTATTTATCAACGCTCACCCAGAAGCGACGAATGCACATACACGATTTATAGAGACGAATCTTAATCGACTATTTGACAACAAAGACTATGAGCCTTCAAAAGAGCTTGAAATTGCACAAGATCTAAAGCGCGTTGTGGCAGAATTTTATCAAGGTACACCGCAGGCCCAGCGCTGGCACCTCGATCTGCACTGTGCCATTCGTCTTTCGAAGCATTATTCTTTTGTCGTAAGCCCAAAAGTTCGTCACCCTGTGCGTAGTGAAGCATTAATGGAGTTTGTTGCGAGTGCTCACCTTGAAGCCGTGATGTTCTCCAATGCCCCCTCAAGTACCTTTAGCTGGTTTAGCGCTGAAAACTTTGGTGCTCAAGCGTTAACGGTAGAGTTAGGACGTGTAGCAAGAATTGGTGATAATGAGCTAGATAAGCTGGTTGCATTTGATCTGGCACTACGTGACTTGGTTTCTAGTAGTCAGCCCGAGCATTTGCCACGTAAACCGATCATGTACCGAGTGAGCCGAACTATTGTTCGCATCCATGATGATTTTGACTTTTTATTTGATGACGGTGTTGAAAACTTTACCGCTTTTAAACATGGCGAAGTCTTTGGTCATGATGGAGATAAGCCCTTGATGGCGAAAAATGAAGGTGAGGCGATTGTATTCCCAAACCGTCACGTTGCCATCGGTCAACGGGCCGCGTTAATGGTTTGCCCAGTGAAGACTCGCTACGAGGAAGGGCAGATAGTCTACGATTAAAATCAATAGAGGCTTTCTATTTTAATGGCTTAACGGTATCGTTAAGCCATTATTTTTTCCGGGTTTATCAGGCAATTCAGCAACAACATGGAATTTACTCAGCTCTTGGAGCGTAGGCGTCAAAGGTGGATGCGCTTTGGCCTAGTATTTATTGTTTCTCTTTTGCTTATCAGCAGCTTGTATTTAGTCGTTGGTGAGGTGTTCATTTCACCCTTCCAAGAACTCTCTTCTCTTCAAGAGCAGTTGATCCTTCAACTCCGATTACCAAGATTGCTGGCCGCGATTGCCGTAGGTGCTTCGTTAGCGGTATCGGGGGCGGTACTTCAAGTGTTGTTAGGTAATGTATTGGCCGAGCCAGGGGTGTTAGGTATTTCGGGCGGTGCCAGTGTACTTATGGTGTTGGTGTTGTTTTTTGTTCCGGCACTCGCAACACCAGTAGGTTTTATGCTTGCGGCGGTAATCGGTGCGTTGGCATTTACTTTGCTCCTGGTATTTGTTGCGAAAAAAATGCGCTTAACCACAACGCGACTGCTTCTGGTTGGCGTGGCTTTGGGCATATTATCGGGTGCTGTCGTTACTTGGGCATTTTATTTCAGTGATGACCTTAGTTTACGTCAGCTTATGTACTGGTTGATGGGCAGTATTGGTGCGGCAAGTTGGTATCACCATGTGCTAACATTGGTACTAATTCCGGTTCTTGTCTGGCTGTGCTGTAAAGGGATGTTACTTGACAAGTTGATGATGGGAGAGCAACACGCTAAGCAACTGGGTATTGATGTTGATGAGGCGCGTTGGAAGCTAATTTTTGCCGTGTCTATCCTAGTTGGCGGCGCCGTCGCACTCGGGGGTGTGATTGGTTTTGTTGGCCTAGTAGTCCCTCATTTACTTAGACTTGCATTTGGCAGTGAGAACCGTTACTTGCTACCTATTTCAGCTTTAGCCGGTGCTATGCTGGTGGTGTTTGCTGATTTGATTGCGAGAACGGCACTAAATTCAGCTGAACTACCTTTAGGTGTAGTGACTACCTCAATTGGCGCTCCAATCTTTATCTGGATGTTGGTAAGCAATCATGATTCACGTTAATAGCCTTTCTGTTGGCTCACGGCTACTACCTCTTTCGTTTGATGTTTCTCCGGGAGAGATATTGCACGTGATAGGGCCAAATGGAAGTGGGAAAAGCACACTGTTATCGGCGGTGGCGGGTTTGCTTGACTTTGACGGAGAGGCAAAGATTTTCGAGCAAAATGTAAAACTCGCCTCTATCGAAGCCTTGTCTAATAGCCGAGCATTTTTGGCACAAAGTGATCGTCCAGCATTCAACCTCGATGTGGTTCACTATCTATCCTTGTCTTTGCCGGCGACAGTGCAGTTCGACTCGGTTCAAATAGCTGGTGTACTTGAAGAGCTTTCACACCTATTAGAAATAGATGACAAATTGCATCGCTCTATTCATCACCTATCTGGTGGAGAGTGGCAGCGAGTACGCCTGTGCGCAATATGTTTGCAGATCTGGCCAACGCTCAACCCTCACGCTAAGCTGCTTATTCTCGATGAGCCCGCTGCACCACTCGATATCGGCCAAGAGACACTTCTATATAAACTGATTCAGCGTGTCGCTGAAATGGGAATTACAGTACTAATGTCTAACCATGACCTCAATCGGACTCTAAAGCATGCAGGCAAAGCATTGCTGTTAGACAAAGGGGTATTACAAGGTGTTGGTGACGTAGAGCAAGTGCTTTCCGTCACAGAGTTATCTCGAGTGTTTAGAACCCCAGTAAAGCGTGTGCTCGTAGAAGGTTCCCCCGTCTTATTGTTCGATTAAAACTACCACTAAAGGGTTATACTTGGTGCACGGTGCACCTAAATCGATCACTTTGGGGTACTGTGATGAAAGATGGTGTAAATATTTTCATATAAAACAATTAGTTAAGTTTTATTTACAAACTGGCACACAATTGGCAAGAGTAAGAGTGATACATTCTCGTTCTTGTTAGGCGGATTCAAGCAGAGGTTAGTGACTGTAGGTGGGAGCTGAACTGAAGTTTGATGAAGTCATTTTTTACTATGGCAGCTTACGCCACCTAAGGGTTTACCCAAAGGTGGCGTCTTTTTATCTATTTCGTTAGTTGGGCTAGATCGGCCGGGCGGTAGTAAACCGACTTAAGCACTTTGCCTTGACGAATAGTCTTTGCGTCAGACACAAAATCTTCGGCGCACTTAGCGATGATATAATCACCCTTTTGTACTGCCATTAGCTTGATACCTTGCTTGGCGTAGTGGGCTTCGGTTTCTGCGTATTCTTTCTCATTACGGCACACTTTGCTCATATTGCTTGAATGCACTTCATCCCAGCATGGTAGGAAGTCTATGCCACGGTTAACAGCGACATTAAGCAGCAAGTCTATGAGGTAGCTGATTGCTAGGTTGTCTTCAATCTTATCATGACCAAGATGAACCAGACGACCCATCAAAACGTACACGCTGTCGATAATTGCGTCCGCCTGTTCAGTCTTATGGTCCGCTTCAGCCAGTTCAGTAAGCTCTTCGATTGCTAGAGATGTATGCAGTGTATCGGCTTTATCGTCTAAACTATCAGGAGAGGCTACAGGTAAATCGAAAGTACTACGAAACTCTGAAATGTCGCGGTATAAGTGGTCAAAAATAGCGTTGGTCAGTTTTGAAAGGTGCATATCCAATAACCCGGATGTTTTTAAGATGGTGCAATACTATCAGAGCCACTCAGGTCTTGCCATGTAGGGATAGAGATTAATGGGCTGAGAGACAAATAATTGAGCGATGAAATAAGAAAATGGTTGCATTGTATAATTCGCTAACTCTATCTTAATTATAAGGATTTTTTAATTGGTGGAAAAGTTATGGTCGTAGAGAGTGAAAGTGAGAAGGTGATTCGTAGTCTGTACCAGATCACTAATGACTACCAAAAAGGGTTCGACATTCAGATAAGCCAATTACTTATGATGGGCCTTGAGCGTTTTGACCTTGATATTGGTATTTTATCTCACATTGACGGCAACAAATATACGGTACTTCATTGTGTGACACCTGAAGGAGTCGAACTGAATGATGGTGATACCTTTGAATTCGATAAGACCTATTGTGAAATCACTTGTCATTCAATTGGCCCGGTGATGATCGAAAACATGGGAGAGCACGACCAATACGCGATTCATCCCGCATATCAAGCGTTTGGCTTAGAGTCTTATATTGGTGTGCCGATTTTTATTGATGATGAGATTTTTGGCACTCTTAACTTCTCCTCTGCAATTCCGTATCCGCGTAAATTTAAAGATATTGATGTAGACGCACTCAAATTGATGGCGTCGTGGATAGAAGTAGAACTGATTCGAAGGAAACAGGAAGATCGTTTGCAGCAGCTTAATGCGCGCTTAGAGTACCAAGCTTACCACGATGCTCTAACTGGTGTAGCCAATCGTCGTAGTATGTTTAAAACTGTTCACCTAGACATCGAACGAATGAAGCGTGCGGGTGGTAAGGGGACGTTGGCAGTTGTCGATATCGACCACTTTAAACGAGTCAACGATACCCACGGGCATCAAGTTGGTGACGAGGTGCTGAAAAAGGTCGCCTCTGCAATTAAAGGGCAGTTGGTTGAAAGCGATTTTATTGCTCGCTTTGGTGGTGAAGAGTTCATAGTGTGGCTGCCAGAAAGAGATGTAGAAATTAGGCGAGAGATCGTTGAAAAAGTGCGGTCTTCTGTTAACAGCATTGAAATTGATGGTAGGCCGATGACTGTATCAGTAGGATCATGTGAGTTTGATTTTGCCAACTTAGAAAGTGACCAAAGTGATACTGCTACGTTACATGAAATTATTCAGGTTGCCGACAATAACCTCTATACAGCTAAAGATACAGGTCGTAACAGGACTGTCTGCTCTAGCTGGTGTGAGCAGAGAAATACATCGAGCGAAGTGCAAACATAAAGTGCCACTCCTTTTTAGATGGAGAACAGTCTTAAAAGCGCCAAAGGCGCTTTTTTAGTTTCACAAGTGATGACTATTAATCTATCGGAACAAATAGGGGAACAGTTTTCTACGCTCCTCGGCAGTCAGTGACTCTACACGGGTGATATTGGTATCAGGAATTGCTTCTGGATTTGGATAGTGCTTAAGCACCCTCTCCATGCTCTCTTCACGAATCAGATGGAATACCGGATAAGGTGAGCGATTGGTAAGGTTTTCATCGTCTTCTGGCTCAGCGCCGCCAAAACAATAATCAGGGTGGAAAGTCGCAAGCTGGAAAATACCTTCCCACTCTTGCTGTCGAATGAGAGCTTCAACCCAATCAATAAATAAGTTGTAGTCGTAAAAATCGCTCAGCATATTAGGAACGGCAACGAGCGTTGTTTCTAGTTCTGCAGGCTCGGTTGAGTCTAGCTCCATCAGTTGGGCCAGAATATCTTCAAGTAACGCCTCTTCTTTGCTCGCTTCACTAACAAAGATCTTGATCTGCTTATTACGTTGGGGCTTTGCGGCAAAAGGGCACAGGTTAAGACCTATCACGACATCATTGAGCCATTGATTAACGGTGCTTTTTACCTCACCGACATCGGGCTGGGTTGATCTATTGGTGGTCATTTTGCTTCCAATTTAGAATTTGGCGCAAGAATAGCAGAATCTTCAAGCTGTGGCTTGTGCTCTTCCCATTTTGATAGCTTGTGGCACAGAGCAAAAATAGTAGCGTAGAGCAATGAACCACCTGCGATAACATAACTCCACCCACCGTGTTGCCAACAATAGATTAAGAAGAAACCACCAATACTGCCACCAACATAGTAATGGACTAGATAAAGTGCGGTTGCGGTTGCTTTCGCGTGCGTAGCTTTTTGGCTGACCCAAGCGTATGCCAAGGTATGGGTAAAAAATGCGCCAAAGCTAATAAGCAGTAATCCCATCATCATAAAGGCTAAAGAGTCCATATAGGCGACAAGCATGCCTAATAGGCTGATTAAGGTCCCCGTGACCATGCCAGAGACACTCTGATGTCGTTTACTCCAGACTGAAGTCAATTTAGAACTTAAGGTTCCAGAGAGGTAACAAAGGAAGATGAGTGATGCTAAACCTATCGGTAAGTTATGCGGTGCTGCCACTAGACGGAATCCCATCACTGAATAGAGGTTCACAAACAGTGCGAAGTTTACCCCGCCAATCAACATCGCGATCCAAATTGTTTTGTTCTGTAGATGCTTAACCACAGCGCGATTATGGTAGCGAAGCATACCCCGTTGAGGTGTGAAATTGCTTTGCTTGGGTAAGCTAAATGCGACTACAAGAGCGCCAATAAGTGTGAATGCCGCCATGCTGATGACCGCTTGTTGCCAGCCAAATGCATCGGTTAGAGTGCCGCCAACAATACGCCCAGTGATGCCTCCTAGTGAGTTAGCCGCAATATAGCCACCTATAGCTTGACTAAAAGCTTTGACTGACAGTTCTTCAACCATGTAGGCCACCGCAACAGAAGCAAAAGCGGCCAGTGCAATGCCCATCAAAGCACGAAGTAAAACAATCATCACAATAGATTCGCTGATGAGCATTGCTAAACCAATAAAGGGCATGGTGATCAGACCAAGTAGCATGACATTTCGCCGCCCTATGGATTCAGAAGCTACCGCCCAAGGGACTAAAGAGACTGATAAGGCAAGAGTACTCGCTGCAAATATCCAGTTCACTTGAGTTTCGCTGACTTCAAAGTGTTGTGCCATATAGGGCAGCATAGGTTGGAATAAGTACAGGTTGCAGAATACGATGAAAGAGCCCAATGCTAGGCTGAAGGTCACTTGTCGATATTGTTTGGTTTTAAGCTCAATCATAGGGCGCTTAGGCTGAAAATGTAATTATGTGATAAAAATATCAGTCAAAGTTTGATATATAAAATATATTAAAGATATGGACTCAATATAATTTAGATATGGCGGCTGTATTGGACTCCAAACATCTCAAACACTTTGTTGCTGTCGCAGAGCATAAGCACTTTACTCAGGCGGCGAAAGCGCTGCATATCGCTCAACCAGCGCTCAGTATTTCAATTAAAAAATTGGAACAGAACTTAGGCGTCGAGCTTTTTCGACGTGAAGACCGAAAAGTCTCGTTGACCGATGAAGGCGCTGTCTTATATGAACATGCTAAGCGGATACTCCAGCAACTGGATGATGCTCAGTTAGCGATTGATGAGCTAAAAGGGCTTGAAAAAGGTGAAGTCAGGCTCGGTGCGCCCAGTATGATGGGGTCTTATTTTTTTCCTGAAGTCTTGATGGCGTTTAAAAGTCGTTATCCAAATCTCAAGTTGACGCTTGTTGATGCAGGCACGCGGTCGATTCGACAAATGCTGCTGGATGGAGAGCTGGATATTGGCGTGATCAATGATGAAAACGTTCCTGATGACCTAGAAACAGACCACCTACTACAATCTGAGATGGTGGCTGTTGTTTCCCGTGACCATGATTTTGCAGAGCGTAAGTCGATTAGCTTCGAAGAGTTTTTTGATCATGAACTCGTGATGTTCAAAACGGGGTATTTCCATCGCGACTTTATTGAAAACCAAGCTACTCATTGCAATAAACAAATGAGGTTTTCTTTTGAAACCAACTTATTGCCTATGATTTTAAGCATAGTAAAGCACGAGTTTGCTATTACTGCGCTGCTAGAGCTTGTTACACAGCATGAGAAAGATGTCGTCGCCGTACCTTTTCATGACAGAGTTAAGCTCGATTTAGCTTTAGCATGGAGAAAAGATGGGTACCTTTCGATGGCGGACAAAACCTTCATCGAATTTGTGAAGCGATACACCTAACATTTCTATCTGGCGGCAAATATCACATTTTGCTGTTTCTCTATCGCGCCTTGGCAATAGTTGGAGTAGTTTGGATCTACTCAATAAACTTAGACTGAAGGGTAGGGAAACCATTCTATGCAAATAAGCATCAACAACCTCGATATTGAATCTGGCACGAACCAATTGGCAATTGCTCAATGGAAAATTGTTGAAGGGCAATCTTGGGGGGTATTTAGTACCGAAGGGGATATTGGTTCGGCGTTAGGGTGCTTATTCTGTGGAGAATATGAAGTCTCTCCAGAGTCGTTGGAAGTGGGCTCTGGCAAGATTGCTCAAGTCTCTTTAGTAGAGCAGCAGAGGTTGCTTGAAGAAGAAATTGCCAAAGATGACACCGATTTTCTAGACAAAGTCGATAAAGGCACAAGCGTATATTCACTGATTTTTGAGCAATGCCAATCTGACTCACTTACTGAGCAGTTGATTGTTGATTTGGATCTGTCACACCTTGCGCAGAGTGGATTTCGAGTTCTTTCGACCGGGGAGACTCGTCGTGTCATGCTCGCCCGAGCACTCGCTACTGAGCCGGAACTGATTGTTCTTGATAACCCCTTCACTGGGCTAGATATCGCTCATCGTGCTTCGCTCGCCAATTATTTAACCCAACTTGCCAAATCAACGCAAATGATCGTGACTTTCAATCGAGAGGAAGATATTCCAGACTGGATAGAACAAATCGCTTTGTTCAATCAAGGTAAGCTTGAAAGTGTCATGGACAGAGCAGAGTGGGAATCCCACCCAGTCATTAGCCAGATTAAAGCGCAGTCACAGCAGCAAAGTGAGCAGATGCTGGACTTGATTCACAGATATCAACACTCGCATCACTTCGACAACCCAGTGTTCGAGATTCGTAACGGTAAGGTTGCTTATACCGAGAAAACCATATTCTCAGGCTTAAACTGGCGAATCGATAACGGCCAGCACTGGCAGATCAAAGGTCCGAACGGGTGCGGTAAAAGTACTCTGTTAGGTCTAATATTCGGCGATCATCCACAATGTTATTCCAACGACATTCAAATCTTTGGTAATCAGCGAGGATCAGGCGAGTCGATTTGGGAGATTAAGAAGAACATCGGTATGGTTTCTTCGGCACTGCATCTTCAATATCGAGTGAGTTGCAAAGCTATTGAAGTTATTTTGTCAGGTTTTTACGATTCGATCGGTCTATATCAACAGCCAAGTAAAAAAGAGATTCAAGTCGCGCGAGAATGGTTGGAGATACTTCACATGAGTGAGTATGCCAACACCTCGTTTAGACAATTGGAATACGGTCAGCAGAGACTGCTTTTGATTGCCAGAGCGATTGTGAAACAACCTGCTTTGCTCATTTTGGATGAGCCATATCAAGGGCTAGACTATTTGGGCAGAAGGTTAGTTAAAAACACCTTAGAGCTGATAGCGCAAGAAAACCTTAGCCAGCTGCTCTACGTGTCGCACTATCAGAAAGACAAGCTTGAGAGCATTAGAAATGAAGTTGAGTTTATTTATGATGACAGTGCGAGCTGCTACAAACCTCAAGTTCGTGCTGATCTTGAACAATAGTTTTGTCAGAGTTATGTAAAACTGTTGAACCATAAGTCTATTGTTATATCTAATGCTACTAGAACACAGAATGCGTATATGTGATAAATGCTTAGGGGGAGATTATGATTAGTTGTAACGACTACGATTATATCGAGATTGTGTGTATGTATCGTTATCCGGTACGGCTTCATCTCAAATCAGGTGTATATGTCGAAGGTGAAGCTCTCGATACGGCTCGAAATGAAGACAAGCAAGAGTGTATCAAGGTTTCTATGAGTGGAATCGAGCACTTAGTTGTACTCGATGATCTGGCGGAGCTTGAAGTGCTAACGAATAACCCTCACTTCATCAACAAGCTGTTTTATTAGCCCTTTGACTTATACATCTTCTCAAAGTTATTTGGGTTCCAGCCAATCATATAGCGGTCGCCAATCTTAAGTACGGGTAGTGAACGAGCACCAATTGCGTCTAACTCTTTACGGCCACGCTGCATCTTAGCGTTGGTTAATCGGTACTGATAGCCCTTTGAGTCAAGATAGCGCTGTGCATCTTTGCAGTGTGGGCATTTGTCTTTTACGTACAGTACAAGTCGTTTCATGGTTTGTTCCTACTCGTTTATTAAGCGCAGAGTTTAATGAAAAGGTCGTGAATGGCAAGTGCGAATAGAGTAGACTTGTGCCCCTTTGTTAATGCTTAAGGCCTTCACAGTCAAGATGAATCCAGCGCTCCGTTATATTCAAGGTTATCCAGACCATATTGTTACTCCCGTTACTCAAATGGTCGAGGCTGGGCGTTTGGCCATATGGTTTGAGAAGCGCTACCCAGACAATCACAGCATAAAAAGTGAGAAAGCGCTGTTTGAATATGCGATGGCGTTAAAGAACCGTTATATGAAGAAGACGGCACCTTTGAGCAAAGTCATCTACGACAACAAAATTCACCTTATCAACAATGCTCTGGGGCTACATACCTATGTGGCTAAGGTTCATGGCGGTAAAATTAAATCAAAGAATGAGATTCGCATTGCCAGTGTGTTTAAGAATGCACCTGAACCATTGCTTCGCATGTTAGTGGTTCACGAACTTGCCCACCTAAAAGAAAAAGAGCACAACAAAGCCTTCTATCAGCTCTGCTGCCATATGGAGCCTGACTATCATCAACTTGAGTTAGATGCTCGCTTGTTTATGATCTACCTAGAAACTGACAAACAAAAATAACGCTATGACTCGCCCAAACAAATACTCTCAACCTAAGAAAACCGACAAAAAAGAATCGCCGAAAGTGAGCGAAATGAAAGTGGTCACCATAAAAGGGCAAAAAGGCTTACATAAGCGTAACCTGCACCAAGGTCGATATGATTTCGCTAAGCTGACAGCGGCACTGCCTGAACTTAAAAAGCATGTGGTAAAGAACCCAAAGGGCGAACCGAGTATCAACTTTTCCGATCCCTTGGCGGTTAAGCTACTCAATAAAGCACTGCTTGCTCATCATTATGGAGTGGCAGAGTGGGACATCCCTCAAGGGTATCTATGTCCACCAATTCCGGGGCGTGCAGATTATATTCACCGCCTTGCTGAGTTGCTTAATCAAGAGAGCAAAAGCCTTAATCACAAACAAGTCCGTGCGCTCGATATTGGAGTCGGAGCTAACTGTATTTATCCTATCGTTGGTGCAACACAGTACGGCTGGCATTGTGTGGGGTCGGATGTTGATGTTGTTTCAGTTGATAATTCTAATCACATTGCCCAGTCGAATAAGCTACTGAGTGGGCGCGTTGAAGCTCGATTGCAAAAAGATAGCCGTCATTTCTTCAAAGACATCATCAAACCAAACGAGTTTTATGATGTAACCACCTGTAATCCACCTTTTCATAAGTCGCTTGAAGAAGCACAGCAAGGAACAGAGAGAAAGATCAAAAACTTATCAGCCAGTAAAAGTAAACGTGGTCAACCTACCGGACAAATGAAAGCTAAATCGTCACCTATACTTAACTTTGGTGGTCAAAAAGCAGAACTCTGGTGCCCAGGTGGCGAAGCCGCGTTTGTAAAAAACATGGCATTTGAAAGCCGTGACTTTGCACAGCAGGTACTGTGGTTCTCTACGCTTATTTCCAAAAAAGAGAATGTGCGATGGATGCGAAAAAACCTCGAAAAAGCGGGTGCTAAAGAGGTGAAAGTGGTTGAAATGAGCCAAGGACAAAAAGTAAGTCGCTTTATCGCTTGGACATTCAAAACAGAAGTTGAACGCCAAAAGTGGCTGAAACTTAAGAGCTAATCTTGTCGAAAGCTTTACGGAGGGTATATGGAGTTTGAGATTTATAT
Organism: Vibrio sp. VPAP30; assembly: GCF_001188205.1. NCBI lineage: Bacteria > Pseudomonadati > Pseudomonadota > Gammaproteobacteria > Vibrionales > Vibrionaceae > Vibrio > Vibrio sp. VPAP30. The sequence goes on from NZ_LBLS01000018.1 coordinate 67,926, forward strand.
GCCCTGCGAACCCGCTTGGATCTGCGACAGTTTCTTGCTCTTATTTACCGTTTTGTTAGCAATGGGGCTTATCGGTTTTATATATATTCTCTACAAAGAGTATCGAAAAATACAGCGTGCTTCACGGGTTCGGCGTAGGCGAAATATCCACCATTCAAAACGAAAGCATTAGCTCATATTCTCTAGTTTTTGCTTATATTGTCTTTCCAACATCGGGTTTCCAGCTTTGCGTTCTAATTCTACTAGCAGCCTTAGCGATGGCTTTTGTAGCCCGTATCTCTGTTGGAATTTCAATAATCTCAATCTCGCATCGTTAAACGAACCGGCTTCTATTTCCAATTTGGCTAGCGTCAACAGTGAACGTGGTCGGTCAGGGTCATAGTCTAAGGCTCGTTTAAAGTATCTTATTGCTTGCGCCGTCTGCTGATTTTTTAGGGCGCAAAGTGCTGCATTCTCATAACTCGCTGATGACAAATAATAATAGGGTTGAGCAATGGCTTGGTTGAAGTATTGATCGGCGCGAGCGTAGTGGCCTTGTTTACATAAGAAAGTTCCGTAATTGTTAAGCACATTACCGTTTTTAGGGTGCAGCTTGAAGGCTAGGTTATAGAAGTGTTCAGCTGAATTAAGTTCACCGACTTGCTCGTAATAGTGGGCGAGTGCGAGTTGAGCACGGTAATAATTGGGGGCGTGTTCTATGGCTTGCTCTAGGTTTTCTCTTGCTTTGAGCATATTTCCTTTTTCCAAATAACCAACTCCAAGTGCAATTCGTGCTTCAGAACGTTGCCGAGCATCTGAAATTTCATGAAGGGTGGGTGCCATACAACCGGAAAGGATTAGACTTAGAGCGAGTGAAATTAAGCGCATAACAGGTCATGAGTTTTGTGAGTATGTTGAATGTATATCTCAACTCATCCGGTCTGATTAGCGAGTGGCGTAAAGTATGCGACAAGTTTTGCAGTAGGCGGTGCAAATTGATGAGGTGGAGAGTGACAAACAAAGCGGCAGTTCTAACAACGATAGTAAGCTTTATTATTGGTATGGCAGGCAAACCTTCGTCTGCAAATGAATTTGATGCTGAAATAGAGAAGACAACCGAAGGTTTAGCGTTTGTGAGAGTCGCTAATCCACAAGCGAGCAGCCGGGTAATATTTATTCACGGTTCTCCGGGCAGTCACGCAGCCTATACAGATTATTTGTCTGACGAGATGCTGAAATCTCAAGCAGAGCTTATATCTGTTGACCGCTTAGGCTATGGGGAGTCTAGCCCCAATTTGGTGACCAGCCTTGATCGACAAGCAGCGGCAATAGGCCAATTGCTTGCCAAGGATAAAGCGAATATTTTGGTTGGGCATTCGCTAGGCGCTACTATTGCGTTGGCTCTCGCGATCCAACTACCGAACATGGTTGACGGATTGGTCTTGGTGGCACCAGCACTGGATGCCAAGCTTGAAGAGCCAAAGTGGTACAACGAGATTGCAGATACCTGGTTGATTAATTGGCTACTGTCTCGCGATTGGCAGAGGTCAAACGGTGAAATGATGCCGCTGGCTAAAGAATTGAGTGATCTAAGTGCTAAAGACTGGACAGTGTTGGACGAGCGGCCAGTGACCCTAATTCATGGCAAAGAAGATACGATTGCAGACCCAGAGAATTCTGCTTTTGCCATCGCAAAATTAACTGGTAAGACAAAAAAATATCTCGAAGTTGAAAAAGAGGGACATTTTATCCTTTGGCAAAATATCCCTTTGATTTCTGAACAGATTCAACAAATAGTTTTGGCTGCTGACCAAGTAAAAGAGCATTAGTCGTCTTTGGTAAAATTTGCTTCGCTGAAGTGATCCAAGTCGTAAGGTGTTTGTTGGTAAACACAGTAGTTTAGCCAGTTAGCAAATAGCAGGTGTCCATGACTGCGCCAACTTGCGCACGGTTTGTTATCTGGATTATTGTTCGGATAGTAGTTAACAGGAATCGCAGGCTCCATTCCTTCACCTAGATCGCGAATATACTCGTTATGTAAAGTATGGGAGTCGTACTCAGGGTGACCTGTGACAAATACATTTCGTTTGTCTTTCGTTGCTGCCAGATACACGCCCGCAACGTCTGATGTTGCAAGAATATCTAGATCAGTGTGCTCGGCGAGATACTCTGAGGAAAAGTCAGCATAACGAGAGTGTGGGGCGAGGAACGTGTCATCAAAGCCGCGTAAAACCGGATGGTATGGCTGGTGGATCTTATGATGGTACACACCAGATAGCTTCTCTTTACGCGTGCGTTTCGGTAAGTCGTAAAGTAGCTTTAGTCCAGCTTGCGCTGCCCAACAAACGTAAAGGGTTGAAGTAACGTGCTCCTTTGCCCAACTCATAATCGTTTGCAAGTGTTCCCAGTAAATCACATCTTCAAACTGGACCAAGCCTAGCGGAGCACCAGTAATAATCAGTCCATCGAAGTTGCGCCCCTTGACCATTTCAAATTGGCGATAGAAGTTATCTAAGTGCTCAGTTGGCGTGTTTTTACTGGGTCTGTCGTCAATACGCAGCAGTTCAATATCTACTTGGAGTGGGCTGTTTGATAACAAGCGCAGGAACTGAGTTTCCGTCTCAATTTTCTTAGGCATAAGATTGAGGATCAGCACCTTGAGCGGACGAATTTCCTGTGTTGACGCACGAGATTCAGGCATTATGAATATATTCTCAGTACGCAATACGTCAGATGCGGGTAATTGATCGGGGATCTTAATTGGCACAGCTTACTCCCTAAGCATGTTTATGGACGTCTATACTTCTAAACTTAACTCAATCAGAATAAGATGTCGATAGCCAATTTGTGCCAATTTATATTAATATTCGTCCGCTCATTCACTAGTTAAACTCACGATGACCTTAAAACTTACGTTGATTCGCGGGCTGCCCGGTTCAGGGAAAAGCACGTTAGCCAAAACAATGTCAGCCAAGCACTATGAAGCAGATATGTTTTTTATTAGTGACTGTGGCGCTTATGTTTACGACGCGACGAAAATTGCAAATGCACATCAGTGGTGCCAAGCAATGACGGAACAAACCCTTGCCAGTGGGAAAAGTGTCGTGGTTTCAAACACTTTTGTTCAGCGTTGGGAAATCGTTCCCTATTTCAAACTGGCTAAGCGGCTTAGCGCAAGATTTGAAGTTATCGAGTGCCATAACCACTATGGCAATATCCATGGCGTGACGGCGGAAACTATTCAATCAATGAAAAAACGGTGGCAAGAATGGCAAAGCGTACCCCAGTTGTAGAAATGACTTCTTACGGCATTTATCAGGAGTGGGATTCAAAATCGAAGCATCTGCCAAAGATTCAAGAATTCACAACAAAAGTGCCTGCAGATGAAGAAATCGAATTTGGCTTTATTGTGAACATCAAAAAAGCCAAGGGCGAGGTGATCGACTTTTGTATTGCTCACCCGGGAATTAGGGGTAAAAAAGGCCAAGTACTAGAACCATTTACTGGTGATTTGCACATAGGCAGTAACGATTGGGACTTCTATCTCGGAGATACAATACAGCTTCTGGATCCTATTGACGGGTTTGAGTCGAATATTGGTAAATGGCGAATGACGATCTCGCTGAACGGCAACATCATTGCGGAAAAAACATTTGATGTGTATGCACGTGATGAAGGTGAATTTTGGAAGCAACGCGGTTTTTAGTTCAAAGTAGTGGTGATAGTCTAAAAGCTAACCCTGATTAGGGAGGGGCGACTGGTGCTTTCTCAATAACAGAGTTCGCCCCTTACTCACAATAATTAAGTTAGATTCGAGAAAAGTCATACCCAGCGGCAAGCAATAACCCGCGTTCATGTTTTATTAACTGCGCACGGTCTTCGATAAGTTCATGCAGAGCTTGACGTGGTCTACCTGCGAGTTCTTTGTAAGCTTCAAATGATTGCGAGGCATCAATCGCTGTAAACATTTTACTGATTACGTTACGTGCTTCACATGGACTGCTGTTAGCTTTGAAGTACTCTACGCCTTTCGCGGCATCACGCATTTCTGCCAGTAGCTCTATAGGGCTTGTTTCCTGCGCCACAGCTAGATAATTATCTAGCACTCTTTTGGCAAACAGTAGCTCTTGAAGTGGAATATCACGGCCACTTTCGATCAGTGCCTGACTGAGAATGTTACTTGAGCTCATGTACTATCTATCCTTGGTTCAAATGTATCAATGACTCAAAGCAGTCTAAATTATCATCGCGCTAAAGGGAATAATCTAGTTACGATGATTTGAAAGTAAACACGAGTGATTTTCGCTTAATAATTCTTATGTTGCGTACTACTTTACAGCTTGAATGGTAGGTTAGTGACGCAGGTGTTCCGGATAAACTTTGAGATTAGCCAATTAATATTCCTCGGGTGTCTATAATTACAGCACTACAAGTAAGTGCATTTTCCCAAGGAAGGTTTATTTATGTTGTTTTTTAAGGATACCGAGTCCGCTAAGACCCCCAGTCATTCTGATCATGTCTATGCCGCAATCAAAAAACATGTTGCATGGATAGAGTTTAGCCCTGATGGCACTATTCAAGATGCGAGTCGGCTGTTTTTAAGTGTTGTAGGTTACTCCTTAGAAGAAGTAAAAGGAAAGCATCATCGTATATTTTGTACCGACAGTTATGTGAGTTCTTCTGTTTATCAGAGTTTTTGGCGTGACTTAGCGAATGGTGTTACGAAAGAAGGTACGTTCGAGAGAAAAAACAAACAAGGTGAAACCATCGTTCTTGAGGCGACCTATTTCCCTATATACGACTCTCAAGGTAAGGTGTCGAGTGTCGCCAAAATAGCCTCTGACATCACTCAAATTTTTCACAAGAACCAAAAGAATGATGCGCTTATTTCCGCACTGGATAAGTCACAAGCCATCATTGAATTTGATCCTAAAGGCACTGTGCTTTCTGCAAACCCCAATTTTCTCCGAACACTGGGATACAGTGCCTCTCAAGTAGTCGGTCAGCATCACCGTATGTTCTGTTTTGATGAGTTTTACAAAGATAATCCTCATTTTTGGCGAGATCTTGAAGATGGACAAATTAAATCAGGTCTTTTTCAACGGCGGAGTTCACATGGGGCAAGTGTTTGGATTGAAGCGACATACAACCCGATCAAGGATGAGAAAGGCAAAGTGGTTAAAGTGGTTAAATTTGCTAGTGATATTACAACCCGTATTGAACGCAACCAAGCAATCGCAGAAGCCTCAGAAGTTGCTTACTCGACTTCGGTCGAAACTGCGCAAATAGCTCAGGAGGGGGCTCAGCTTTTATCTGATTCAGTCGAAGTATCTTTAAACGTTTCTAAAAAAGCGGATGATACAGTGCAAAAAATTCAGCAGTTAAACGCAAGTTCTCAAAACATTCAGAATATTGTCTCAACCATTCAAGGTATTGCTGACCAGACCAACCTTTTAGCTCTTAATGCGGCGATAGAAGCGGCGCGGGCTGGTGAGCATGGTCGAGGTTTTGCGGTTGTAGCAGATGAGGTTCGCCAACTGGCTTCGCGTACTTCGGAGTCAACGGATGAGATAGTTAAAGTTGTTGAAGAGAATCAGGGGTTGATCAACGAAGTCACCGATATGATGAGTGAAGTGTCGTCGATATTGGAAGAAGGGAATGCCAAAATTACAGAAGTATCGACGGTGATGGATGAGATCCACAAAGGAGCCGAAAATGTTTCTAACACTGTGATGGGGCTTTCAGAAAGTCAGTCTTAGTGAGCATGAGAAGGTTGGTGCAAAAAAAACGGAGCAATGGTGCTCCGTTTTCGCAGATGACTTGTTATAAAAAGATCCGTTACTTTTGAAACAGAATATAAGCGTCGTGTACACCTTGAATCAGCATTTGCATTCCGATTACTGTCAAAATCAAGCCCATCAATCGAGTGACAATATTAATGCCACTCTCACCGAGTTTATCAACTAGCTTTGGACCAAATAAGAAGCAGATAAAGGTGATGAAACAGAGTAGTGCAAAGGCGGCAATAGTGACCACAATACTGAATATATCGCCTGACGCAGAATAGTTCATTGCAGTTGCGATTGTGCCAGGACCTGCCAGTATCGGCAGAGCTAGAGGAGAGATCGCGATATCACCACTTTGTGAATCTTCTTCACCTCCATGACTGTGCATTTTCGAAGAGCTACCTTGCAGCATATGATAGCCAACGAGAAACACTAAAATGCCGCCAGCCAAGCGAAGAGCAGGAAGGGTAATACCGATAACTTCAAAGATACCTTTGCCAAGAAAGCTAAAAGCAGCAACGATAGCAAAAGCGGTTGCTAAGGCTTTAAAAGCGGTCTGTCTGCGTTGCTCGGCGGTTTGTTGTCCTGTCATCCCGACAAAGACAGCCGTATTTGCAATCGGGTTCATCATGGCGAAAAAGCCCATGAAAACGGTCACCGCCGTTGTAGTTAAATCGTGCATTGGTTCATCACTTGTTTTGCGAGCTTAGCTATCACATTAGCACAGTATATAAAAGCCAGACTATCGATACATCCACAATAACCAATGCCTATAGTGTTGGTTTCACGCTTATTTTTTTGTAGAACCAGTAGGCAATGACTAACCAAAGTGCGCTTTGTAACCACAATTGGGTGTAGTTAACGGTTACATTTTGCCAACTCCCCCCCATTTGGTTCAACGTAAGGAAACCTTGAATAGCCGGCGTGCTTGGAAATAGTTCAGATAACCAAACCATAGGTGCAGGGATGGCTTCAACTGGCCATATGAAGCCTGCGCTGAAGATAAGTGGCATTGAACTGATGAGCACCACTAAGGTAACCAGTTCACGTCTGGGTGTAATTGCTCCCAGCCAGATCCCAATAGCACTGGAAGCCAAAAGGAATGGCAGCAGCAATGTCAAAAGATCTGTAGCATGAGCCAACTGGTTTACACCATGCATGGTAAAGCTTGCACCAAAGTAGTACATGCTTAACAAGTAATAGACGGTAATAAGAACAAGCAAACGCGTCGAGATCAGTTTTAGCGGTGAAACATGGCTCCAATAGCCTGTTCCGTGTTTTTGCGTGCCAACCATTAAACCCGCCGCCATTGCCAAAGTTTGTTGCAGAATCAAAACAAACACAGCGGGAACGACATAATCTACGTATCCGATACGTGGGTTGAAAGTAGGTTTTAGGTTTAGTTTGGTCGGTGCATATTGCTCAGTGGCTTTGGATAGTGGTTGACCATTTATCAGCAATTGAGCGATTTTGGTTTGAGCGGCCAAAGTGCCACCAGCTTGGGCTAAACCTTCCACGATCGTGCCGTAGACTAAAAAGTAAGAAGCATCTCCAGCATAGGAGAGAGTTGGGCTTTTTCCGAGCATAAGATCTTTATAAAAGTGCTCAGGAATAACCAAGATGCCGCTAACCTCGCCATTAAGAAAGGCTTGGTGTGCATCTTCTAAGGTGTAGTCGCGTTGAATGACCTGCACTTGAGGTGTGGCATCCACCATGCGTTCTAATTGATAGCTGGTTTGACTCTTGTCTAGGTTAACTACACTGATTTTTTGCTCTCTAGGTGTCTGGTGACTATATGGTAGGGGGTAAAGAAATGAATAAAATACCACGCCGCCAAACACGGTAAGAGTCACCACGGGATTAGTTAACAGTGCTTTGAGTTCGGCTTTAAGCAATGCAAAGAAACTCATGATATTCCCCTATCATTGGTACTGAGTTGCAGCGCGCCAATGTGTTTTTTAACCAAAGCAAATGCCAATAGGGCAGGAAGTCCGTAACCAAGCATTGGAGCCAAGTGCAGCAAAGACTCTGTCCAAGGTTGACCGTAGCTTACTTGACTAACCTGCACCTCAATATAATGGCTGATGGGTAATAGGCTGCGCCACGCTTGAGCAAGGCTGTTCATGTCCGTAACAGGGAAGGTAATTCCCATAAACGCGAAACTCGGAGCGGTAAAGGCACCAGCAAAGCTCATCGCACGAGCGGCATCGAGTGTTAAGAAGAAAAACAGGCTGCCCATGATCATACAAGCGAAGATGGTGGCCCATTGAGCCAAGATCAATACCAAAAAGCTGCCATTCATTGGCCATTTGAACCCTAAGTAAAACCAGCACAGGAAGGCAAACCCTTGGAGAGCAAACACCCATGAATAAGGTGCAAGCGTATTGAAGAGAGCCTTCGCAGGTGATTTTCCTAACCAATACTGCAGCCCTCTGTCTCTTATGTTGGCCGATAAGATTAAAATAGTGGTCACGACAACAACAATTTGCCACAAAGCAGGGATAACGGCTGAAACTAAAAACTGCGCGTAGTTTGAATTTTTATTAAACAGCGGAGTAATTTGGCTACGAATTGGCACAGCTTTGCTCATCGCAGAGGCAAGGGTCGCATTACCGTGACTTAAGTTTCCCATAGCGCTTACTTGAGCGTTAAACGTCCCCTGAGCCTGTAAGAAAGCGGAGTTGATCAACTTGCCGACTAAGATCATCTGGCTGTTGTAAAATACGCTAACCTGTGGGGGCAACTGTTTATGGGTATCTTGCTCAAAGTTATGTGGAATAACGGCGTAGGCGTAGATATTACCTTCGACCAGTGCCTGTTTGGCATCAAGGGCGCTAGTAAAGTGTTTATCGACCTTCATCGCTGACGTCGCGTCATAGTACCGGATCAACTGCTGTGACATTTTTCCCGAGTCGAGATTGACAACACCAATTGGTAAGTCTCGCGCTATCCCCTGCGAGAAGACTGCCCATATCATGACGGCCAACATGACAGGTAGCCATGTCAAGCTGGACAACAACCACTTGTCTCGTCGGATAATGGTGAGTTGTGAAACGTTATGGTCAGTCATATCGCTTTCCAATTATCCTTTCAGCTCGACAACTAGGCTCATTCCCATACGTAAGTTTTGCACAGGCTGAGTAGGTCTTGCTTCGACTTCAAAGGTTCTTAGATCAAAACCTTGAGCGGCATCTGTAGAGCGCCAAGTAGCGAAATCGCCCATCACAGCAATGTGTGAAACCTTAAGCTCAATCTCTTTATTCAGCGCCGGTATGAAAGCAGAGAAGGTTTGGCCTTTTTTAAAGTGGCTAAGTAAATCTTCGCGCACATTCAGAACCGCCCAAGAGTCATCGGTGTCGATCACCGTTACTACAGGGAACCCTTGTGGAGCAAGCTCACCACTTTGAAGTAGCACTTGTGATACCTCACCCTCAAACCAACTTTCAATCGTGGTATCTTCTGCGTAGGCTTCGACTTCTGCCACTGCACCTGCTGCCATACGAGCTTTTTCGGCGGCTGCCAGCTTGGTCTCGCTACGCGCACCTTCTTGTGCCATTTGGTACATTTGGAAAGCTGCACTCTCAGTATACTTAGCAGCATCCCATTGGGTTTTTGCTTCGTCACGTTTTTGTTCGGCGACCACGCCTTCCTTATAGAGGTTGTTGACGCGAAGGTAGGTTTTTTCCATTAGAGCAGATGCTGCTTTTGCTTTTTGCCACTGGTCTTTCGCTGCTTGGATTTGCTGAGCGCGTGCACCTTTTTCCGCTTCCATTGCAAGTGCACCCGCCGCTTTTTCACCTGCTTTTGCCTGTTCTAGTTTCGCTTCAATTTCTGGGCTGTGGAGCGTAAAGATGAGCTCGCCTTTTTCGACATGATCGCCTTTGCGCACCATTACCTGATCAATTCTTCCCGGTACTTTGGAAGAGATACTGTATTGCTGAGATTCAATCTGACCTTGCAAGCGAACCGGTTTTGGTTGATAGGCTTGGTAAAAGCTATAGCCAACCCAAGATGCAACGCTCAATGCGACAGCCGTAAGTAGAAGTGGTTTTGCATTTTTCATCTTAGATCCTTATTTGCTCGAAATATTGATAGCGTTGTGCTGGTATTGGCTGAATGCATCCATCTCACTCGATAGTGCAAGTAACTTGGATAGGGAGATTAAGTAGTTAAAGCTTGCTGCTGCTTTCTGAGTTTGAACGCTTGCGACGTAAAGCTGCGCGTCTACCACATCGGTGGAGGTGGATAGCCCTTGAGAGAAGGCTTTTTGACGTAGATTGAGATTTTCACTCGCTAACTCTATGCTTGACTCTAGGCCCAGAACTTCCTCTTGGGCTTGCTGCGCTTCAAGGTATGTTTTCTGAACCAGTACGGAAAGATCTTGTTTTGCTTGCGCTTTGAGGTATCGGACTTGCGAAACTGCGCTGTGCGCGGCTTTAACCTGATCACTACGTCCAGAATTCTCAATCAAAGGAATATTCACACCAACACCGACCAACCAATCGGGTTTCATTTGGCTCGCGAGAGAGTCATCTTCATGGAGGCTGTAATCCCCATACAGATACACTTCTGGGAAGTATTTGCCTTTTTCTGCCTTAATCAAACTATCAGCTTGTTTCTCTTTCGCATCAAGTAGTGCTAAGCCGGGGTAGGTATCAAGAGTACGTTCTACGAATAAACTCTGCTCTGGTAAGTTTTGGTTGATAAATAGGCTGTCGGCAGGCTCAACACTGGTTGTTTGGTTTAGGATTTGGGTGAGCGCAGATTGAGCGATCTCTAGGCTTTTTTCTGCTTTTTTGCGTTCAATTACCGCTTTATCCAATGCAGACTCTGCTTGCAAGCGTTCGACGCGAGCTATTTGCCCTTGCTGCTCTAGCTTAAGTGCATTATCTCTGTGCTTTGTTAATCCTTGTTCCACAAGTAAGCGAGTTTGCACCACCTCTTGGGCTAGTAATACAGAGAAGTAGTATTTGCTTAAGTCTTCAAAGCGAGCTTGGGTTTCCATTGCTAACTCACTTTGCGCTTGTTCTTTACGGCCTTCGGCAGCGGATTGTGCCGCGTTAATTCGTCCACCAGTGAAGATAGGCCAAACAGCACGGATTGAAGAACTGAAAATATCTCTTTCAGTAATGGTAGAAGTTACACCACCAAGTCCCGCAAGCAGTTGGTTAAATACAGGCCCAAGGTTTGGAAGATGCTGACCAGTACTTTCAAAAAGCTGACTTCCGGAAACCTTCACGTCTGTATCTAACCGCGTGTAATTAGCGCCAACAGTGACTGAAGGTAAGTTAAGGTTATCCGTTGCATTTTTGAGGTGTTCGTAGCGTTCTACATTTGAGCGCTGTGCTGCTAACGAATTGTTTTCTTGTTGTAAAACTTGCCAAGCTTGATCGAAGCTAATCGCAGCTGCGTTGGACAAGGGAGAGTAGACGCCAAGAAAACCGAACAACAGCGCTATGGGACGCAACGACATAGTAATGTACTCTATTTGTTAAAAAATAGAGTTTATACTCTAATTTCTGTGCGGGCAATCACTAAATTGTAAAAAGTATGGCGTTTGACATTGATCAGGACTCGATAGAAATGCATAGCATTCAAGTGACTGCTTGATCGAAATGAAAGTACGGAATTTGCTCTAAGTGGTTAATTATATGAGTAAAGAAAATGTGACTGGCAGCCTATGAATCATCATAAACTGCCTTTATTGCTTTAAGGTGTGTATCGCAGTCCAAGCATCTTACAATTATCTTCAAGGTAAGGATCGGTAACGACTTCGAACCCAAAGCTACCGTAATACTCTTTCAAGTGTTCTTGAGCAGAGATGAAAATTGAGTCTTGCGGATAAAGCTCTTTTGTTGACTCGAAACTTACTCGCATTAGTTCGTTACCAACTCCTTTACCTCTGTATTTTAGACTAACAATTACCCTGCCAATAGATACATCGTTAGCGTCATCCTTAATTAGTGGAAGCACTTCTTTTGGGTAACCAAGTTGTTGCGGCATGATTCTGCTGTAAGCAACCAGCTCTTCACCATCGAACCCCATCACATGGTACGTCTCAGGGTGCGTGTCTTTCCCGTCTAAGTCGCTATAGGGCTCTTCCATCTCGACAATAAAAATGTCTACTCGTTGGCGTAAAAAAGCATAAAGCTCATGCACGCTTAACTGATCAAATTTTTTGATTCTCCACTCTAGCATTATCTTTCTCCTTATATGCTTGGAGGACAAAATAGAAGACTCGCGCTGTTGACTCATTAACTTATGTTAATAATTCATATTTTGAATAAATATTGATATTGGCATGAGCTTTAATGGATAGATACTGTTGTAACCGCAATAATGGGTAGATGGTTTATCGAAGCTAGAGACAAAAAAGCCAGTCGGTGTCGACTGGCTTAGGTTAAGTCAAACCCAAATATACAGGAGTAGTGGTTACTGCTCTACTTTTTGTGGCGCTGGTTTTAGCTTTTGGAACAGTTTGACAAATAACGGGCTAAACAAAACAAGCACTGCCAAGATAGTGAATGTCATTGTAATTGGTCGCTCCCACAGAAAGTTAAGCTCACCGTCACTGATCATTAATGCTCGGCGTAAGTTTTCTTCCATCAAACCACCTAGAATAAATCCAAGGAGTAGCGGGGCGAGCGGGAAGTTAGCTAACCTGAGTGCGATTGCTCCCATTGCAATCAACAGCATGATGAAGACATCCATTGTGTTAAAAGAAACAAGGTATACACCTGTGATCGAGAAGAACAAGATCATAGGCAGTAGAACCGTTCTCGGTACAGCAAGTAGCTTAGAAATGTATGGGATCAGTGGCAAGTTCAAGATCACCAGTACGATGTTACCAAAGTACATCGAGATGATAACTGACCAGAATACATCAGGGTGCTCAACAAACAGACGTGGCCCCGGCTGAATTCCGTAAGCAATCAAAGCACCTAGCATGATGGCTGTTGTGCCAGACCCTGGAATACCTAGAGTTAGAAGAGGAACAAACGAGCCACTTGAAGCTGCATTGTTAGCAGATTCCGGTGCGACTAGGCCACGGATACTGCCTTTACCAAATTCTTCTTTCTTCTCCTTTGGCGCAAGGTTACGTTCCATACCGTAGCTAAGGAAGGCTGCGATGGTTGCACCAGCACCAGGAAGCACACCGGTAAAGAAGCCAAGAATAGACGAACGAATTGAAACTGGCGCTACCTCTTTCACTTCTTCTTTAGTGACTTTCATGCTGCCAATATTGCTCATTTTATTTTGTTCGTCTGAGCGTGTGTCTTGCTCAGGCTTTAAGATTCCCATCAAGGTTTCGCCTAGTGCGAAGGTAGCCATTGCCAATAGTAGGAAGCTAAAGCCATCCATTAGGTCAGTAAAGCCAAAGGTAAATCGTTCAACACCAACTCCTTTGTCGATACCAACCGTTGATAGCATCAAGCCTAAGATCGTCATCATCCATGCTTTAAGCACTTGACCTTTACCTGCAAAGCCAGCAACAGCAGAAAGGCCAAGTAGCATCAAGGCAAAGTAGTCTGAAGATTGGAAGCTCAGCGAGACGTTAGCCAGTGCAGGAGCAGCAACTAATAGCATAATTGCTGATAACGTACCACCAGTAAACGACGAGTAAGCCGCGAGTGCAAGGGCTTTACCTGCCTGACCTTTTTGCGCCATAGGGTAGCCGTCAAAGGCGGTAACAACGGTTGATGAACAACCAGGAGCATTGATTAGGATCGATGACGTTGAACCACCAAATACAGCCCCGTAGTATACGCCAGCCATCAAGATAAGACCTGAAGATGGCTCCAAACCATAGGTAATTGGGATCATCAGGGCGATAGCAGAAATTGGGCCAAGACCCGGTAGCATGCCAATAAACGTACCGACAAAACAACCAACAATCACCATTATGATGTTCATTGGCATCACTGCGGTCGAAAGACCTTGTAAAATTCCGTCTAACATAATGTTATTTCCTTAAATTACGACCACATGGTGAAAATAACACCTGGCTCTAAATAGATATCTAGGCCTTGGGTGAGCAGTAGGTAGAAAGCGATGACAAACGGGAAAGATGCACCAAAAAGCACTTTCTTACGTCGTTCCCCCAATAGATAAAATCCTGCAAGCAAAAACAAACCTGTTGCAATGACGAAGCCGAAGTAGGTTAGGCCAACACCGTAAAGCGCCATCAAAACTAGAAAACCAATAAGTAGTTTCCAGTTGAAATCAATGACTGCTCCACTTTTTACATCGGGTTGCCCTGTTACCAATAAAAGCAGCGAAAGGCCGATACCAGCGAATGTTAATAGCGTTGGTAGAGTGCGAGCCGTAAAGGGTTCGTATTCATCGCCAGGGAATAAAGGAATTTGGGTTGTCTGGTAGCCATAACATAGGCAGACAAGCAAAAATATCATCGCGCCAACACGGTCGCGACAGAGTAGGTTTTCTTTTGAGAAAAAATTACCTTTAGTGAATGAGTTCGTTGGCAAGTCCGACATATCCAACTCCATTTGCGTTACAGGTAAGGAAAGAAAAAGCCGTACACGAGAGTTAATGAGCATGTTTCACCAACGAATAAGCCATTTGCTGCTAGTCAAAAGGCCGTATACCAATCAGAACAAATATCTGACTGAATGGTACAACTGTTTATAAACAAACAGAGGAGATTGTGTGTAGTTAGCTCATGTACGGCGAAAAGAGATGAGGGTGGTGTAAAATCACCCTCATACAACTGGTTTAACAGTTACTTTAGGAAACCAAGCTCGCGCATCAGATCGCCCATCTGTTTCTCTTGGTCTTCTAAGAATGCATAGAAGTCTTTGTCCGCTTTATAGTTATCAATCCAACCGTTACGGTCGCGAACGACTTGCCACTCGTCTGTTTTGTACATCTTAGTCAGAGCTGCATTCCACTCGTTAATCTTCTCTTGGCTAGTGCCAGGTGCTGCGAAGAACCCACGCCAGTTAGCAAACACGGTTTCATTACCGTATTCCGTTAGCGTTGGAATATCTGGTGCCGCTTCAAGACGTTTAGGTGCCGTTACTGCAAGGATCTTAACCTGACCAGACTTCGACATTTCTAGCACTTCACCTAGACCTGTAGAAAGGAGTTGTGTTTCGCCAGATAGAAGGGCTGCCATTGCTTTACCGCCAGCGTCGTAGGCAATATAACGTACTTTCTTAGCATCGAAACCTTCCCCTTTGAAGGCGGCTGCAACAACAAGGTGATCCATGCTTCCTCGCGCGGAACCACCAGCTATTTTCACTTTACGCGGGTTAGATTCAAATTCCGTAACGACGTCTTCCCATGTGTTGTATTTAGAATCAACCGACGTGACGATTGCACCATAGTCTGCAATGGTTGCTGCTACAGGGGTAAGATCACGGAAAGATTGTGGAAAGATCCCAGTTAGAGAGCGCACTACAATTGGCGTCGAGTTCACCATAAGCGTATCTTCTTGGCGCTTGGCTGTTTCGATTAGGTGAGCAATGGCTTTACCACCACCACCACCTGACAGGTTTTGGAAAGAGACGTTGTCGACAATGTCTGACTTAACTAACACATCACCTGTGCCACGAGCAGTCATGTCCCAGCCACCTCCTGCACCTCCAGGAATTAAGAAGTGGATTTTCTCTACATCAGCTGCAAAAGCGTTGAAAGAAAAAGACGCAGCGATAATTGAAGCGGCTAGGGTTGGTTTTAGTACCTTAAACATGATTCACGTTCCTTATGTATGAGCATGTACTTCATAGAGAACACGCTTATCGTTATCAATTGTCTACTAGCAAGGAGGGAACTTGTTGGTAGATGTGTTCAAGGTTAACAATGTGTTAAATTTGTGTCTCCAATACGTTGATAAAAAGAATAATGGTCATTGTGGAGTTTTTGTTCATAAAGTTCACAGGTAGATGAATACGTACAAATGCGCAAACATAATGCAATCTGTCTCATATTTTACGGGATGGAGTGTGGAATTGTTGGGGAAATATTCTAATACTGAATTGTACAAAGATAATTAAAAAATACTCACCACAAAATGGTTCAGTTCGTTCAGTCAATGCCAATGGAGGGCGTTAAAGAATGAAAGATCACACACGTCAGACTAAGAAGTTTTCTATACAGTTCACGGTCGGAACCATGTTCTTATGTGCCACTCTGTTTACCGCATCTGTCGCCATTGGGCTACAGTACTATTTCAGTAAACAGATGTCGGAAGAAAATGTACTGGCTAAGCTTACTTCCGCCTCTTCGGATATTGGATCTTATCTCGAACTGGTGGATAAAAACGCGACAAATAGCGTGCAGATTCTCAAAAGCGTTGCTGAATCAACGACTCACACTTTTGCTGAAACCGAAATACGCAATATATTCACTTTAATCCTCGAAGATAACCCACTTTTTTATAGCCTGTATGTTGGGCGTGACAATGATGATTTTTATCAGATCATTAACTTGGAATCCTCTTCGATTGTAAGGGAAAAAATAGAAGCCGATCTCAATGATCGTTGGGTTATTATCAATATATCCGGCTCTGAAAATCAGCGAATTCGTACAACCAACTATCTCACAAAAAATTTTAAGCTGACCAAGAAAATAACCGAAGTCAGCAACTATTTTCCTACTCAAAGGCCTTGGTACTTGGGACCCAAACATCAGCAGGTATTTAAAACAGAGCCTTATCTATTTCAGCACCTCAAGATTACAGGACAGACATACTCTATTCGCACTCAATCAAGAGTGATAGGAGTGGACATTGTCCATTCGGCAATGAAAGAAAAGATGATGCCTACGCAACTCGGACTTTCACCTGATAGTGGTACAGAGTCTTTTGTTTTTAATGACAAGGGCGAGGTGATTGCGTCCAACGTTGAGTTGTATCACGAAGTGCGTATCCCGAACCCAAAGCCCCTAGCTCTGAGCGAGAGTGAGAAAGCCGATATAGAAGCTGTGGGTTCGCTTATGGTCTCCAATCAAAATGATTGGGGGCCTTACGATTATGCTCAATCAGGACAACCAAAAGGATATGCGATAGATCTGTTGAGTATTCTGTCCCAGATGACAGGGATAGAGCTAGAATTTGTTAATGGATTTAATTCGATGACGCTGTCACAAATGTATCACCAAGGAGAGCTCGATTTACTTCACTCTGTGCCTGAAACTAAAGCGGTGAGTGGAGTGAAAAGCGCCATAATGTTTAGTGGCGAGTTGGCGCTAGCTTCCAATCCTGATAAGCCAGTTTACTCGTCACTGGCCAGCCTCTCTCAAGAGTCGATTGCAGTTGTCGGTGGCTATGGAATGAAATCGTGGTTACTAGAGCAAGCACCAACTCTAAACCTAACTGAAGTATCGAGTTTAGATGAAGCCAAACAAGGGCTTGCCACGAAACACTATGACTATATCATTGATACCTTTCATACGTTATCTGAACTAAATGAACTGTCTAATACCGAACAAGCCAAGGTATCAAAGTTGTCCGGTATTGAAATACTCCCTTTTCATTTCTATATGAAAAGGGAGCATAGCTCTGTAGTCGATATTTTAGATAAAGCTTTACTAGCTATCACGCCACAACAACGAACCGCTTTGAAGGAAAAATGGTTGGATACCAGCCAATGGCGAGGAACGTTTTTACCTTACCCTGAGCTTTTTTCCGCATCGCGCAGTCCCAGCCTCCATAACTCGATGGTTAAAATTGATATTCAAGGGCAACAGTACTTTATCTATGTGACTCCGCTGTTGTCGGAACAAAATCACAATGAATTCTATGCAGTAGTGCTGCCTGAAGACATCATTTATGAGCAAGTTTGGCCTAAACTGATGACCTCGATCGGGCTGACCGTTTTAATAATGACGGTCTTGCTTCCTTTAGCGTGGAAATTTAGCGCTCCAATTGTTGTTCCAGTTAAAGCGTTACGTCTAGAAACCAAGAAAATAAAAGCGAGAGATTATGACGCAGTATCTCTGGTTAATACGCGAATCAAAGAAGTATCAGAGTTATCTGAATCTATCGCTTCGATGGGGGCGGCGCTCAAACAGCATGAAAAGCAACAAGAAGACTTTGTCGAATCTTTTATTAAGTTGATTGCACAGGCTATTGATGACAAATCCCCTTACACAGCGGGCCACTGTAACCGAGTTCCTGAGTTGGGGATGATGTTGGCAAAAGCGGTAGAAGAGTGCCAAGAAGGCAAATTCAAACCGTTTAAGTTTGAGAGTGATGACGAAAGAAGAGAGTTCAGAATTGCGGCTTGGCTACACGACTGCGGAAAGATCACTACCCCAGAGCACATTGTTGATAAAGGAACAAAATTAGAAGCCAATTACAACCGTATTCACGAAATTCGTATGCGCTTTGAAGTGCTTTGGCGAGATGCAGAAATTATGTTTTTAACATCACAGCTTGCAGCCAGCAAAGACAAATCTACTGCGTTAGCAGAGCTAAAAAGTATCAAGCATACGTTACAAGAAGAATTTGAGTTTGTCGCTCGCGCCAATGTAGGCGGCGAGTTTATGGGCCAAGAAGAGGTTGAGCGCATCAAAGAAATTGCCCAAAGAACCTGGCAGCGGAACTTTGATGACCGGCTAGGCCTATCTCCATTTGAAGATTTAAACAAACCGAAATCTGAAACAGTTCTTCCTGTGACGGAGTCTTTACTCTCTGATAAACCTGAACATATCCAAAAGAGAATTCGCCCATTAGAGTTTGATGATAAGTTTGCGATTAAAGTGGATGTGCCTGAGCATCAATATAATCTCGGTGAGATATATAATTTGTCTATCTCTCGCGGTACGTTGACCGCTGAAGATAGATTCAAAATCAATGAGCATATGATCAGTGGTATTAAAATGCTTGAAGCGCTGCCATTTCCTAAAGAGCTCAGTCGTGTGCCACGCTACGCATCCACACACCATGAAACTCTCAAAGGAACGGGTTATCCACGTAAATTGAAAGCAGAAGACATTTCGATTCCAGAGCGAGTGTTAGTTATTGCAGATATATTCGAAGCACTTACAGCAGCGGACAGGCCCTATAAGAAAGCTAAACCTATTAGCGTTGCGATAGACATTTTGTACAAGATGGCGCAAGACGAACATGTTGATATGGACCTGTTCTTGCTATTCCTAGAAAGTGGTGTTTATTTGGATTACGCCCAGGCATTTCTTCCCGAAAGCCAGATTGATCAAGTTGATATCAGCCAGTACTTTTCCGAGCAGCAAGTTGCTTAGCTATTCTGAGTTGTTGGTCGAGAAGCATTTGATATCTTGAAGGAAGAGCTCCCAATTTAGGGAGTTTTTCTGTTGCTACGAACTCCGCAATGGATTGCCCATGGTAAGGGTGTTTGCCTGACATAGCCTGAAGTGTCAGTGCTAACGAGGTATAGTCATCTTGAATGCGAATAAGGCCATGGCGTTTTAGCGCGCTGACACATGCAAAGCTGGGTGTAACAGAAGAGTGTGCTTGCTCTGAGTAACGTCGCCCGATTGGAAGTACGCTACCAAGATCGACAAAGACAGGCTCACCGTTTGGGCTAGTTAAGATGTTTGCAGGTTTTATGTCACCGTGGATAAAACCCGTCTCATGAATTGTTCTAAGCCCAGTTTCGAGTTTTGATATCAAAGCGCTATTCGATTGGGCTTTACAGTCAGCCTGCGATTGACCTTCGACAAATCCGTACATCAGCCAACTGGTCTGATTATGGCTATCGGCATCGATAAAACTAGGCCAATAGCTAGAAGCATAGTTACCTAGAAAATTAGCCTCGTTGTGGAGTTGAGATTTGGCAAGTTTAGAAAGAGCAAATTTGAGGGCAACCTTTCCGTATAAAGGGCTATCAACGAGATACACTTGATTACCAATATGCGAGCAATAGGAAACCCCTAGAGCTCGCATACAATTTTGGATGCTAGGATGCAGTGATGAACTAGCATCCCTCATCTTAAATACTGGCAGGAAGAGTGAAAGCAGAGAAGAAGTTAGGAACAAATGGGTTATTCTGTCCTTGCGTCTTAATGCTTAGTTGAACCTGACTATCGTCATAAACAAACTTCACGGTAGTATCTTGGGAGGTTGTTGAGACCACTCTTGGTTCAATCAGTTTGAACCAAGCCCAGCTGCCGGTGAAGGCTTCGTCTGCTATCTGCGTATTTTGCGCTTGCAACTTGAAGCTAATGGCATCTTTGTCGACATCAGTCGCTGACCAAGATTGCTTACTCCACAGTCTTGGACCGTGCTGATAAATAAACAGAGGCTTCTCAGCAATGATCGAGAACTGAGTTAAGTTTGAACTCATCTCTTTTGCTTTTAATTGAAACTGAAGTGACAGGTTTTGCGGGTCTTGCAAAAACAATGCATTGCGAATATCTGTGGCTTTGCCAATCATTTGCCAAACATTTGGGTCAAGTGCGAGTCCAGAGTTTGGTAGCAATCCTGGCAAGAAAGGCGAACGTTCATCGGTAGAAAAGCTTTTTAATTTGGATTGATAGAACTTATCCAACACACCATTGCTTTTAAAAAACGAGGCAACATCACTGGTAGTTGCATCCACCGACGCCGTTCTATTGAATGGATAATAGGCTGCAATGGTGTTTTGATAGGTTTGGAACACTTCTGACTGCCAGGTTGAATTGAGATAGCCATGCGCTAGCAGCATCACCATCTCGTCAGCTTGCTTGGTTATGCCATTGATTATGTTTACGGAAAGCAGTGGTTGTTTTTCAGTCTGCTTTGCGACGGCCGATACAGGGTTGCCGACTTTCAGTTCGGCTGTTAGCGTAGCGAACGCAAGCTCCTGAGGGGTATCTGAAGAGTAAAACTGCTCTAGATAAGTCTCCATCTCTGTTATCTGAGTGAGTAAGGTATCTATCGGTTTGACACCTTGGTCATCTGCTTTTACCTGTTTGTGATACGGCATAAATGCAATGTAAATCTGGCGAGCCGATTCTTTTCTATCAGCATCTTGGGCTGGAGGTTGCGCCTGGCCTTCTTCTGCCTTTGGGGCCTCGATTTCTACCGAAGTATATTTACTGATCGTGCCATAGAGCTGTGCTAGTGGATTGTTGGATGCATTAGTCAATACAGAGAGGGCATTTTTTAATGTATCAGCACTATCTACGCTATTAGCTTGAATGTGAGATGTAAAATCTCTCCAGTAATTGATGTAGTCATTCTGATACATCTGTTTTAGATCTCGACTAATTCGGTAAAGCTCAAGGGCACTTGGTGAGTTCCCCGCTACACCTTCATAGGCTTGCAATGCTTCTGTCAGGGCAGGGGAACCGACAGAAAGGTCAAGTTCATTAAAACCTGAAGGTGTGTATAAATAAGGGACTAAGTAGCCAACATAGTTTGGTGAGAAACTGAGTAACTGTGAAAAATTGGAACCCAGCTCTTGGCGTACGTCGACCCGTTTAGAGTAAGTCGGTGAGTTTAGAATATGCTCGTAAAGTAGCGTTTCGACACCAGTTTGATTGATGACTTTCTTCGCTAGTTTTTCAAGATCAAAATTGGCTTTGGTTGGTACAATGTCTTGGGCAAAAACGTCATCAAGTAGGATTTTAAGCTGCGCAAGATTTACACTATCTGCTTCGCCCTGATCGGTCAGTGAAGACATAAAGTAACTCTTTAGCTCTTCAATATTGGTGCGTTTAGGGTCAAACAACAATCGGTAGTTATTGAGCAGTGATAAGGTCTTCGCTTGATCTTCAAGGTTGACGTACACGAACAAATCTTTTTCTAACGTGTTTTCCATCGAAGGAATCAAAACACGAGCAAGCTCATCGAAATAGGCCGCTTCCACGACTTTCTTAATGCTTGAGCTCGGCATAAATGAAAGAGTGTACCAAGGGTCAGGCTCGAGATAGAGTGCGTATATGCGATTGAGTGAGTACAGGTTAGGGATATTATCCGCCATGTTTTCAATGTCGTAAGGAGACGCCGCGATCGCTTCTTTGTATCGTTCAAGCATGTTGTCTGCGCGGGTTTCACGAGCGTTTTGGTAATCAAAATCAAGTTTGATTACGGCTAAAAGAGTGATGAGGAAAGCAGCGCAGAACACGGTGTAAGCACCTTGCCAGAAAATCAGCATGTTTTCTTTGCGTCGGTTAACCCCAACCAATTCGTTTTCGTTCAAGACGACGTGATTCATGATGTGTTGAGCAAATAGGGTCTGAGTGACAGGTATTTGCTGATGCTGCTGGAATTTTTCGTTGCCTAAAGACTCGTTGACCACATTAGCAAGAAGATCGTACTGTTTCTCGCTCGCCCCACTGTGGGTAAAGTAAAATCCTCTAAAATTCAGCCCGTTGTTTAGCTGGTCGCCACGATAAAGCCTTTGTAGGAAATGCCACAAGCTCTGTTTTAGCAAACCAAATTGGTAGGGCGCAGCACATATAGAGTTACGGTATTCCTGATTTAACTGTGAAGATAGGGCGCTACTAGTGTTAGCGATTAACTGACTGATTAGATGGTCATATTCTTCATGGAACCAGTCTGCATCAATACCACCATTTTTAATCACCGGAGAAGTCGCGCCGAACACATCATTGCGTTTTGCTTCATCGAAAGCAGAGAAAAACTGGCAAAAATCATTGACCTGGCCCATGTTAGTGATGAGGTTATAAACGGGCAAACTCAAACCGAAGGTGTCATTGAAGGTTTTGATGGTCGACTTAACATCATCTGCTCGTTGAGTGAGTTTCTCTTTATTACCCAGTAATGTCGCGACCTCGGTTGTCAACAATAAGCCGTTAATGGCTTGGCGTGGACGCCATTTGTTTAGACAGTTAGAAAGCGTTTTAAGGTATTGAGGTTGCTGATCGTCCCCCATGCTAATAGAAATAAGAATGGAGTGTTCACTTAGCCAGAAAAGGATTGGGAACTCAATGTCATTGCCAAAATCATCTACCTTGTATGCCTCGTAACCCATCTGCGTGATGATACTTTTGTCCTTACACGGATCATCACTCAACAGAAGATAGATAGGCTGGTCATAACGGCTGTTTAAACGTTTCTTACGTTTTTGAACACCAAGCATGCGTTTAAAATGTAGTGCTAATAGTTTGCTACGTTTTTGAACCAATAGCCTTTGCTGATCGGGTTCTTTGCTAGCGCCACTTTTTCGCCTCATTAGCCAAAACGTGATAAGTCCAACCACCAGACCTGAAATGAAGGTCAATGCACCACCTAGCATCAGCCTATCTAGCCACCAAGTTAATGCTCCACCGATCAGCATAACCAGCACTGCAAGCACAATAGACCAGATTATTCCGCGCTTTTTGGTGTTTTGTGAGGGTTTAGCGTCACTCATCGTTATTGTGCCTCTTTATCATTTTTATGGTCGCTTTGCGTATTTCTGACGATGATTGGTGTGAGCTGGTCTTTCTCAATATACCAACTCTTAATTTCTCTGGCTTGTATTGAAGATTCACTTCGAACAATTACGCGGAAGTAAGAATCGAACTCGTCTACTACAGGCTCGTATTTAGATGGAGCGAGTTTAGAAGTAAAGTTTTCAGCATTGGTTTTGGAAGAGAAGGTGGCCAACTGAACTAACCAAGTGGAATGACTTGTCCCCAAATTAGCTGGCGCAGGGGCATCGACAAGTTCTACTTTACTTGCCCGTTGTGGCAAGGTTTCTAAATCGGCATCGTCACTGATAAATACAATATCGTTCACTTGGCCGGACATGACGTAACGTGTGCTGAAGTCAGGTAAGTTGTTAAAGTCTCTTGCGCGTTGAGAGTGAGTATTTTTGTACCAAAAGTAAGTAAGTCCAATACTCGTGAAGATTAGGCACAAGAAGAAGATAGTTGTGATCAAATAGCGCTTACGACGAGTCGGTTTGCGAACCTTGGGAAGTTTAATGCGAGTGTGGCAGTGCATTGTACTTGACTGACGGTACTGACTGACTAATTGCTCTAGCTGATGGATAAAGGCTTTGAGCTGGTCATTGCCTGTTTCTCGGTATTGACCTTTAAAGCCGATATTCAAGAAAATGTAGATAATTTCGAGCAGGTCAATCATCTTGTGCGGCTGTCTGAGTGCTTTTTCTGAGACAGTGAAGAACAACTCACCACCATTTCGCATACCAAACAGTTCACTTAGCAGGGTTTTATTTTCCCAGCCTCTAGACTCTCCCCATTGGCTATAAATGATTAGTTCATCTAAGACAACAGCATATAGAAAGCAAAGTTTATCGATTACTGCAACTGGGTACGAAAGCTCTGCCCCTTTTATTTTGATGTCGTTAATGCCATCAACCAATTGCTGACGTAGGGTAGTGACATCTTCTGGTTCAGGAAGTGTCGAAACTTTTAGGGTTGTCGCTAATAGTTCGCTGCTTATATTAAGGAGCTGATTTTCAGCTTTATCAAAATAGTGCAGGAACTCACTGCGCCCACGGCTGGCGTCAACAGATAGCCAAGAACTGTCGCTGCTATCCGCCTCCTTAGCGACGAAATCGGACTCTTTTGCATCCCAGGCTAGGGTTTCTTCATCCAAATAGTTCATAGCGTTATCTCAGGGCATAGAGCATGACTTCAAGGTCAGCAATTCGAGTGTCAACGTGGAGAGCAATCGCATCACGGTTTTCTAACATCTCTAACCACATGCGGTCGGCTGTATCTACCTCAAAATAGGACACACCCTGCATTGGCTTTAGCTCGCTCGGCGCTACAGGAAGTGGAGACAGTGCAATACCAGATAAGCCATTGCGTACGATTTCGACAATGCGAGCGTTGTTGCTGAGCTTGGCGGCAATTGGGAACAGTTCGCTGAGTTCGGCGCTGCTAATGGTCGATTTGACTGAGAGTACAAAGCGACGATTTGAAACGCTGGCGGTGTCCTTAATTAATGTTCTTAGCAGTCGGCGTCTCTCAAACAGAGAACTATCCCAAGCAAACTCAAGGACAGAGTCTTGCTGAACAAGTGTCAACATGTTGCGCAGTGAGGCAAATAGAGTATTAAAACTCTCATATAGCTTGTGGTATTGCAAAGGCAAACATGGTTCAGGAGTTGCTGGGGTTAACGCCATGATCTGTGCTTCGAACTTGCGTAATTCGCCGTAAACTTGGTGCGTTTGCAGCTTTGGGTTAGCCATTGTTAGATCAAACCATGGAAGCCAACTGTTTAACGTCTGTAGCCATAAATAGTCTTGCATCATTGACTGTGGACTTTTCTGACCTTGGCCCGCTTGGATCCTTTGCAATAGGGTGGTGGCACGGTTAGAGGTTAGGGCATGTATTTCTTTAAGCCGCTCTAGTAAAAGCTGTGATGCACCGTAATGCAAACAGGCCGGAATAAACGCACGGTCAAGAATGACTTCACCCGCTTCAGTGCACTCTAGAATTTTGGCTACTGGAATAAGTGTAAAGCCGGACGTGTCTTCACCTTCAAGCTTAATTGAGGTATTTAAATGCGCAACGTCAATTTCTACGCTAGCATTTTCTGATGTCGATGTGTCGAACACGTTGATAGAGCGAGACAGGTAGCGGCCTTGATCCGACTGTTCTTGACCATAGTCATTATTGCCTTGCAGTGAGATAGGCAGTGCAAGATAGACCACTGTTTCAATACTGCCTTGAATGACATCTCTTGCCACTTCATGCTTCATTTCAAACTGAGTGCCGTCAGGAAAGATACCGGCGCTACTAGCAATCGAAAGCTTGCCAATTTTCAATAATTCGTGGTTGATGGTGAGTTCTGTCACACCATAAAAGGGAGCAAAGCCAGCAAGCGTCTCGACGTTTTGACGAACATAGTTCTGAACGTAGCGATCTTGTTGCTGAAAATGTTGTGGGGCAATAAACATGCCTTCTTGCCATACTACTTTTTTAAACGCGTCCACGTAAATTCCCTATATACTGACTAAAAAATTTGCCACCAGCTCGATTCTGGAGTGACTATTTCTAATGTGGCTTTAGAGCCTTGTAAGTTGAGTTGCAGATATTGATCTGCTTGCAACGGTAACGTTGAAAATGCTTTTGTTTCACTGTTTTGGTAATCAACAAACTCGACTAGTACTGCCACGTATTGAGTCGTTTTATTTATGTCCAACACTTGATCGACATTCGCGTCTGGAAGAACAACAGGCAGAACTTGCTTAGATACAAGGTTGGCGCTTAAAAGCTGAACATCGTTGGAATACAAGTCGATAAACGGCAGTTGATTAAACATCTGCACATCTGTGAGTTGATACAATCTCACAACGACTGGGTTTGCGGCGTTAGAATCTGAAGGATTCATCGCAGTATCTGATTTGATCGTTAAGTTGTATTGAGACACGACAGGCACTGGATCAGAAGAACAACCAGCGAGGAATAGCACTGTCGCCAAATACCACTTTTTCATCAGCTTTCCTCTCTCTGTTTTTGCATATTTTCTAAAAACAAAGCTTTAAACTGGCGACGGAAGTCCCCATTTTGCTGACGGTGTTGGAAGTGTTTACGATAAATCTTCCAATATTTCTTCTCTTTATTACTAAACAGCCCACCTGAAAGGTATTCGCTAAACTGACTTTCCAACTCCTGTGGAGCGAATTCACTAAGGAACTGATCAACAGTTTTCTCAAGTGCCTCAAACAAAGCATCATGATGAAGCATTGGGTTTTGCAAGTATTGCTGATTTTTTTCCGAGAGCGTGAGAAGCTTCTCGATCGACGCTTCCAATTGAGTATTTTGATTGGGGGTATCGACAGGTAAGTATTCTAGATCAGTGGCGGGCTCGAATGTTTTCACCTGCCCTAATTCATCCACCTCGACATGTGCCGCTATTTCATCACTATCTAAGTCTTCAAAAGGGTCTGAGGCGAAAGGGTCATCACTAAGTACATTTTTATGAGAAAAAGTACCGCTGTTTTCTTTCGGCTTAGGCGTTTCGGCTTGCTCTAAGAACTCGGTGTCATCATCGTTAAGATTCAGCTCAAATGGCTGTGAAAAAACATCGTCGCTATTCTCTGGCTGAGCTACTTCTACATTGGAAGAGACTAAGGTAGATACAAGCATGGTGTAGCTTTCTACTTTGATGATGTCGCCGTCATTGAGTGGATACTCTTTATCTTTCACCATGACTTTGTCATTGAGCAGCGCACTATTTTGTCCGCGGCTAATCAATACATACCCACGTTCAGTTAGATGCACTTCACCGTGAGTTCGAGAAATTCGTTTGCTTTGGTCGGGTAAACAGATATCACACGCAGGAGCACGACCAAGAGTGCCTCCTGATTCTGGAAGATACACAACTCTTGAGGATACGACCTCTTCAGTGGGTACAGAAATCAAATGGATACTGACGGCCACTAGTTACCTCTCACACTTAGATACGGCTGCATTAAATACAGACAGAAAACCAGAATACTTACTTAGGAAACGATTTGAAAAATAGACGCCCATTGGTTTAGTTTCGAGAACTTGATACTGGAAAAAATCATTGGGCAAACCTGCTTCATCTAACTCACTTTTGAAGACCAAATCATCTTCTAAAGCGATGTCAATTTCCCTTTGTTTTAAAAGCTTTAGTAATACTTTAGCATCTCTAGGCTGTTTGACTACGTTATAGCCATTACGTTTTAACCAAAACCACTTGTTCGACCCAAATTTGGCCGAGAATTTAAGGTTAAGTTTTGACAATTCATCGATTTTAGGCTCGACCCCAGGGCCGAAATACCACATCAACTTCTGCTCTGCGATGGGTGCCGAAAGTGTGGCATACTCATCTCGTTCGTCGGTTTGTGTTGCGACAAAGAACCCATGTTGAGCACCACTATGAACGCGTAGTTGAGCGTCAGACCAACTGGTCATTGTAAGTTGATAAGGTTGCCCCATTTTTCCAAGGACGCACTTTACTTTATCCAATGCTAGTCCTTGCATCTGTCCATGCTTGTATTCTTGGTATGGCGCCCACTCTTGAGTGGTCAACAACAATCGAGCTGGTCCAATGCTAGTTTGTGCGAAAGCCTGGGTGCTGTTTAACAGCCCCATAATAATCAGTAGGCAGAAAGTAAAACTTGGCATCATTCTGACCATTCATTTCCTCCAATTAACTCGGAAATTTTTAAAATTGAAACTGGGGGATAATAATCCAACGCGCGCGCCGCACCCACATTCACTATGTACGAGTACTGACTGAGCGGTTCAATGGGTAAATCTTGGGCTCTACTTTTGTTGCTTAGGATCTGTTCCGCTTTATGTCCCGCAAATTCACCAACGTTATAATAACGGCTAACTATACCAAATAGCGCGTTGTGATTGCGAATAGGGGATTCAGTTGCTGAAAAAGTAGCAATTCCTTGTGCGTGTAGGCTATCTACAATTCCCCTTCCTTGACTGATAATGTATGAATCGGGCGGCAAATAAGCGAGCTGCACTTTATCTTCAAGCATAGTATCAATCACTTTGGACAGAGAGCTTAAGTCGGGCTTGCCATTTTTTGTCCGCAGCGGATACAAATACACATCGATACCAAACTTGGCAGACAGCATTTGTATCTTACGTGCGGTAATTACAGCGTTGTTTTCAAGGGGGTTAAAAACGATCCCCATTGTTGAGATATTTGGTAGTTTTTGAATTGCGTTAAACTGCACTTGATGCGGTACGATGTGGCTAACACCAGTAAAGTTGCGATGTTCAGAGGCGTAATCAGAGACTATTTTCGAGCCAACAGGATCTGTCACAATACTAAATACGACAGGTGTCTCGCTGTGCGTTCGAAATGAGGTTGGTTTATCCTCAGTTCCAAGTAATGATAGGGTCGTCGTTGTACCAAATGTATAGACAAGATCGGCGTCGTATGAATCTATGTCGGCGATATAGCCTGACAAGGTGTCTCGATCTCTTTTGGCATCTAGCAAGGTGTAGCTGACGGGCATCTTACTAGAGAGGTACTCCATAAACCCTTTTTCTGCGTCGGTTACTCCTCGCCATAAGATCATGACGACGTGTTTTTTTTCTGCAGAAAGTGCGATCGTTGGTACTGAAAACTGCGCGACCAAGGTGATCAAAATCAAGATGAAAACTCTCATTTTGCTACCTCTAGTTGTCTGTCTTTCTTAGTGAAAAATGCATAGAATCCCACGAGTACTGTTGAACTGATGAACAGTGTGATGCCAAACAGAATAATGGTGTCCTCGAAGCCGAATAAACTTAGACACAAGCCCGCTAGCATTGGGCCCGCAATGTTGCCAATGCGCTCAGTTAAACGGAAAATGCCGATCGTTTTTCCCTTATCAATGCCCTCATGGGCAAGTAAATCCATGACTAAAGGAATCTGTGGAGAAACGCTAATTCCGTGTGCAATACCGACTAGGACCACGATCAACAGCAAGCCCAAGGTCCCTGGCAAAATGACAATATTGACCAATGCCAGTGCAGACAGTAGCCCACCGAACACGATGAATTTAATCTTGTTGTCCCAGCGGTCAACCAGAAAAGCGCTCAGCGGTGATATTACGATAATGGCGAGACCGTAGCTCATCATGACACGGCCAGATACCGCGCTGCTTTCGCCTAGATGTTGCAAATAAACAGGGCAGATGTAATACAAGAAACCAGTCAACACGACCTTAGCCGGAATCGCGCTGAAAAAAGTGATCAAAGAGAAGTATTTGTTGCTAAGTAGGATTTTAAAGTCATGCAGCCTAACCGGTTTACTTTGCGCATTTGAGCTGCCATGACTAAAGAAACTCATTACGAAAATTACGCTTATTAGAGCGAGCACAGAGGCCAACATAAAGGTTACATTGTAGCCGAGCTTGTCAGCAAGAATTCCCCCGATTGCGGCTCCGCAAAGCGAACCGGAAAAGAACGAAGATAAGAAGGTCGACATGCCTTTGGTGCGATTTTTAGCGGTCGTGGTATCGGTGATATAGCCTTGAGCTGAAATGAAAACTATACCATAACCCACTGCCGTGTAGGCGCGAGCAATAAGAAGAAGTTCGAGTGTCTGACACATGGCAGTCAGCGCTAGCCCCGTGCTGGTAATCAAGCCTCCGATAATTAGAGATTTTCTACGCCCAACTTTGTCTGACCAATAGCCAGCAAAAGGCAAAGAAATCGCCCAGCAGAACATAAATAATGATATCGGTAAACTTGTTACTAAGCTGTCTGGAATCCAATTCTGCGAGCGTGATAAGCTTGCGACAAAGTTAGGAAAAAATGCCAATGAAGCGGCTTCGGCAAAGACCAACATGAACAGCGGCAGTCGAATAAAGCGATAATCTTGAAGGTTTTGTACTTTTAGCTTCTTACTCACATGCTGGCGCTGAATAATCGTGTTGATAGCACCTGTGACTCGTCCTAATTCATCTTTAGCTGAAATATGCGCAAGCCATAACGAAGCACCAATCTTAGAGTGGGTAAGCAGTTGTTTGATCTGGTGCCAAGGCTTAATGATCATAAAGTTGCAAACAAACAATATGATCTCTATGACAACAAGGGCAGAAGCGATCAGCACCGTCAGCATATCCATCAAGCTATCTTCGATAAGTTGAGGAATGATGTTCATATCGGTGGTCATTCGAATTGATGTCGATGACTCTTGGTCAATGTTTAGGTCAACCGAAGATGAGTGGTCATTACCCACAAATTGAGCTGGAAATTGGTACAAAGATCTATCCGCTTGTCGTAACTCTATGGAGAGAAGCTCTTTATGTTGGCGGGTATATTCTGAAAACTCTTCTTCCAACCCATAAAGTTTATCGAGTGGAACACCATGGTTAAGTAGTCTTTGAATCATACTACTAAGCGTGTCACCGATGACCATCGACTTTTGTTCTAGCTGTGTTTCGTAAATGGTAGAAAACTTATCTAAAGCTTGGTATGAGCTACCCAAATTTGAAGCCACAGTGAGAACGATTGCTAAGGCAATAATAAGCAGCGGAAAGTACTTGTCACGAAAGCGTTGCCAACCATTTTTCCCACTTTTAGAAAAAAATCGTTGATTGGCATGCTCAATCAGTTCTTTGTCGCTGAGATCGGGTTGCTCAAGTGTTTTGGATATGTTTTCGAGCTTTACTAGCAAGAAATTAAGGCCGGTATACAAGATGAAATAACCAATCACACAAGCGACGAGCACCCACATCAAAGTATCAGCGAGTTGTTGCTTCAATAGTGTATGTTTGATGCTATCTAAGTAACTGGTGGAGTAGTAAAGCTGTAATGCACCTTCTTTTACATCAAACGTATTGTTGATGTCCGCTGTTATCATTCGCTCATGCTTTGTTGCAGCACCGGCAGAATAAAGAACGTCGCCTTTGCTGCTGACGACTTGCATTCGGCTTATGCCGTTGACCAAAGAGAGGCGCCTCTCTAGAAGTGATTGGATATTGGATATAGAAGAAAGAGGCAAACCTAAACTGATCGCTTGCTTAATGTCGTGATCAGTTTCATTTAACACCACTTGGTAAGTGGAGTCGCTTGTTTGGGTAAGTCTCTTTTCAAAGTTAAGGTAGTTGAGGGTACTATTTAGACCATTGGAAAACAGCAAGACAGCGAAAATCGCCAACACAAGTTTGACCCGCAATGAGAAAAACGTACGACGTGTAGAGATTTGATTGTGGCTCATACTTACTGCTTTCCTTTACGACACTTTATTGGATAGTTAGCTCAAAACCTGCTGGACTAGCGACAGCAACGACAGAAACCTGAGTGATTGGCTGTTGTTGACTTAAACGGCTAATACATTCTTCAGCGAGCTTTGGCATTAACGAGCGGTTAATGATCTGCTCTACAGCTCGACCGCCAGTTGTTGGGTCAGTGTTTTTGTTAACGACAAAGTCAACAAAGCCCTTATCCCAAGTGAAGCTTGCTTGGTATTGCTCCGCCAGTTTCTTTTTGATGCGGTTAAGAGAGATTTCTGTAATTTTAGCTAACTCTTCATCGTTAAGAGGGTAGTATGGCACAATGGTTGTGCGTCCCAAGAAAGCGGGTTTGAAGTAGTGCTGCAGATCAGGACGAATACTTTCTAACAGCTCTTCGTTGGTCATGCGCTCTTCACGATCTTCACACGCATCGCAAATCGCTTGGTCTGCGGCATTCGAAGTCATGATGATAATGGTGTTTTTAAAGTCGACGGTACGACCTTCACTGTCTTTGATTTGGCCCTTGTCAAAAATCTGGTAAAACAAATCGTGAACACCCGGATGAGCCTTCTCCATTTCGTCTAGGAGCAGCACTGAATATGGGTTGCGTCGAATAGCCTCGGTTAACACACCACCTTCACCAAAACCCACATAACCTGCTGGAGAGCCAAGAAGCATAGAGATCTTATGCTCTTCTTTAAACTCGGTCATGTTGATAACGGTAAGGTCATTGCTTCCACCGTATAGCTGCTCTGCAAGTGCCATCGCGGTTTCAGTTTTACCAACACCACTTGGGCCACACATTAGGAACACGCCAATTGGTTTACGGCTATCAGTTAAGCCAGCGCGTGAAATTCGGATGGCTTTCGCAAGCTCTTGCTTAGCCACATCCTGACCGATAACACGTTTATCCAGCTGTTCCTCAAGAGAAAGTAGGCGTGCAATTTCGTCACTCATCATGTTGCCAACAGGGATACCTGTCCAGTTGGCAATAATCTGCGCGATAGTATTGTCATCGACCATGGCATTGACTAAAGGAAGTTCGCCCTGAAGCTCGTGCAGTTTATCAAGCGTGTCGTTAAGCTCTTTCTGTTTAGCTAAGTTGCCTTTTTCTTCGCCTTCTGCGCTGCTGATATCTTCCTGTAGCGCTTTGATTTGATCCACTAGCTCAACTTCTTGTGCCCAACGGCTATTCAGCGCCTGAAGCTCAGTTTCATTGGCCTCGATTTCAGTGGTGATTTCAGCGATTTCTTCTTCCGCAATACCAAACAGCGCATTCTCTTTCTCTAGCGCTGCTTTCTCGTTATTTTGGTAGCGGATGGTTTGCTCTAGTGTTTCAATTACTTCTGGTTTAGCACCTTGAGTCAGGGCGATACGAGCACTAGCGGTATCGAGCAGACTGATTGCCTTGTCAGGCAATTGACGACTAGGTAGGTAACGGATAGACAGGTTGACCGCTGCATCAATAGCTGTTTCGGCAATAAATGCACCGTGGTGTTTTTGCAAAGATGCTGCGATACCACGAAGCATTTGCTTTGCATCGTCTGCATTGGGCTCTTCAATCGAAACTACTTGGAAACGACGAGTAAGGGCAGGATCTTTTTCAAAGTATTTTTTGTACTCAGCCCAAGTTGTCGCGGCGATAGTCTTGAACTCACCTCGGGCAAGAGCAGGTTTTAGCAAGTTTGCAGCATCATTTTGACCTGCTGCGCCACCAGCGCCGATCAATGTGTGCGCCTCATCTATAAAGACAATAATAGGCACTTCGCTGTTTTTAACTTCATTGATGACATCTTTTAGGCGGTTTTCAAACTCACCTTTGACACTCGCGCCCGCTTGTAGCAGGCCGAGATCAAGCGAGTGAATCTGAACGCCTTGAAGAGCGCCGGGCACTTCATCGGCAGCGATTCTTAATGCTAGACCTTCCACAACCGCTGTCTTACCAACGCCTGGCTCACCCACCATGATCGGGTTATTCTGACGTTTTCGGCAAAGAATATCGACCGCTTTACGTACCTCTGCGTTTCGACCAGAAATTGGATCAATCTTGCCGTCAATAGCTTGTTGGGTAAGGTTGATCGTGTATTTACTTAAGGCATCATTTGCGGTTGATTGGCCAGCGGCAGCGCCACCTTCAATCGATGTCGTTTTGCTACGAGCAACCGCTGTTTTGTTAATAAGACCTTGTAATGATTCTAGTGACACTGACTGCAGGCTTTCTAGTTGCAACGTACTGACACCCAGAACGTTCTGCTGCATTAAAGCTTGAACTAGGTGCAAGCTGATCACTTCGCCATGTCCATAGTTAACAGAAGCGATCATCCAAGCGTCTTTAATGAGCTCTGTCAGGCCATGACTCAATGTAGGCTGACCTTCACTACCTTTAGGTAGGCGGGCTATTTTCGTTGATAGCTCATTCACAAGGCTATCTTGAGACAACTTTTGCGATTGCATCAAGTTGTTTAGGTTAGCATCTTGCTGAGAGATGAGCTGAAGCAACCAATGCTCAATTTCAATAGAAGGAACGCCCTGATTCATGGCGGCTCCGGCAGATACTTCAAGAGCTTGTTTCAGCTCGGGAGATAGTTTGGCGACTAAATTGGTCAGTGTTACTTGTGTCATACTGTTTTCCTTGTATTTCGAAGCATCAAAACAACGAAGTTACGGATTGTTTCCATCATTTGAGCAAGATACTAATCATTTTGTGCGGCTTTCGTTCCGGTGCGAGGCAATCTACCTCTCCCAGTTTGGCGGCACGGTTGATGTTGCTGGAAAGTTTTGGTCGCGATAGGTATTCGCGTTTGACCTTAAGATAAATCGAAACGGGAGTGTTATCGCGTAGATAATGCTGAATGAGTTCACGCATACTGGTTGCCAACATTCGGTCGTTTTGAATATCAATAAGGTCTTGTTCATTGGCTGGCTTAATAGACACAACCAAATGATTAAAGTGTGTTAAACAAGTTTTCCCAATCAGGAAACCTTGGCCAATGCGGCTGTTATAAGTTCGGTTTACGCCTAACTTGGTCAATGAGTCCACTGGCAGTTGGCGACGTTCTTGCTGCTTTGCTGCTACTTCGATGTCGAAAGGGAAGTAGTCATTTAACATCTGCTCAAGGCTAGCGAGGTTTCTACTGCTTTGCCCAAGTAAAAAAGCGTATTGGAAGAAGTTGCCATGTTGGTCGCTGAGCGCTGCTATTTGGTTTAGCAACCGTGTTTTCTCTGGATGAAGTTCGTTCTGTACCACTAACCAAGGTGATGTTTCGAGTTGTGCTATTAACTCAAAATATCTTTGGTTAAACACGTCTAGAAAATCTTTAAGTGCGTGATCATCATCATGAAGCGCGGCCAGAAGCTCTTCGTAAATGTAGTAGGGGATTACCCCTTTAACACCAGATAAGGCCTGTTTTGCCAGTCGTAGTTTTGCGTTATTATTTTTTAAAGAGAAATACTGGATTTCGCTTGCATCCCCAGTTGGCATCGCCTCAGCTTTGAGCACCAGTCGGATTCGCTGATCTGACTGAGTAATGAAGTGCGATAACAGCCTCATAGCTTGAGCAAAATCGTATTTCTCAGTGTTGTTCGTTAGGTCGTTAACTACATTCATTTTCTTCTACCCACCTTACATGGCATTCTGGCTGCCGTGAATTTTTGGGTAGCGCTTTACATAACCGTCGCGGCCGTAGACCTTAATTGACAATTGAATATAGCGATCGAAACTACAAAATTGTTGGAAAAAGCGGTTTAGTACGTCGCTGAATGCTAAGTACCCACTTGTGGTATCCAATGTAATCTCGATTTCTGTACCAGGAGAGAAAACATTCTTACCAAGAATTCTTAACGCTGAAACTTGAGAACGGATGTTGACGCTGCGGATGGTTTGAATTTCATCTGCAGAGATCTGGCTTCGGCTACACAAGCGCAGCATTCTCTTTAAAGCTTCTTCTGGGTGCTCTGCATGAAGTAGAGAAACAAAGTTTGCGTTAAGCAGGGCAATAAATTGCCAGTGCAAGTGCGGGTCTTGTTCTCTAGCAATAGGAGCCGATGGCGGATAAATTGGGCTGAACTCACCTGGTAAATCGATACTTTCTAAGCATTCAAAATTGCCTTGAACCGCACAAGCTCGTTTACCATTGGTACACAATAACCGCGTTCCATACAACTTGTTGAATTCGAGTTCTTGCTGGTTGTTTAAGCTGATCGCGAGACGAAACTCATTGTCGCTGCTGCTAGTGCACTGCCAATGATCAGCTTTTGGGTCTGAGCGGTAACTGTCTTTGAAAAGTGGAGTTAAGGTTTTCTCTCCCATAGAGGTAATTTCAAACACCTCTTTCACTTCGACAATCTCAATATCGCTGTCACTATGTGCATCAGCATTGACCGGTATACTTAAACTACGCTGGTCGTATGTTGTCGGCTCACCAGTTTGCTCGAATAAATTGATCGCTGGAACAATATTCAATTTAAACACTTGGTTGTCGAATAGGCGCATGAACTCAGTTGGCAAGCTATGCATAAACAGATTTAATACAACCTTTGATGTATCGAAGTGCTTAATGGCTCGGCCGAACTCTTTAAGACGGAAAAACTGACGCTTTTCTTTAAAAAAGAAGAACTCACTGATCAATTGATAGCCGGCAAACTGATTGCCTTTCTGTGGGAGAAACTGGAAATTGGCATCGCTGATTCTGCTTTTTAAACGTTCGGGTTCAAGCACGATGTGTTTTTCGCAAGCGGCATCCGAAATAGAAATCGCTAGGGTTTCTGCAAGTAGTAATTCAACCAGAGAGTCTGCATTGTTTTCAAAACCTTGAACAAAAAAATCGAGGTCATCACAATCGAGAGAAGAGAAATGCACATCTGGGTCATTGGTCGAGAAACTCAATTGGATAACGGCGGTTGTTTGTTCTGTACCTTGGGGGCGATTGAATCTGAATGGGGCGCTTGAGGCCGTTGTATCAATCAGCTTAAACGAGGTGGTTTTTAGCTCGTCTATGGTCGTGAATGAGCAGTTTTGATTCTGAGCTATTGCTGAAAACTGTGCACCTTTAGGTAGCGTAACAGACTCTGCAAGTTCAGCGTTTTCATCAAGCTGAAGGTAAGCGATACTTGGCACTGTTTGAATATAACTTGGGTATAAAACGCCAAGTAATCCTTCGACGACTTCTGGTAGCTGATCAGACAGCTTTTTTTCTACCGTTGCGTTAAGGAGCGCAACACCGTCAAGCAATCTTGCAAGACTTGGGTCTTCTATTTGCCCTTGGTGTATGTTTAAACGATCGGCGTGAGTCGGGTGTTGATGTCCAAATTGACCTAACGCGCGTCTTACAAGGGTCAGTTCCTGTTCGAAATACCTTAACAACGGATCACTCATAACTGTCCTCCGTCATTAGAGTTCTTAAATCATTCAGTGAAATTTTTGAGTCAAATACCAACTCGGTTTCTCCTTGAGTGGTTTTGGCTTTTGCAACAATGTTGAATGCTATGGCGTTTTCGTTCTCTTTACGCTCACCAAGCTCGACCATGACATTAGTCAATCTAGGTTCGAAGTGCTTGATGTAGTTTTCTAGGCGTAGCGCTAGTTGAGCTTGATCGAGACTTGCACTCAGCAGTTGTACATCTTCAATGCCATAACGGAAGTTAGAGCGCTGTAGCTCTATAAATCGATCATCTATTTCGAGCAAAGACGCCTCTGACTCAAGGAGTTTCGTCAGGTTGTACTTGATGTCTTCGATATCGTCATTTGGCCCAGAAACATCATGGGGTTGCACAAACGTTCTCCAAAAGCTCATTACGCCACCTCATCGAGTTCGGTCGTTAAAACGACTTCACCTGTGAAATGATCATATTGATACTGAGGCACAATACGCAGAGTACAAGAAAAACTACCTTTGTGATGCGGAGATTCGGAGACACTGATTTTCGCAAAGCTAAGAGGGTACTTCGAAAGTGTTTCTTCATTAGCAAAAGAGACATTACTAGAAAACTTTTCTATCCAATGAGTCAGAAACAGCTCACATTCAGACGCCGTATTGAAGTTGCCTATCATTTCTCGCACTTGAACCTTCAAGTAGTGCGCAATACGACAAGACATCAAACTTGTTTGGAGCTGGGTCAGAACCTTTTCGTTGTCTGTTTGAGTGTTACTTTGCCAGATTGAGTTATTGCCGTTGAAGTAAAACTTTTCGCTAAGGGCACTTTTAGTCAGAGGAATAAACCCATTCTGAGCGTAAAACGTTGAAATCTGACCAAACAAAACCACATCGGTTTCCGGATGAGAAAGGTATTGGCTCTCGTGGTGCTCTAAATTGACTAAGGCACCTTGCGCTTTGTCATTCCAACGTGATTTCAAAAAACCAAACCAATTGACTCTGTGGTGCTCACGCATAATTGTTGCGGCAAAAGCAAATGCTGCGTTACCCCACAGCCCTTGACCAGATTCATTGTAGATAAATCCAACCTTGGCATTTTTGTAGCGATGGCGCATGCGAATAGATGGCATGACTAATCCAACAAACTTGGACGAAGTTTTCAGTCTTAATTCTTGCCAAGGCTTGTAGTCGTCTCCACTGAGGATTTTTTCAATTCGATTCGTATCCGAAATCCAATCGGCACTCGGTTGAACGAAAAAATAGTCGTCAGGAGCAAATAGCATCGGACAGAGAGTGACTTCACCGAGCTTTCCTAGCAGCTCAAGGGTAAACAGATCGTCGTAATCCGCATCAAAATCCATATCAAGAGAGATTTTGTGTGTGAAAACAATGCTACCAAATGGGTGACCACCCAAGGTATTCAACTCTTTGTTACCAATTTTGTTGTATAGCTCGGAGCTTTTAACAGTATAGGCCTGGTTGACATCGTTAGATACCTCCGCCCAATCCATATCAAGCAGCTTTAGTTTGGTGCGCTGTTTGTTGACGGGAAGCTTAGACAAGCCTTCGAGGCCCAGCCAACTGCTGTGGAGAGCTTCAAAATCTTTGTGGTGCAATATCTGATCAAGTTGCTTTGAGATACTGCTATCCAGTTCGGTGATCAATTGAGCAAGAATAATCGTTAGGTTACCTTTGCTTTCGAGTGCTTGCGGAGCGATCTCAGACAGCAGAGATAGCGACTCTTTTAAAAAATCGTTGTCTGTGGTGTCTAATCCGGCAAAATTCCGTTGCCATTCTGAATTGATGTTCAAATTCATCATGTCCTAAGAATAAAGAGAAAAAATAGGCCGGACGAAGCCGGCCTTTGTTCTGGTTTAGCCTGGAATCTTAGCGACCATTCGAACTGAGGTCGTTAGTTCTTCAAGTTGTAGCCATGGGCGTAGATGGGCGACCGCAGAATATGAACCTGGGCGGCCTGGCTGTTCTACTACCTCGATACGAGATTCAGCTAATGGGGTTTTCGCTCGTTGCTCGTTACCAATGGCACCTGCGTTGGTGTATTGGTCAATCCAAAGTTGAAGTTCACGTTGGATATCCGGAGCCTCTAGGTTTGAACCTAGCTTGTCACGACCCATAACCTTCAAGTAGTGAGCGATACGGCCACTTGCCATGATGTAAGGCAGACGAGCAGAGATTGCGGCGTTTGCTGTTGCATCTGGGTCGGTGAATGTTTTTGGTTTTTGTGTCGTTTGACCACCAATAAACACGCCGTAGTTTGAGTTTTTGTAGTGAACGAGAGGCAAGAAACCTAAGTCACTTAGCTCTTTTTCACGTTCGTCAGTTAAGTTAACTTCAGTTGGACACTGTTGTACCAAGTCACCAGCTTCAGTTTTGTACGTTAGGTTTGGCAGGTTTTCTACTTTACCGCCATTGTCTAGACCACGAATAGCCGTACACCAACCAGATGCTGTGTAAGCTTGCGTCATCTTAAGGCCAAGGTCGTAAGCCGCATTTGACCAAACGAGCTCATCATTGTTTGCAGGGTTTGGGTTACCATCCATATCTGTACCTAGCTCTTCGTAGTTGAACAGGTTGGTACTTAGACCTTTATCGCCATATGGTAGACGAGCCATAGTGCGGGGCAGTGTTAGCGTTACGTAGCGCGCGTCATCACTTTCGCGGAAAGAGTTCCACGCAGCATAAGCAGGTGAATCGAAACCAGCAGCAACTGGCTTACCTTCATCAAAGGTAGTGAAATCGTTGAACTCAAACATTTGTGCATTTGCAGCGGCAACAAATGGAGCGTGACACGCAGCTGCAACTTCACCCATGTAACGAAGTAGAGCTACGTCTTCATCTTTTGCGCTGAACTCGTAGTCGCCGATAAATGTACCGTAAGGTTCACCACCAGCTGTACCAAATTCGCCTTGGTAAACTGCATTAAACAGTGGGCTACGGTCAATAGCTGGTGCATCTTCGAATTGCTCTAGTAGCTCTTCTTGAGTGAAATCGACCATTTTAATTTTAAGGTCACGGCCCAATTCACTCTCTTTGACAAGCTTTTGTAGACCACGCCATGAACCCTCCAGTTTTTGGAAGTCATCTTGCTGCATAACTTGAGAAAGTTGGCTAGAAAGCTTTTTGTCGATCTCAGAGATTGCGTTTTCAATGGTCTTGGTTAAGTTCTTATCCCAAGTGACAGTACCTGTCAGCGCCTGCTCAGCGAGGACAGAAAAGAGTTCTTTTGTAGTATCAGCCGGAGTCTGAGTCGTTGCTTCTATTGCTCTGTCTAGAAAACTAAGCGTACCTTCCGCAGCTTCCGCCGGCTGGGCTTGATTTTCAGCTTCTGTGCTCATTATTCAGCTCCTTCTTTATTGATACCTAGCTCTTCGGAAAGAGCGTTGATGGTGTCTGCACTCTGAAGCACTTCTTTAAGCAACTTTTCAAGGTCACGAGAGCGGTCAGCCTTAGAAAGGAGTACTTTCAATTGGTTGCGTGTTTCAACCAGCTTTTTAAGCGGTTCGACTTGTTCAACAATCGCTTCAGGTTCGAAGTCTTTCATTGAGTTGAACTGTAGGTTTGCTTCGAACTGGCTGTCATCATCGGCCAGTACGTTGTCAACCTTCATGCTTAGCTCGGGGCCAACACGCTTCATGACGTTGTCGAAGTTATCTTTATCGACGTTGTAGAACGTGCGTTCTTCAACGTCTTCTTTGTCTTGTTTATGACCCGAATAGTCACCAATTACCCCAACGACAAATGGGAGTTCTTTGGTTTCTACAGCGCCATTAGTTTCCACATCGTAAGTAATACTTACGCGGTTTTTACTTACGCGTTTGTGTTGGGAATTAAGTGCCACAATGGATCTCCTTATTCAATTACGCTGCTGTCGATGTCACTTTAGCTGTTGTTGCATCGAAGCCTACTTCAGGACCTTTCTCGATCTTACCGCCTTCGCCTTCGATGTAGTACGCTTTAGAAATCTCAGTGTATGTTAGGCTGAAAGATTCGTTTGGTAGCGTGCCGTCAGATGCCGCCATGTTGTAGCTAGACATACGCGCCGCTTTAAGAGTCAGGATAAGGTATGGATCAGCACCAGAACCTTCGCGGTTAGGCTTGGTCATTACGATTTCAATAGTTTTACCTTCGCCACCTGGAGCGTATAAGAATGTGGTTAGGTGAGGTGTTGCACCATCACAGCCACGTGTTACGTTGACTTCACCTAGTGCAACCATACCTTGGTCTGCGTTGTTTGCGTTACCGACATCAATGCCTACGCCGCGTACAGCGTTCCAAGTGATAGTATCGATAGCGAAGAAGCCATCTTTACCACCAATCTTTTCTACTGTTGCAGCGCCTTTAGGTTTTGTACCGTCGATTCTCATGAAAATAGAAGCCATTTTATTCTCCTTTGCTGATCAGCATTTGGTTACCACTCGAAATCATTCAGACTAGCTGATGACTCGGTGGAGCTTACTTCAGTTTGTGATGATTGATTAGTATCGGTCTTTTCCTGAGTTGTAATTTCTACAGGAGAAGTCTGATTAGTTGGTGTGGCAGCGCTTTTAGCTGCTACCACGGTTGAATTAACACTAGCGGAGGCTGATAAAACTTTATCGCTTAAATCGAGCTGATCTAAGTTGTCCATTCCCGTTAATTGGTTAATTTGTTGCATTGTGCCACTGTTACCAGCAGTCATTTCTTGCATGAGTTCTGGAAGGCTCATGTAGCCCCAGCGTATTGCTCTTTCCAGCAAAAACGAAATCGGGCTGTGTGGTTCGGTTTGTTTAAAGAACTCAGAAATCTTTCTTAGTTCTTGAAATGCTTGATCGCGGTTAGCAACTTGGTTAACGCTCACATGGACAGGGGCAACTTCGGTTTCTACTTGTGCGATAGTCTGAGGCGAGCTGTTCAGTGTTGCTTGAGGCGCTTTCTGAGTCGGAGTAGACTCTACTGCCGGATCATGCAATTGTTCACTGTTTACTTCTGGGTGCTTTTCTACCGTTTCTTCTTTGCGAACTTGATAAGTATCATCCAATGGCCAATGCAAAAATTTGTCTTCAGTGAGAAAACGAATCGCGTTGATAGAGTCCGCAATATTCGCTTTAACAAATCGAAAACTGATTGGTGTCACACCTACCTGTTGGCATTCATGAGCGATAGCTGTTTCCGCTTCGGTGAAGTTTTGGTGGGCTTCAGAGAGCAATAATACGGTGCGTTCAACGTCGTTGCTGTATAGCTGTTGTGCCTGTTTTTTTAGCGCTTCTAGGTCACCCGAACGTTCTGCTCGGAGATAATCACCAAATGTAATACCTTCTATCAAGCCGACTAGTTGTAGCGGCATAAACAGTGCGGTTGAATCGTTGCTTTCACCGACCAATTGAAGCAGAGGTTTGATGCGAAAATCAGCTAGCTCTTTTAACTTGCCTTGCTCGTCGTTACTCTTGATTTTGTTTTCTGGCAGAGTAGGGTGCAAGTCTCCCCAAAACGCGTCGATATAACCTTTTAGTACTTTAGTTGAGTCAGCTAGGTTCTGATAGGGCTGCGCCGTAAATAATTGACTCGAGATGTACCATCCTAACAACTCCAAATCTTTGGTTGATTGAGTCAGAGCTTCATAAGTGCTATTGCGCAGTTGAGCCCAATTGGTTTCATTGGTATCGAGTAGCGTTTCGTCGCTGGATGCCTCCGGCGTTTCTATAAGCTGACGAAAAGAAGATTGGGCGGCATTATAGCTATTACGTAGTGCACGGTAGATCGAGCGATCTAGCTTCAGGTAGTTCCCTGTCGGGGATTCTTCAGAGATAGGAGCCAACAATTGAACAATGTCTACCATGTATTATCCGTTATATAATTATTGTAATTTAGTAAACGTAAGCAATTGTTAGAATAGTAATTTGTTAGCATTTGCTCACAAAGGATAGTCTAGGCTTATTTTAGAAAAAGGCTCGTCCAAATTTATTATTTACGTAAAATAGTGACCTACATCTAGAAAATTGGCCGGAGCACGTTCATTTTTTATTAAACCCTTGTTCGGGAGGTGGTTTTTTAACCACCTATCATTACGGTGGGCATTCCAAGCACAATAGTGCCACCATGTGCAGTTGTATCTCCCATACGAGCCGCTGGCTTGTTCATAATTAAAACGGTCGCGCTGCCTTTAATGATCGAATCCGGTGGACCAACGCACACGCACATATCTCCCAAAGTAGCTGCTGGCATACTGCCAATGAGCACCGTCGGTACTCCAGGACCTGCTATCGGACCTCCAACATGTGGGATAGGAGGGACTGCAGGGGTTTGCATTGGGCATACGTGCATGTCAGTTAGACGAGCTGCTAAAGTCATTCTGTTCCTCCGTTTCCACCGTTTGCTATGTTAAGTGCATAGTTTACCGATTGAGTATAGTACTGTTCTGAACCGTCCCAGTTTGGTAGCGCGGCAGCATGATTGATAGCCCCTGCGACCGCTTTAGCATACAGAAAAGGGTCGGGTAGTACGGCTGGTAGATCTGGGGCGACAATGCTTCCAGAGCCGTTCCAGAAAACGGATTGAGTCAGCCAAGACGGACCACAGTTTAAGTCAAGTCGATTAGATAGTAGCTCTGCCTTGCGCCTGAGATCTTCTGCTGGGCCTTGCACCCATTGTTGCGCTGTCTGAATACATTGCGATTGTGTCGAGTTCCAAACATCGTTACGCAGTTGAATACACAGGCTTGCCCACCAGATCGCTTCTCGAACTGGTAGAGAGTGTGCAAGAAATTGAACGAGGTCATTGTATAGTTTGTTGTCTTGGAGCGTTTGAATGGTCTCTTCTATAGACAAATCTTCGTTGAGTAACTCTTTGGCTTCTTCAGATGCTGAGAATCTTGGCAGTAGTTGCCCACAGCTCTGATAAGGAATTTTTTTATAAGTCATTAGTTTACCTTGACAATTGCCCCTTTCACTTCGCCCATGACGCCGCCGTTAAATGTTGCTTTAAGCCCAGACT
The DNA here is from genome assembly GCF_001188205.1 of Vibrio sp. VPAP30. NCBI lineage: Bacteria > Pseudomonadati > Pseudomonadota > Gammaproteobacteria > Vibrionales > Vibrionaceae > Vibrio > Vibrio sp. VPAP30. The sequence goes on from NZ_LBLS01000018.1 coordinate 111,621, forward strand.
TAAACTCTGCACTTAAAGAGCCTTCTGCAGAAAGGGTGGTATCAGCTTTGATCGCGACACTTAAACCTTTGATTGAATTTGAGCTGGTGGCTTCTAACGCGGTGGTTGTGCCAGAAACTTTGTTGGCTGATGTCGCCTTACTAGTGACATTGGTGCCTTGTAGGTTCAAGCCGCTGCTGGCTTTTATATCAATATTGGTTGCTTCAATAGATATAGAAGAAGATGAAATCGAAATTTTGCTCGAACCCACTTTTATGTCAATGCTATCGTCAGCCTCGATAGTGATGGATTTCGCTTTTTCTGACATCGCTTTGGTCACGGTTAGGCTGTAGTTATCTTCCGTAGAGATAGCCATTTGTTTGGTGACTTTCTGTGTTAGTTCGCCTTTTATCGTTTCAGTATGATTATTTTCTATCTCTTGGGTAATGTCTTTTGCCGCGTGCAGATAGATCAGTTCATTATCTTTTTTATCATCGAAGTACAGCTCATTAGACTGTCCGCTAAGCTTGGTACTAATCCCACTTTTGGTTGAATTGGCTTCTTTATACGGAGGAGCATTCTTACTGTTGTACACACTACCTGTGATGATGGGTTGATCCGGGTCGCCATCGATAAATGAGACCAGAACTTCTTGACCAACTCTAGGGATAAACTGAGCCCCATAACCGCTACCTGCCATCATCTGAGCAACACGAACATAGCAACTGGTTTTATCGCCACTGGCTTCTGTATCCCAATGAAACTGAATTCTTACTCGGCCTTGCTCATCTTGGTTGATCTCTCCAACTGTTGAGCCCGCTACTGTGGCACTCTGTAATCCATGGACTTTTTGTTTGTCTAGTGGCTTTGGATAGTACGAAGTCGACTTAGGAACCGCTTTGACTTCAGTGTCACATATAACATCTTCAGAGTAGTGGGTCTGTATCGAAACAATTGAGTAGTCAGACAGTTGTGATTTATCTAGATGGCTAGAGAGAGTGAACCAGGTAGCGATATCAAACAGGTCATGTCTCGCTGTCGCCACAATGGTCTGGTAGTTCTGTCCCAACTGATCGATGCGACGTTTAGCAAGGTTACTTGCTAGATCGGTTTTATCACCAGAAATGCCCAAAGGTGGGTAGTGAACATTGGTCAGTTTGGTATTGTTTGCTATAGAATGGCTGCTCTTCTGGGCCTTACTGGAGATCAGTTTGGCTTGGCTATAGTCGTATGCGGTTAGCTCGACACTGGCGCCATGAAATGCGACTGCAGGTGACCAAGACTCGAGTAGGGGTAAAGAGCCTGTTGGCGTTTCTACCATATCGAATTTTGCGTTGTCAGCTTTATCGAAAGGCGATTGCGCATCTTGCAGTACGAGAGTGTGCTCTTTATCTGAATGGGTGAAATAGTAATGGATGCCTTCTTCTGCGAGCAAGCGAGAGACAAAGTCAAAATCAGACTCGTTATATTGTAAACAATATTCACGTTTTGTTGTCGGCATCTTGGCTATTTTATAGCAGCCCTTAAAGCCAGCATTGTCGAAAACATCGCTCACAATATCTTTGGTCGATTGGTTCTGATATACGCGGAAAGCGTGGGTATGCTTGAGCAGGTCTAGCCAAGGTTTGAGAGTGACTTGGTACACAACGTATTGTAGGTTGCTATCCATTCCCAAGCTTTCAACTCGAGTGATTATCCCATTGAAAGAACGAGTCAGCGTAGTACTGCCCGAGAGGTTTGAGTAACGGTTAATGGTAAGAAGTTGACCTAATTGACTTTGTGCATCGAAATGACTGGAGACAAGGGTCGCTGAAATAGAGAAAGACTCTGACATAGCTTGAGTCACAGAAAACTGGCTTACCTTGTGTTCTTGCCCTTTACTATCTTTAGCAGAAATAGGGCTCGCCGACGCCGAATATTTTTCAGCCATAGCACTTCCTTTAAAACTGACCAACATGCTTCAAGTAAATGTATTCGAAACAATGAGTTGTGGTGTCTGTTAATAATTCATTAAAAAGTAGCAGGTATTCATTGGTAAATAAATCAAATTCATCCTGATTTATAGGCTCTGGCACGGTGGTAAGAGGTGATGTGTTTAAAATGTGAACGAACACGGTCACTGAATAAGAACAAAGAAGCCGTACGGAGAGTGTACGGCTTGATTTGACTTTATTAGTGGTAATCTGGTTATTCGCGATCTTGATCGAAGTCGCCATGGAAGTGGTCGTGATCAGAAACGCTGTCAGCAGCTTTTAGTTTCTGTCCTACGCGTAGCTTACTACTTGGTGTTTCTTCAACTGCGAATGTTCGAAGCTCAGCCTTAGCTTCAGGCTCTTGTACTGGGAACAACGGCTCGCTAAACGCATAATAGGTTGTAACGTAAGCGAGTGACTGTGTATTGACGTAAAGAGCTTTCTGACTCACGTTGTTTAAATCGTCACAAGCTTGGTGATAACACTTATCATAAGCGACATCGATATCACCACCAAATTGCTCAACCTCTTGCGCAGACTTGACCTTTTCAGCTCCAGTAAATAGGCCACCAAACGCGATGCCCCAGTCTGCGAACCCTGCATAATCTGAGCGCTTAGACAGAGCCTGAGGGACAGTGGACTCTGACTTCTCAGTAAAGAACTGATTGAAAACTGATTCGATATGCGATGTGCCATATGGCGGTTTGAAGTCACCAGTATAGGCGTTATCAGGACTGTCCTTGGTATCTGATAGGTCGCCATCCATTACACCAAAGATGTAGTTTGGTGAGCCAATCATGTCAAAGTTCAAATAGAGCTTAACTTTGTTCAGTTTGTAGTAACGCGCATCAACAAGATCGAGCTGTTCTGGAGTCAGCTGACTTGGGTCTTCAAGCCCAAGCTCCTTAAGAATCTCCTGCTCGGCTTGAGCTCGTAAAGGTGCAAACAAATCGTTGGTGTAGTACTCAGAACCGACAAGCCCAGCTTCTTCAGCCGCCCACCATGCAAATCGTACTTTGTTTTTAACTGGGGCGTCTAAGTCTGCCAGAGTAACCGCGTATTCCAGTAGGCCAGCAGTACCCGAACCATTGTCATTGATCCCAGGACCTTCTGGTACTGAGTCAAGGTGAGCACCTAGCATAACAACTTCATTTTCATTACCACCTTTGGTCTCAGCGATAATATTTTGGGTTAAGACGACGTCATCTTGAACATTAATGGCAAGCGTGACAGGTACTGAAGTGGTTTGGCTTAAATCATGCCATTGTTTGCCCAACGCGTAGCGAGCACCAAATGCAGGAATGTGCGCCGTACTATCACTGCCAAGCGTGCCGTTTACGACGCTTGTACGACCTTCACCATTGCCTTGGTTGAAGACGATAACCCCCTTGGCACCTGCGTTTTGAGCATTGACCACTTTAGTATTGAAGCTACACCCTCCACGTTGGATGATGGCGACTTTGTTGGTGATATCTTTGCCAGTGAAATCTGACGATTCACATCCATCGGTACTGTCATAATCTGGGGCGTCGAATCGAAAATCTGGCGTTATGAACACGGCTTCAGCGGTTATTGAACCGTTCGAATTGCCTGAGTAAGACATTACTGCAAAGTCAGGCTCGACACCTTCACTGGCGTTACGTACGCCGATGAGATCCAGACCATTGACGTTTAGTTTCGTTCCCGCAAGCTCTTCCCATGCGCGAAAATCAAATTCTTGTATCGAGACATCGTAATTGTGCTCGCGCATGGTGTCGACGATGTAATTGAGAGACTGTGCATAGCCTTCAGTACCTGCCGCGCGAGTAACCGAAGCGCCATCCGTTGTCTTAGAGGCTCTTGCTTCTAGCTCCTCAAGATGTTCGACGACTTCTTCTCGATCGATTTTGCTGCTGACGTATTTTGCCGCTTTTTCGGGATCATCCCAGTAACACCCGGTTAGTAGCGTTGAACTAATAACAGTGGCGAGCATAGTTTTTGTTGTTGTGATGCTTACTTGCATTTGTGACTCCTTGTATTAAATAAGCGAATACATAGTTGCCGAAATGCAAGGTTAAAAAAATGTTAATTTTAATTGGATTTATAAAATATGAAGGTAGGTCAAATTAGTTTCGTCTATTAAAAATATCAGTTACATATGTAATCGATATGCATTCACACATTCAACATAAACAATGACTTATTTGAGTAGTGCCGGATAAATAGCACTGTCCCAATTGCTGACCAGACCCACTGGCAGTTGAACTAAGGTTTGGGTGATAAAGACTTATCGACTGTCAACAACCAGTAATTTGGCGCTGCGATAAGCAAACTTCATACTTTCTACTTCGTTGGGGCGGCTGATCAATTGGTCAACAGAGGGAAGGACAACAAAGAAGATCAGAGGCTCGGAATGCATATATCGCCAATTGTGAGCGTCCGTGTCTTTTTTATATGCCTTCAAATTTATGGTGAGTACAACGCTTTCGGGGGGTAACTGACTTCCTTTAAAATGCCCAAGTTCGTGAACAGCCCCCCATAGCGATTCTAATGGACGTTCGTGGGTACTTTTAAGAAAGAGCTCGAGTTGCAGGGTACCTTCGTCGTTTCGTTCAATTGCGCTTAACCGCTGAGCAGTACGTACACCTTTCTCAAAAGGAAGGTAACCAAGCCCATTGTCAACAACCTGATTCGATTGCGGGCATAGTTGAATAGAGTCAACTGGCTGTTGGCTTGCGTACAGTTCACACGTGAATTGCTTTATGATCAGTTCTAACCCTTGGTGAAACTCCTCACCTTTCAAGTCTTCTACAGAGACAGAGTGGTTATTAATAGCTTCAGCAAAGACTTTGTCGACAGATTGATTAACCCGAGCCCCATCTTCAACAAGCACGAAGTCATTGTGTTTTACTGCGGACTTTAAGACATTATCCGTTTCTATCACGGCGATATCGCCGCCAGAGTATGTACTGTTTCTGAGCAACGGGTAGTATGGTTCGCGTTCATCAGCAAAGAAGAGCGAGCATCCTGCAATATTAGCGGTAATCAATCCTGCAAGGATCGAATTAGCAGTTATAGAGCGCATTAAGCCTCTTATTTTAGAAGATTCCTTTCTGTATCTAAGATATTAATCTCATACTTGGGTTAAGTCATTGCTGTAAATGAAATTGTGCTGTTCTACATCACATATCACTTTTGTTGATGGACTTGATCTCACCGCTTTAGACCCACTTCATCTACTACCTTGGTCTAAATTGTCGACAATTTTCTTGATTGTCGACAATGTTATAGTCTATTTTAAATGCATAAGATGAAATTGTAGACAAGTTGGTGCTATAGGGCGAGTGTATTGACAATGAATATCGAATTTAAAACTCGACAAAAAGAAGGCGTTTCTGAAAAAGAAAACACCAAATCAGAGAGCTTAACTGAATCCTTGGTTGAGGCTATTGTGAGTGGTGATATTGCACCAGGCAGCAAGATATCTGAGCCAGAGTTAGCTAAGAAGTATCAGGTAAGTAGGGGGCCTCTGCGTGAAGCGATAATGCGAGTTGAAGGATTAGGCCTAATCGAGCGTATCCCTCACGTCGGTGCCAGAGTGATTACTTTCTCACCTGAAAAGCTAATAGAGCTATACGCAGTTAGAGAGGCGCTAGAAGGTATGGCTGCTCGACTTGCAGCTAGGCATATCACTGCAGAAGAGATTGTAGGATTAGAAGCTGTATTGTCGACACATTCAAATCATATTGATGAAGTCGAGGGTGCTTCGTATTTCCATCAGCACGGTGACTTCGACTTTCACTATCGCATTATTCTCGCTAGCCGCAACAGTAAGCTTATTTCATTGCTGTGTGATGAGCTTTACCACTTGTTGAGAATGTATCGCTACCAATCACCTAGAGCTCAGTCGCGACCCGTTGAAGCGCTCGATGAGCACAAATATATCTTACAAGCTATCAAGAATAGAGACGAAGAGTTAGCCGAGATGCTGATGAGGCGCCATATCTCGGGTAGCCGAACATTAATCGAACAACAAATCCTTAGGGACTAAAGCCCAAAAACGGACTAGAGGAAAGAGCAATGAGTTTATCTCAAGGAGCTAAATTTAGACTTGCCGTTGAGCAAAACGATCCACTGCAAATAGTAGGGGCCATTAATCCATACTGCGCCATGATGGCGAAAAATCTCGGGCATCAAGCGATCTACTTATCAGGTGGCGGTATCGCTAATGCCTCTTATGGCTTACCCGATTTGGGGATTACCACACTTAATGACGTTTTAGTCGATGTCGAGCGAATCACCAATGCGTGTGACTTACCACTGCTGGTTGATATCGATACGGGGTTTGGTGGTGCATTTAATATCGCGCGAACCATCAAGGCAATGGAGAAAGCGGGTGCGGGCGCGGTACACATGGAAGATCAGGTAGCGCAGAAACGTTGTGGCCATCGCCCAAATAAAGCCATTGTTAGCCAACAAGAGATGGTCGATCGCGTTAAGGCCGCAGTGGATGCGCGTAACGATGACAACTTTGTGGTGATGGCTCGTACGGATGCTCTGGCTGTTGAAGGGATCGATAGTGCTATCGAACGTGCGATTGCTTGCGTTGAAGCAGGTGCTGACATGATTTTCCCAGAAGCAATGAACAAACTAGAGCAGTATGTTCAGTTCTCTGAAGCTCTAGAGAGTGCTACTGGTAAGCATGTGCCGATACTGGCGAACATTACTGAGTTTGGTCAGACGCCACTGTACGGCTGTGAAGAGCTTGCTAAGTCCAAAGTTGACATGGTGCTGTACCCACTAAGTGCGTTTCGTGCAATGAACAAAGCAGCAGAGATGGTGTACAAGCATCTGTTAGAAGTGGGTAACCAAGAAGCGCTGACGGATTCGATGCAAACTCGCAAAGAGCTCTATGCGCACCTCAAATATCATGATTATGAAGACAAGCTTGATCAGCTGTTTTCAGAAGGAAAATAGGATCAAACGGAAGCCCAAGGAAACCGATTCGGAATCAATCCAATAACGTGAAATTGTTTGGTAAATAACGCTCCGATTAGAGAGCAATATCAAACAGAAAAGGAGTTCAAAATGCCTCTATCATCGAAAAAGAATGAAGAGTTAGGTGGCGCAGGTCTACGCGGCCAAAGCGCTGGTAGCACAGCTTTGTGTACTGTCGGTAAAACGGGGACAGGTCTGACATATCGTGGTTACGATATTACTGACTTGGCGAATAATGCTCAATTTGAAGAAGTTGCCCACTTGCTGTTACGTGGTCACTTGCCCAATCAAAAAGAGTTAGACGAATACAAGACGCGTCTGATTAGTTTGCGAGGTCTACCGAGTGAGCTTAAGCAAGCGTTAGAGCTTGTTCCTGCCTCGGCGCACCCAATGGATGTGATGCGAACGGGTTGCTCGGTATTGGGTAATCTAGAGCAAGAGATGAGCTTTGATGAGCAACTAGATGCGACAGAAAGAATGCTCGCTCTATTTCCGGCCATCATTTGTTATTGGTACCGCTTTAGCCATGATGGCGTGCGCATCGATACAGACGATCAATCCGAAACCTGTATTGGTGGCTACTTTCTAAAAATGCTCACCGACAAAGCGCCAACTGAGATTCACAAGCAGGTCATGCACTGTTCGCTCATTCTATACGCAGAGCACGAGTTCAATGCGTCTACCTTTGCAGCACGCGTATGTGCTTCGACGCTTTCCGATCTTCACTCTTGTATTACTGCAGCGATCGGTACGCTTCGTGGCCCTTTACATGGTGGTGCAAACGAAGCTGCGATGGAGATGATTCAAGACTGGCAGACACCAGATGAAGCGGAAGCAAACATCATGCAGATGCTAGCGAACAAAGACAAAATTATGGGCTTTGGTCACGCTATCTACCGTGAAAGTGATCCTCGTAATGCGTTGATTAAGCGTTGGTCAAAAGAGCTTTCAGATGCGGTAGGAGATACCCATTTGTACTCGGTTTCTGAGCGCGTTGAAGCGGTGATGAAGCGAGAGAAAGGCTTGTTCTGTAACGCGGACTTTTTCCATGCCTCTGCTTATCACTTCATGGATATTCCAACCAAGTTGTTTACGCCGATCTTTGTCATGAGTCGCCTAACAGGTTGGGCTGCGCACGTTTACGAGCAACGAGCCAATAACCGAATCATTCGACCAAGTGCAGATTACACAGGCCCTGATCATCAAGATTGGGTTCCAATCGAAAAACGATAGCACTGTCGACTTTGCTCCCTTCGATTAGGGAGCAAACATCTACCTCAATGGAAGCAGATATGAGCATGAATACCCTATACAGAAAATCGCTTCCGGGAAGCCATCTTGATTATTTTGATGCCCGAGAAGCCGTAAATACACTATCCCCTGGTGCCTACGAAAAACTCCCGTATACCTCACGCGTTCTGGCTGAGCAGTTAGTTCGACGTTGTGACCCTAATACTCTGACTCAAAGTCTAGAGCAAATTATCGAGCGAAAGCGCGACTTAGATTTTCCTTGGTATCCTGCTCGAGTGGTGTGTCATGACATTCTAGGTCAGACGGCGTTGGTTGACCTTGCAGGCCTTAGAGATGCGATTGCCCAACAAGGTGGCGATCCTGCCAAAGTCAACCCTGTGGTAGAAACCCAACTGATTGTTGACCATTCTCTCGCTGTTGAACACGCGGGCTTTGACCCAGACGCATTCGATAAAAATAGGGCGATTGAAGAGCGCAGAAATGAAGACCGTTTTCATTTTATTGAGTGGTGTAAAACCGCGTTTGAGAATGTCAGCGTTATTCCTGCTGGTAATGGCATCATGCACCAAATCAACTTGGAGAAAATGTCTCCTGTTGTTCAGGCTAAGCAAGGTATCGCTTATCCGGATACCTGTGTCGGTACGGATAGTCACACGCCGCATGTCGATGCGCTTGGGGTGATTGCGATTGGTGTTGGCGGGCTTGAAGCGGAGACAGTCATGCTTGGCCGTCCTTCCATGATGAGACTTCCAGATATCGTCGGTGTCAAGCTTACTGGTAAGCGCCAACCTGGCATTACCGCAACAGATATTGTCTTGGCGATTACTGAATTTTTGCGTAACGATAGAGTCGTTTCATCCTATCTTGAATTCTTTGGGGAAGGAGCAAAAGACTTAACTATTGGCGATCGTGCAACCATTTCCAACATGACGCCAGAGTACGGCGCTACGGCTGGGATGTTCTACATCGATGAGCAGACCATCAACTACCTAAAACTGACGGGTCGAGATGAGCAGCAAGTCGAGCTTGTTGAAAACTATGCCAAACAAACGGGTCTGTGGGCTGATGATCTTGAAACCGCTGAGTACGAGCGAGTATTAGAGTTCGATTTGTCCAAGGTTTCTCGCAACATGGCAGGGCCATCAAACCCACATAGACGTTTGCCAACCTCAGAGCTTGCACAGCGCGGTATTGCAAAAGAGAGTGAGGCTGAGAGTAGTGAGGGGCAATTACCCGATGGGGCAGTCATTATTGCGGCGATTACTTCATGTACCAATACAAGTAACCCGCGCAATGTGGTCGCGGCTGGCCTTGTTGCCAAGAAGGCCAATGAGCTTGGACTCGTACGTAAACCTTGGGTGAAATCTTCTTTTGCCCCGGGCTCAAAGGTCGCCAAGTTATACCTTGAAGATGCTGGTCTTTTACCTGAACTCGAAAAGCTAGGCTTTGGAATTGTCGCTTATGCCTGTACTACTTGTAATGGTATGAGTGGCGCGCTTGATCCAGAGATTCAGCAAGAGATCATCGACCGCGACGTTTATACAACGGCAGTGCTATCAGGTAACCGAAATTTTGATGGTCGAATCCACCCTTATGCTAAGCAAGCATTCTTGGCATCACCGCCACTGGTGGTTGCTTATGCCCTTGCTGGAACCATGCGTTTTGATATTGAACGCGATTCGTTGGGTAAAGATAAACAAGGCAATCCTATTTATCTCAATGACTTATGGCCGATTGATGAAGAGATCGATGCGGTTGTTGGCAAGCATGTTAAGCCCGAGCAGTTTAATCAGGTCTACATTCAGATGTTTAAACTCGACGAAGGTGAGCGCAATAGTAATCCTCTTTACGACTGGCGACCAAAAAGTACCTACATTCGCCGTCCACCATATTGGGAAGGGGCGCTAGCAGGTAAAAGAACGCTATCCGCGATGAGACCTTTAGCCGTACTAGGCGATAACATCACGACTGATCACTTGTCTCCATCTAACGCGATACTTGCGAGCAGTGCGGCGGGTGAGTACCTCGCTTCTATGGATGTACCTGAAGAAGACTTTAACTCATACGCTACTCACCGTGGCGATCACTTGACGGCACAGAGAGCGACATTTGCTAACCCTAAGCTGTTCAATGAAATGGTTAAAGAGAACGGTGAGGTGGTACAAGGCTCACTCGCAAGGGTTGAGCCAGAGGGTAAAGTTGCTCGAATGTGGGAAGCGATTGAAACCTACATGAATCGTAAGCAGCCGTTAATCATCGTTGCGGGTGCGGATTATGGTCAAGGCTCCTCTCGAGATTGGGCAGCGAAAGGGGTTCGTTTGGCTGGGGTTGAAGCGATTGCTGCCGAAGGTTTTGAGCGTATTCACCGAACCAACCTAGTCGGAATGGGCGTTTTGCCACTTCAATTTAAATCTGGCACAAGCCGAAAAACGTTACAGCTCGATGGCAGTGAACTTTATGACGTGATTGGCGATATCAAGCCTGGCGCAGATCTAGCGCTGGTCGTCACTCGTGCTAATGGCGAAAAGTTCGATGTTCCTGTGACTTGTCGTTTGGACACCGCCGATGAGGTCAGTGTTTATAATGCTGGCGGCGTTTTACAACGTTTTGCACAAGACTTTTTATCCCAATAGGTGGCCGCTATGACAGTATCTAGCCAAATGAAAGTACCAGCCACCTATATGCGCGGTGGGACGAGTAAAGGGGTATTCTTCAGTCTAGAAGATTTGCCAAAACAAGCTCAAACTCCCGGAGAGGCGAGAGATAAATTGCTGCTAAGAGTGATTGGTAGTCCTGATCCTTATGCCAAGCAAATCGATGGTATGGGCGGTGCCACGTCGAGTACCAGCAAAACCGTGATTGTATCGAAAAGTGATAAGCCAGATCACGATGTCGACTATCTATTCGGGCAAGTATCGATTGGTAAACCTTTTGTCGATTGGAGTGGCAACTGTGGCAATCTATCTGCCGCTGTTGGTCCCTTTGCCATTCATGCTGGTTTGGTCGATGAAGATCGTATCCCAACCAATGGTACGGTTACCGTCAAAGTGTGGCAGGCGAATATCAGCAAAACCATCGTAGTTCATGTGCCAATAGTGGAAGGGCAAGTTCAGGAAACAGGCGACTTTGAACTCGATGGGGTGACGTTTCCAGCTGCTGAAATTCAAGTCGACTTCATGCACCCCGCAGACGGCGAAGGCAGCATGTTTCCTACTGGGAATGTGACCGATGAGCTAGAGGTTCCTGATGTTGGCACGTTTGAAGTAACGATGATCAATGCGGGTATCCCGACGATTTTCCTTGACGCTGAAGCTCTCAGATATCAAGGGACGGAACTTCAAGAAGATATCAATAACGATGAAGCTGCATTACAACGCTTTGAAACGATTAGAGCTTATGGTGCGTTGAAGATGGGTTTGATTGATTCTTTACAAGAGGCTGAAGCTCGTCAGCACACGCCAAAAATCGCCATAGTTGCGAACCCGAAAAGTTATCTTTCTTCTAGTGGCAAACCAGTCGAAGCCGGTGAGGTGGATGTATTAGTTCGCGCTTTGTCGATGGGTAAATTGCACCACGCCATGATGGGAACCGCAGCAGTAGCGATTGCATCGGCTTCCTGTGTGCCCGGCACTATAGTCAACCGTGCTGCTGGTGGCGGAGAAATGGAATCAGTCACTTTTGGTCACCCGTCGGGAACGCTGAAAGTAGGAGCGGCCGCCACGCTAGATGAACAAGGTTGGGTCGTTGAAAAAGCTGTAATGAGCCGCAGTGCTCGAATCATCATGGAGGGATTTGTGCGCGTACCCTCCGATATCTTTGCGTAATTAGCACCGGTTAATTACCAGAAAAGCAATGTCAGGACATACTGGAGGAAGCACTATGTCTGCATATCAAAAAGAGTATCAATGGGCGCTGTCAGAACCTGAGTCGTTTTGGGCGGAACAAGCGAAAAATATTGACTGGTTTAAACAGCCACAAACTATTCTAGCCAAGGATGAAAATGGCATAGAGCGCTGGTTCCCCGATGGAATGCTTAATACCTCTTGGTTAGCACTAGATTATCACTGCGAACAAGGACGTGGCGATAACACCGCATTGATCTACGATTCACCAGTGACTGGTACTAAGCGAAAATATACTTATACCGAGCTTCGTGATCAGGTTGCGAAAACAGCGGGTATGCTCGCAGCACAGGGCGTTGAAAAGGGTGACAGAGTGGTTATCTATATGCCCATGATTCCTGAGGCAGCAATGGCAATGCTTGCCTGTGCGCGACTAGGCGCGATTCATTCCGTTGTGTTTGGCGGCTTTGCGGCTAACGAGCTAGCGGTTCGACTTGAAGATGCTGAACCTAAATTGGTGATGACAGCTTCTTGTGGTATTGAAGTTAATAAAGTTATTCCGTACAAGCCATTGGTCGATAAAGCGATTATGGACAGTCGATGGAAGCCTGAAACAGTGGTTGTTCTGCAAAGAAGCCAGTGTGAAGCTCAGTTGCAGCCTAAGCGAGATGTGGATTGGGCGACTGCACTTGAAGGCTCTCTACCTCACGCTTGTGTACCAGTATTGGCGACTGACCCGCTCTACATTCTTTATACCTCAGGGACGACTGGTAAGCCTAAAGGTGTAGTACGCGATAATGGTGGGCATGCTGTTGCGATGAAGTACTCAATGAGCGCCATTTATAATGTTCCACAAGATGGTGTTTACTGGGCAGCTTCTGATGTGGGCTGGGTCGTAGGCCATTCTTACATTGTCTATGCGCCGCTGATTCATGGCTGTACAACAGTACTATTTGAAGGCAAGCCAGTACGGACTCCGGATCCGGGCGCATTCTGGCGAGTGTGTGAAGAGTACAAAGTCGAAGTACTGTTCTCCGCGCCAACCGCTTTCCGCGCAATTAAGAAAGAAGACCCTGAAGGTGAGTGCCTCAAGCAATACGATTTATCAAACCTTAAAACCATCTTTATGGCGGGTGAGCGCCTAGACCCTCCGACATTAGAGTGGGTAGAAAGCAAAACTGACAAACCAGTAGTCGATCACTGGTGGCAAACGGAAACAGGTTGGGCGATTGCCGGTAACCCTACCGGAATTGAGCTGATGCCAGTGAAAGCAGGTTCAGCGACTAAACCAATCCCAGGTTATCAGGTTGAGATCCTTAATGAGCTTGGTGAGCCAGTAGAAGCCAATCAACAGGGCTTTGTCGCTTTGAAACGTCCACTGCCACCAAGCTGTCTGCCTACGGTATGGCGTAACCACGACCGCTTCGAGTCTGGATATCTGAGTCAGTTCCCGGGTTATTACGTATCGGGTGATGGTGGTTATCTCGATGAAGAGGGCTACCTATTCATTATGGGGCGTATCGATGACGTGATTAACGTTGCGGGTCACCGTCTATCAACCGGTGAGATGGAAGAGATCGTAGGCGGCCACCCAGCCATTGCGGAATGCGCGGTTGTTGGTGTTCATGACGATTTGAAAGGGCAGTTGCCACTTGGTTTAGTGGTACTTAAAGACGGCGTAAAGGTCGACGACGTCCAGCTTGAAGGTGAGCTGGTGGGTAAGGTACGCGATGAAATCGGTGCAGTCGCTTGCTTTAAGCATGCGCTCGTTGTGGAGCGTTTGCCAAAGACGCGATCCGGTAAGATTTTGCGCCGTACCATCCGTCAGATAGCCGATGGCGAGCAGTACACAGTGCCTTCGACGATCGATGACCCAACGAGCCTTGAAGAGATCGAAAAGGCACTGCATTCCTAATCCTGTTTTGGATACTTCATCTGATAGTAAAATTAAGCCCCGAACTAAAGGGGCTTTTTTATTGAAAAAATTTTGTTAAACCGCCAAACTGTTACTTTATTCGTAACGCAAAAATATTTATGCACAATGTGACCATTCGTAGTGCGCATGACAAAGATTTAGAGCAGTTAAATGATCTCATGTTTTACTTGCATGATGAGCATCATCGCCAATGCCCCGAACACTTCAAAACTGCTGTAGATATAGAGCAGGAAAAGAGTATTGCTCGATATTTAGATGATCCTGAATGTCTTGTATTTGTCGCATGTGAAGACGATAAAATCATAGGATTTATTAGTGGTCACTTTTGCGAACTGATTTCCACAGTAAGTAAGCCAGTTCAGATGGGCAGCATCGATGAACTGTATATCCTTAAGGACTACCGTGGCAAAGGGCATGCAGTCGAACTGTGTCAGCGTATCGAAACGCGTTTTGAGGAATATGGCGTAAAAGAGATCTTTGTTGAAGTCTGGCAGTTTAATCAGTCTGCAATTGAGTTTTACCGTCATTTCGGCTTTGAACATCATATCCATTGGTTACGAAAGTCCGTAACTAATTAACAAGAATTTAGAATGAAGCTCAACACTAAAATATTATCGCTCGTACTCGGGTTTATCTCTCTATTTGCCTCTTCACTTACTGTTGCCAATGACTCGTCAATCACTGGAGCTGCCTGTGTCATACGTTCTGGTGAAAAGATTGTATTGGTAAAAGAAATCCTCACCAACAAGCTTTCTCTTCCGGCAGGAGGCGTTGCTAAAGGGGAGTCACCTGAGGCCGCAGCACAGCGTGAAACTTGGGAAGAAACAGGACTTGTTGTTTCGATTAAGGGCGAGTTGGGGCGCAGTGATAAAACCGTTTTTTATAATTGTGTATCCGATTCAGATATCGTCTCGTTTCAATTCAACAATAGGTTTGATGGTTACGAGTTGCCAATCTGGTTTGCCCCGCATTATGGCATAGAGGTCTCTTCAGCGATGTTAATTGATCCGGCCGCTGTGCCAAGAGAAGAGTACCGATTCCCTAAACAACTTGATTGGCTCGAACAAATACTTCCTCAAGCAAGTGATCAAAAAGCGGTTTTCGTTGGCAATCTAACTCAAGCGGCTCCTAAGTTTCATCAGGTGGAGTTGAATTGGATAACTCAACTCCAGCATCTGTTTTTGAAACTGCCTAGCGAACTGGTACGTATCGTTGAACCTTTGCTACTTGCAGGGAATTGGTTGTCTGAACCATCTTTGATCTTGGTTTTGTTTCCTTTGCTCTATTGGCGATTTGGTAAAGAGCTTAGCTATAAGGTGTTTTTCGCGGTTACCATGACTTCATTGTTTAGCTTGGTTGCACAACAAGGCTTTGCTTTTCCAAGGCCTCACGTCTACTTACCAGCTTTGGATCTTGCCAAAAGTTATGGTTTCAGCCTACCTAGCTTACCTATCGCAGTGTGGTCGTGTGTCGGGGTACTGGTGTTGAGTGCAAGCGAGAAACTCTCTATTAATCGTTGGTCGATGTCTCTGTTGGTAATACTCTTCTGGTTAAGTCTCGCGAATTTTTACAGTGGATCTGCATTTCTAATTGATAGTGTCAGTGGTGCTTTGTTGGGAATGTTGTGCGCTTGGCATTTGGTTCGTCTCGAATCTAAACCCGAGGTGGACTCAAATGCGCTCATGACCTCGAAGTCAGTTTGGATTATCCTTCTGGCTGTATGTGCGCTAATGACTCTATTTTGGCCGACACCGATTTTTACTTATTGGCTAGCGGTTATTTTAGCAGTGCTGGGTCTTGTTGTTACCTTAAAACGTGATGCGAATATGGCATCAGGTAGAGCGTTGGTTTTGATTTGTGCGGGGATGGTGGTAACAAATGGGATAGTAAGTATGATAGCGGTTCAAGTATCGACTAGTAGTATCGCTTCATTAAGCGTAGAAACGTTGAGGTATCCAATATTGATCTGTCTATTTGTGATTTCAGTGCGTAAGCTAGCTAAAGCTGACTAATCAGCTTTAGCTTTGCGTTCTATTAATTTAAAACAAAGTCTTCGATTACCTTAGCAACACCGTGTTCATTGTTGCTCAAGGTAATATGGTTAGCGATGGCTTTGGTTTGCTCCATCGCATTCTCCATCGCGACACCCAAACCCGCATATTCAATCATATGGTGGTCGTTTTCAGCATCACCCATACAGATAATTTGGTCCGATTTGATCCCTAGGTGGTCAGCAATTGCTTTGACTCCAACTCCTTTGTTACTAGCGAGGTTTAGAAACTCAAGGAAGAAAGGTGCGCTTTGAACAATGGTAAACTCGTTGTAGTAGGAAGCGGGAATATTTTCTATTGCAGCGGTTAGTTTTGCTGGCTCGCCAACAATCATGACTTTGATGATCGGATGGTTATCTTCAAGTTGATCAAAGTTCAATTCAGTTACAGGGATTTGGTTAATCGTTGCTTCGATATCGGTATATTCATTGTTACATGGAGTAATCAAACCAAATTCAGTACTAAAGGCATGGCAATTTAAATCCAGTTCTTCGGCTAACTTAGCAACTTGTTTTGCATGCTTTCCATCAATAATTGCCGAGTGGATTACTTTGTCTGTACCAATTTCTTTTACCATGGAACCATTGAAGTAAACGACAAACTCGTTGTCGCCAGTGATGTCTAGCTCATCAAGCTTACTTTGCATACCTGCTAAAGGTCGACCAGAGGCGAGGACAACTTTAATGTCATTTGCTCGGGCATTAGCAATTGCCTTCTTGGTTCTTTGCGAAATGGTTTTTTCGCTCGTCAAAAGCGTACCATCTAAATCTAACGCAATCAGTTTGTACATAACTTACCTAAAATATAACTATAAATTAATCAAAAGAAGCAGAATAATCGCTCGGAAACGATTGATCAATTTATGATTTAGTTGACCTTATAGGGCGTCTCCTTTAAGGTCTCGTTCCTGCAGAATTTTGACGATGAATTAGGCTGAGTTTAAGTTGTATAAAATTAACGAAATGTTTGAAACCATTCAAGGGGAAGGTGTGTTTACTGGCGTACCTTCTGTGTTTGTTCGTTTACAAGAGTGCCCTGTTGGCTGTGCTTGGTGTGACACTAAGCAAACATGGGACGCAACTCCTCAAGATGAAAGATCTCTTGATGAGGTTTTAGCGAAGACAGAAGACTCCCCAACTTGGTGTTCGGTGACGGCTGAAGACATTGTTAACGAATACAAAAATCAAGGCTATACGGCAAAACACATCGTCATTACCGGTGGTGAGCCATGTATTTATGACCTGACGCTTCTGACTCAAGCATTTGAAAATAATGGCTGCAAATGTCAGATCGAAACCAGTGGCACTTCAGAGGTTTGCGTAACGGATACAACCTGGGTGACAGTGTCACCTAAGGTGGCAATGAAAGGCAAGTTACCAGTTCTAGACTCTGCACTATTGCGTGCGAATGAAATTAAACACCCAGTCGCGACTCAAAAAGACATCGATCAATTAGATGAACTGCTTACTAGAGCAGGTGTATCGGAAGAAACTACGATCGCACTGCAACCTATTAGTCAGAAACCGCGCGCTACTCAATTATGTATTGATGTCTGCGTTGCTAGGAACTGGCGCTTATCAATTCAAACTCATAAATATCTAAGCATTGCGTAAAGGAACTCATTATGAAAAAAGCGGTTGTTGTATTTAGTGGTGGACAAGACTCTACAACTTGTCTGGTACAAGCAATTAAACATTTTGATGAAGTTCATGCCATTACGTTTGATTATGGCCAGCGCCACAAACTAGAAATCGAAGTGGCGCAAAGTTTAGCGAATGAACTTGGCGTTAAAGCGCATAAAACTATGGATGTTGGGCTGCTCAATGAACTGGCTATTAGCTCTTTGACTCGTGATGATATTCCGGTTTCTCATGAGCTACAGGAAAACGGCCTGCCTAACTCATTTGTTCCTGGGCGCAACATCTTGTTTTTGACTCTCGCGGGAATTTACGCCTATCAAATCGGTGCGCAGACAGTCATTACGGGCGTATGTGAAACCGACTTCTCTGGCTACCCGGATTGCCGAAATGATTTTGTGAAAGCGATGAATAACGCTTTGGTCCAAGGTATGGATCGCCCATTAGAGATCTCTACACCATTAATGTGGCTGAACAAAGCGGAAACATGGGCATTGGCAGACCAATATGATGCACTGCAACTGGTAAGAGAGAAAACCCTGACATGCTACAACGGCATCATTGGTGATGGCTGCGGAGATTGTCCGTCTTGCGAACTAAGAAAAATAGGGCTTAATGACTATCTTGCTGACCGCAAAAATATCATGGCTGAATTGGTACGTAAGCAGAGCTCGGTAGATAAATAGGCTCGTCCTATATTTACCAAAAATGCACTCGCCTCAGAAGCGAATGCCTGCGGGACGAGTAGTTAGAGCGTCTTAAACCTGAGTGGAATAAATGCGCCTGAAGGCGCACTTTTTAATAAGGCTAGGCTAAATACATCTTAGCTAGATCTGATGGTTCCATCTCTCTACCGTCAAGTTGATCATTCCAGTTCGTCCCAACTAGAACACCATCTTCTGCAAGGGTTAACAGCCAATCTTCAACAAAGATATCTAGAGGAATTTCAAGAATTTCAAAATCCGCCCACTCCTCAACATTGTGAGTTTCCGCATCTTCTTTAGAAGACCAGAAAGGCATAACTTCGCTGTTTTCAAACTCTGTAGAGTCGCAAGACAGCCAGCCTTCTTCATTGCGCATTCCCCAAACTAATTTGGATTGCTTCGTTTCAGCAACGAATAGTTCGAGGTTTGCCTGAATATCAGAAGTTAATTTGCTCATTGGTTTCATCTCATAGGTGGATTCGCAGCTAGGTTAACACTCATAGTTAAAAAGCCAAATAAAAAAGGGAGCCAAGCTCCCTTTTTCGAATCGATGTGGCTATTTTTTAATCTTGGTAAAAATGGACCATTCTTCTTTAACGTTACCTTTGTGACCGATAACCGTAGCAACTACCTTGCGGTTCTTGGCATGACTGATTTCATCAGTGCCTGTTTCACTTAGGTTGGTGTCACCAAAGCCAACGATACGAACCCGGTTGGAATCAATGCCATTGGATAGCAGTGCGTGTTCAACAGAGATAGCGCGACGTTTGGACAAAGCCATATTGTACTCATGCTGACCAACTTTGCTCGCGTAGCCCTGAAGTTCGATAGAAGTAGAAGGGTAGCTCTTGAGGAAGTCAGCCATCTCACGAATCTGCGCAAGGAACACTGGCTGAATTTCGTCGGAATCGTTGGCAAACAGGATATGTAAGCTCATCTCTTCTTGTGTCTTGACGTAAGTACCACAGCCATCGTTGTCTATTTCGGCATTGAGCGGTGTCTGTGGACATAAATCACGCGCATTGATAACGCCATCTTTATCTTCATCAAGAAGATCGTCGACCTGATTTGGTGTAGGAGTGTCGATATATTGGTACACATCTTCAGCCTTCAGTGGAGCTGCGAATACGGTAGCCGCGATAATCATAGTTAGGAGTGATTTATTCATATCAGTATTCTACCTTTTCGTTCCACTCTTGAGGTGTATCAACGCGCAGTGCAGCAAGCAAATTACCTGTTGCGTTCATAACACGATACTTAGCGTACTGCTCGTCGTATTTTGCGTCTAAATAGCCTTTACGAGCTTCGAACAGTTCGTTTTCAGTGTTCAAAAGATCGAGCAGAGTACGTTTACCAATCTTATATTGTTTCTCGTAAGCAATAACCGTATCTGATGCCGAATCTACATGGTCCGCCAAGAAATCTTTTTGTTGAACAGTTAGATCTAACGCACTCCAAGAGAGTCGCAAGCCTTCTTCTACACTACGGTAGGTGCGGTCACGGAAATCTTTTGCTTTATTAAGCTGATACGCTGCACTTTCTGTTCGATCTGAGTCTGAACCACCGTTATACAGGTTATAGCGCATACGAAGCATCGCTGAAAACTCGTCACTCCCGCCTTCAATACCGCCTGCATCATCACGCCAAGTTTGGTTAGCTTCAATTGAAAGGGTTGGGTAGTTAACACCTTTAGTTTGATCATATTGAAAACGTGCTGAGTCAACGTCCGCTTGAGCGACTTTCACCACTGGGTGACTAGTAAATGCTGTATCGAGTGCTTCATCAACGGTAAAGGGGATTGCCGTTTGATCTGCGCGAGGGAAGGTTAGACCTTGCGGGGACTGACCGACTATACGTTTAAACTGGGTATGCACGTCAAAAAGGTTGTTTTGTGCTGCTAGTAAATTGCCGTGAGCTTTAGCTAAACGCGCTTCTACTTGGGATAGATCCGCTGTTGAACCAATACCTGAGTCCACGCGTTTCTTAATATCGGAGTAGATTTCTTTATGAACCGTAAGATTACTTTCGGAAAGCGCTAACACTTCATAAGCTTTGGTTGCGTCCAAGTAAATCTTTGTTACCTGCAGCGCGATGTCCTGAGCGTCTGACATTAATTGGAAACGAACCGATTCAGCATCAGCTGCTGTCCTATCCATGTCATTGAGCGTGGCCGAACCATCCCACAGCAGCTGTGTAAGCGTTAGCGTGGCTTCCTTTCGAGTAAGTTCGTTTTCTGTGCCTGAAGCTAGGTCAACTGCTTCATAACCAATACCAGCATCTAAATCCAATTTAGGCATATAAGCCCCACCAGAGGCTTCGGCATCGAAATACTTACTTTTGAACTCATTATAAGAAGCTTTTATTTCTGGGTTGGTCGTAATAGTAAAGGCGACGGCTTGTTCTAATGTTTGACTGTGTGCAGGAAAGCTAAGTGCAACCGCGCAACTTAGTACTTTCAACTTATTCCAATTCACTCTGACTCTCCTCGAAAGTGCTCGTAGGTGAGGATATTACTCAATAAAATCGTCTCAAAAATGAGATATATCCATCATTAGCGCCAATAAAATAACACTATTGGAAGTATAAAACTAATCAATTTGACAATTAAGTTGTTGTTAAACTGTTAAATATGACCTGGAACTAATTCAAGCAAATAGGCGCGATTAAAGGTACGCCATACTTAATTTTGTTGGCTAAAATCGAGATCTTAGTTCAGTTTCTTAAGGCTAAAAATGCAACTTGGGTCGTGTTTGTAGCGCCTTTTGTTCAAAAAACAGGTTTAGGAAAGATATGAAAAATGATAATTTATACAGAGTGTGAATTTATATTTTGCCAATTATTTGTCACTGGCAATATAACAAAAGAAAGCAGTCAAGGATTAAGGACTTAAAATATGGGTTTTGGTACTTACGTAGCAATGGGTAATCTTGCAGCCAACCAAATTATCGTCATTGATGTAAACGGTAATGTAAGGGTTCTAATCGAAGGTGAACTACCTAGGCCTGGTGAGGTTATCGTTCAATCGAATTCAGATGCGACAGATAACAGCAGACAATTACAAGTGGAGCTCGTTGATCAAGGCGGAGCGCCTCAGGACATTAGCGCTGAAATCGAAGATATATTTGCTGCTTTAGAAGAAGGCCAAGACCCAACTGAATTAGGTGAAGACTTCGCGACTGCTGCCGGGGGACAAACAGGTTCAAGTCTTGCTGCAAGTGCATCTGTAACGCGTGATGGTACAGAAACTATCGCAAGTACCAACTTTACAACTGAAGGTTTTCAATCCTTAGGCCTTTCGGAAACACAAAGCCTTTCCCTACTCGATCAGTTCCGTTTGTTTGAACCTGTCTTCGTCGACGTTAACAACGACCCACTGGGTGAAAGTATTTCGGTAACTACAGATGAAGATACTGCCATTAGTGGTGCCTTAACTGCTACCGATCAAAATCCTACAGATACGTTAACTTTCTCCCAAGCCTCTGTTCCCTCAAATGGTACGGCAACTGTAAACCCTGACGGCACGTGGACGTATACACCAAACACAAACTTTGATGGTGACGATAGCTTCACTGTTACTGTGGACGATGGTAATGGTGGAACCGATACTCTGGTTGTCAATGTCACAGTTACGCCTATCCCAGAAATCACTGTTAGTGGAGGAGGTGACGTAAGTGAAGGCAGTGATGCTACCTACACAATTAGTTATGATAAAACATCTACCCAAGATACGACGTTACGATTAACTAATCAGTTAAACACCGCCGAAAGCGACGATGTTGGTTCTATTCAAGTTCAAACTTCTACCGGCCAAACTCTAACGGTTAACGCTGATGGTACAGTAATAGTTCCAGCGGGTACCACTTCTCTCAATGTGACAATTCCAACGACGCAAGATGATATCTATGAAGGTGATGAGTCTTTCACTCTCAATGTTGAGTCAGTTTCTGGATTAGTGGGAAGCGGGGCTGGTCAGTCGACCATCACCGATGGTGGTGAGAACGGTGGCGACGACGATCGTCCGAGCGTGAGCATCACAGAAACCGTGAGCGTGAGTGAAGGCTCAGCGGCCGAGTTCACAGTGAGCCTAGATAAGGCGGCGGACACGGCAGTGACGGTGAACCTGACGAGCTCAACGGCAGGCGCTAATACAGCGGAATCGGACGACATCGGTAACATGGTAGTGACGTTGGCAGATGGTGTGACGGTAGTGACCCCGAACGCAGACGGCAGCTACACAATCCCAGCGGGTCAGACCGAGCTGAAAGTGAGCGTGGCGACCACTCAGGATGACGTGTACGAAGGCAACGAGACGTTCAGCGTGAGCGTTGAGGGCGCATCTGGCGCGACAGGCACAGACACAGGCACGGCGACCATCACCGATGGTGGTGAGAACGGTGGCGACGACGATCGTCCGAGCGTGAGCATCACAGAAACCGTGAGCGTGAGTGAAGGCTCAGCGGCCGAGTTCACAGTGAGCCTAGATAAGGCGGCGGACACGGCAGTGACGGTGAACCTGACGAGCTCAACGGCAGGCGCTAATACAGCGGAATCGGACGACATCGGTAACATGGTAGTGACGTTGGCAGATGGTGTGACGGTAGTGACCCCGAACGCAGACGGCAGCTACACAATCCCAGCGGGTCAGACCGAGCTGAAAGTGAGCGTGGCGACCACTCAGGATGACGTGTACGAAGGCAACGAGACGTTCAGCGTGAGCGTTGAGGGCGCATCTGGCGCGACAGGCACAGACACAGGCACGGCGACCATCAAAGACGATGACGCGCCAGCGGAAATATCTGCAGTAACAAACTCTCGCGTTTCTGAAGAAGGGCTTACGAACGCAAATGTCGATACTGATGGAAATACCGATACGACAAACAGTAAAATGGCATCTGGTACATTTGTTGTAAGCGATATCGACAGCTCATCTGTGTCAGTGTCACTAGAGTCTAGTTCTTCACTTAGCTCAAACGGCCAGGCAATTTCTTGGAGCTGGGATAGTAGTTCGAAAACGCTAACTGGTTCGACAACTGCCGGACTAGCGGTAATTCAGGTAGTTCTCACTGAACCTAGTACATCTGGCTTAGGCGAATGGGATTACAATGTAACATTACTTGCTCCAGTTGATCACCCAGTGACAACCGAAGAAGACAATATTAATATTGAACTTGGTATTGTTGTGAATGACGGCACTTCGGTGACTAAATCGTCGATCCCGTTGACCATCGAAGATGACTCTCCAGTAATCAGTGATTCAACACCAGTAATGGTAACGGTATCAAACGTGCCGGATGTACTGGTTGGTAAAGTTGATTTTTCAGGGGCTGGCGATCATCAATCAATTTCAATCGGCGGCGTAACGGTTGAGGCTCAAGGTTTTGTTTCTTCTAGTTCTGCTCAGCTAGGTGATGCTTTGGTCAATCAATCTTCTTCAGGGATTGGTGTTCACAGTAGTGTTGACTTCAGCCACCCATTGAATAACGAAGTCGACTACCGTTATGCAAATGGTGAAGGCGTTTCCGAGCAATTAATCATTGATCTTGGAGACAAGGTAGCATTCGGTGCTTCAATAGAATTCGCCAAAATGTATGGTGGAGAAAAAGAAACAGGAGTCGCGTATTTTTATCGTGATGGCGTGTTAATTGCGACCCAGCCATTTAGTTCTGATGCTGCTAGCGGTGATTATGCTAAGAACTTTAGTGTTACTGAGGGCGGCTTTGATAGAATTGTGTTAGAAGCGACAAGTAACGGTAATGGAGCAAACCACAGCGATAATAGCGACTTTACCGTTAAGTCAATTACTTTCTCAGGTTCCTCAGAAGCGCAACCTATTGCAAGCGCTGATGGTGTTGTCAACTTTGAATATGGCGCAGATGGCAAAGGTTCGATAGAGTTACTTGCAAGTGGCGAATCTCAATTACGTACAGCGGAAGGAAAGCTAGTTACACTTTCCATTGATTCATCTAATTCAAATCACCTATTAGCTCACGATAGCGACGGTAATTTAGTATTTGAAGTTCAGCTAACTCCTGCTACAGGTAAATGGGAGTACTTCCAGTACGAATCTATGCAGACTCCAATTGGTGATGGCGACATCGATCTTCAGGTTCGCGTTACTGATGCAGATGGGGACTTCTTGACTTCGAGTTTTGCAGTAGTTCCATATGCCCCACCTTCAATTGGAGATGTACAGCTTACAGTGTCTGAGGAAGGCCTCCTAAACGGTATACTTGACGATGACGCTTTGGCTGGTAGCTCTGATACTACAAATAGCCCGTCGGATAGTGATATTGTGCCTATGTCGAATGGTGTTACAGATGTTAGCTTAGGTATTCCGACGGGCTCTTACACTAGCGGTTCGAGTTCCATAACTTGGCAATTGTCTAATGATGCTAAGACGCTCGTAGGTAGTGCTCAAGGCTCTAAGGTTATAGAGGTATCAGTTGACAGTGTTGGTAACGTTTCGACAGTACTTTCTGGTCCAATAGATCACCCAAATAGCAATGGTGAAGATACCATCGGTATTGATGTTCCTCTTATCGCGGAAAACAGCTTAGGGCTAACGAGCAATGGCAAGGCTACGATCGTTATTGAGGATGATTCGCCAGAAGCTTCGCGTGTTCATCATGATGTGGTTGCGGAAACTAAAGTTGGTGCGAATGTACAGCTCGTGCTCGATATATCAGGCTCTATGACATATGGTGCGGGGAATGGTAAATCCAGACTCCAAGTTATGCAAGAGTCTACAGTACAGATGCTTAACCAGTATCAAGCACTTGGCGAAACTCGCGTTCAAATAGTAACATTCAATAGTTCAGCGCAATATACATCTTGGATGACAGTGTCTGCTGCCATTAGCTTTGTTAATGGACTGAATGCAGGTGGTGGCACTGACTATGATGATGCCGTTTGGACCGCAAACCAGACATGGGATCATACGTCTGGTAGACTACCAAATGCGAGTAATGTGAGTTATTTCTTGTCAGATGGTGAGCCTACGGGGTCAGACAACCGAAATTCAAATAGAATTAATAACAGGGAAGAAGGGTGGTGGAAGACTCACCTCGAAGAGCATGATATCACCGCACAGGCGTATGGAATTGGTAATAACGCTCCTGCGCGATACATCAACCCGGTAGCGTACGATGGTCTGACTGAGCAAGATACCAACGCTATTATTGTTCCTGATGTTACCCAGTTGCCCCCAGTCCTGTTGCAGTCAGTAATACAGCCTATTGGGGGAAATTTACTTTCCAATACCCAAGGTGCTGATGAACCCGTTATTAGCCAGATCATTATTGACGGTGTAACGTTCAACTTCAACGGTAGTGATATTTCTTCAACCGGAACCAATGCTGATATTTCTCATACTTTTAATAGTCAGACGAACACCTTAACTATTTACATAGACTCGAAACATAGCTTAGTGATTGACCTAGATGACGGCGGCTATCAGTTCTTCGGTGCGGCAGGTACTAAGCCAGTCGAATTAGACTTCTACTATACGATCACTGATTCTGATGGTGATAGTAGCGCTAGCTTACTTTCATTCGAAATTGATGGTGTAAATGTTGTTCCTGATATTAAATCTGAAGGGGATATTGTTGACCACGTTAGATTGGATCATTACAGCACCTCTCATGAGAAATTGCTCTGGTCACAAAATCCAGCAGGTGCAGATAACCAGATAGTCGATGGTCACAAAGATGGCCTTGTTGTCGATGTTGGTGCTGCCGGGGATGATGTGTTCCTTGGCGAAGGGAATGACACCCTGTATTTGGGTGACAGTCATGCTTCTCTCGACAATAATGCTAATTCTACAGCAAGTATTAACGCTGCTAACAATGACATGAAAACGTTTATGTCTGGTGGGGATTTAGAACATCTTCAGAACCCTTCAGATGAAAACAGCGCTCTGACTAGCTCACAGTTTAGCAGTGCACATATTGATGTTGGCCATAGTGGAGCTGGTAGCGATCATGTGTATGGTCAAGGTGGTGTCGATATTATCTATGGTGCGTCAGGTAATGATGTATTGGATGGTGGCGAAGGCAATGATGGCCTAAGAGGTGGTTCTGGTGAAGACCGCTTAATAGGAGGAGCTGGAGAAGACATCCTAATTGGTGGTTTGGGTGATGATATCTTAACTGGTGGTGTTGATGATGACATCTTTAAGTTTGTTGACCAAGATCATACTAACTCTGAGATCGATATTAGAGATGGTGAAAGAGATATTATTACTGACTTTACTAAAGGTGAAGATAAGATTGATATCTCAGAAATACTTCATACTGATGCCAATGATACGGTAGACAGCCTGCTTCAGGAGCATAAGATTGATATCGCTATCGAAGGTAGTGACAACTTAGCAACAGCAGACCTTAAGTTGACTATTTCAGATGGAAATAGTAGTCAAGAAGTCGTATTGCAAGATGCAGCTGCTCAATACAGTAGTTACATTTCAGATGGTTCAATAACTAACGCTAGCGCTATATTGAATGATTTGCTGAAAGTGCACGATACAACTAACTAGTAAAAAAGGGCCGAAAGGCCCTTTTTTTAATAGCTATTAACTGCTAAGTGAAGTCAGAACACTTGTTATAAAGTTATCTACTTTTTGGTTTTACAGCACCTTACAAGCAAAACCTTTGAGGTAGAAACCTTCCGGGTAGGCACTATCTGTCGGGTGGTCGGCTGCTTGTTCAAAGCGTTCAATAAATTTAACTTGGCGGCCAGAATCAACCGCAGCGTCTGCGATTACTTTCTGGAATAACTCGCCACTCATTAAACCTGAGCAAGAGTAGGTGAGCAGTGTTCCACCAGGTTTCAATATTTGCATCGCTAACATGTTGATATCTTTGTAACCATTTGCACCAGACGTTAAGTTGTTTTTGCTTGAAACAAACTTAGGCGGGTCCATAATTACGACGTCAAATTTAGTGCCTTGATCGCGGTACTCACGCAGCAGTTTAAATACATCGGCGTTGAGGAAAACTGCGCGTTTCTTAGAAATGTCGAACTCGTTTAGCTCTGCATTATACTTAGCCGTATCGAGTGCAGGTTGAGAGACATCGGCATTGATAACGCGCTTAGCTCCACCTTTTAGAGAATACAGACCAAAGCCACCAGTGTATGAGAAGCAATTAAGGACTTCTTTATCTTTCACATATTTCATTGCTTGTTGGCGGCTGTCACGTTGGTCAAGGTAGAAGCCTGTTTTGTGGCCACCAACGATATCAACACTGATCTTCACGCCGTTCTCTTCAATGACTACTGACTTTGGTGGCTCCTGGCCGTGAAGAACTCCAGTAGCTTCCTCTAGGCCTTCTTTTCTACGTACCGCTACATCAGAGCGCTCGTACACATTGCAATCAGGGAAGCACTCAACAAGTGCTGCAACTAATGCCTGTTTATGAAACTCCGCACCAGCACTAAGGAGTTGGCACACTAAGTAATCTTGGTACTTATCGATAGTGATACCAGGTAAGCCATCTGATTCGGCGGCAATCAGACGATAACCCGTGAGTCCATCGCGCACGATAATATCTTCACGCAGTAGCTGAGCATCTTGAATACGTTTGGCAAAAAACGCTTTGTCGATTGACTCCTTTTCGAAACTCCATACACGAGCGCGAATCTGTGAGTTAGGTGAGTATGCTGCCTTGGCTAGCCATTTACCGTCATGAGAGAAAACGTCTACTGTTTCTCCTAATTTGGGTTCGCCTTCAACTTTATGTATTCCACGAGAGAATACCCATGGGTGCTTGCGGCGAAGGGATTTGTCACGTCCTTTGACTAGATAAATAGCTGGAGTCATTGGTTTACTCGATTGTTTTTTTTAAGGTGGGGTATTTTCTAGGATGTGTTTTTGAAAAGCAAATAAAAGAGCCGCGCAAGGCGGCTTGGAGTTAAGCTTTAAGGCCCGTAAGCAGGGCTTCCATTTGATCGCTTTGATTTCGTAGCTGAGCAATGTTGGAATTTGTCGCATTAATCATATCGCAGACACTATCAGACTGAACTCGAATATCTTCAACACTTGCGGCTATATTGTCGGCAACCACACCTTGTTCTTCAGCAGCAGTTGCAATTTGAATGCTACTATCTGAAATAGATTGGTTCTTCTCAGCGAGAGCTCCAATTTCAATATCAACTTCGGACATGCGTTGTTGACCTTCAGATGCATTGATTACCGTTGTCTCCATTAACTGAGTCAGAGACTGACTGTTACGCTGTAGCGCTTCAATCATAGTTTGAATCTCAACGGTTGCTTGCTGAGTACGACCCGCAAGGGCCCTAACTTCATCGGCTACTACGGCAAAGCCACGTCCTTGTTCACCAGCGCG
Source organism: Vibrio sp. VPAP30 (assembly GCF_001188205.1). NCBI lineage: Bacteria > Pseudomonadati > Pseudomonadota > Gammaproteobacteria > Vibrionales > Vibrionaceae > Vibrio > Vibrio sp. VPAP30. The sequence goes on from NZ_LBLS01000018.1 coordinate 140,314, forward strand.
TGCCGCTTCGATAGCAGCGTTAAGGGCAAGTAGATTAGTTTGTTCCGAAATGCCGTTGATGGTTGTGACAACTTCATCAATTTGAGCTGCGTTGGCATCTAGCTCCGCTACAGCTTCAGAAGCTGATTGAATCTCTTGTGACAGAGTAGAGATAGAAGTCAAAGTATGGCCTACTTTAGTTTGCCCCTCAGTGGCAACGCTACGAGCATCTTCGGTTTGAGTACTCGATTCGTGGGCGAGGTTAGCCACTTCTCTAATCGTCGAGGCCATTTGTTCAGTCGCACTAGCAAGTGAATTTAGATGCTCTTGCTGCGAGCCAGAAACTTCGGCGCTCTGTTGATTAGACAGGTTTAAGTCTGAACTAATTTGCTGCATTAACGCGATAGACTCTTGAATAGAAATCACCATGTTCTGCTCACGCTCAGCGACTTTGTCGATGGTAATGGCAATTTCACTAAATTCATCTCTGACCTTAAAGAAGTTCATACGGCTAGTTAAGTCACCATCTGATAAGGTAGTCAATGCTTTATTCATGGTAAACATAGCGCCACCAATAAAGGTCATGATGTAGTAAACACCTAATGCAATGAGTGACAATGTCACCAAAATGATAGCAACATGGGTAGTAGACATTGCTGACCAGAGATTTTGCTCATGGATAGCGGCTAAGCTAAAGGCTCCGCTGTTGACGCTAACAGCACCGTCACCTGCGCCAAACTGAATAGTCTCTGAACCCTTGATGATATTGGCGACTTGTTCTTGCGAAAGGTTTCCAGCTTCGATTAAATCGCGCATGAGAACGAGTTCATCCTGATAGAGGTGGTGGAGCATCTTATCGGCACTGTTATCGAGAACGAGAGTTAAAATGATTAAAGCGATAACGGGCAGTAAGAAAAGCAGATAGAATTTCTCTTGAATTTTTAGATGAATGAGATATTTATCAATCCAGCGAAAAGGTATTTCTTTCATAATTAGTATGTCCAATGAAGAGACCCATATATCCATTATGGGCTAGAATATTACCTGCTCAATATATCATTGACTCAATAACAGAGGTACTCAGAATGGATCAAAGTTGTGAGAGGTTCACAGTATCCGGTATTGTCCAAGGTGTGGGGTTTCGCTATCACACCTCATATCAGGGCCTTAAAATTGACACTACGGGATATGCTAAGAATTTAGAAAACGGTGATGTGGAAGTTGTCGTTTGTGGGAGCACGGCTCAAATTGAAATGATGGCCAAATGGTTAGAGCAAGGGCCAAGAAGTGCGAGAGTAGATAGCCTCCATCGTGAATCGATACCTTACAAACCGTATAAAGGATTTAAGATCCTGTAGCCGATACTACAGGAGTTCATTGTTTATAAACATTTAGCTGGCTTTGGCAAGCCGGCCAGTTTGGTGGCTTGTTTTGCAGGTCCTTGCTTAAAGAGTTTAAACAGGTACTTACTGTTGCCCTTTTCTGGGCCGTGCGCTTTTTCCATCGCTTTGACTAACATGCGAACCGCTGGAGAAGTGTTGAACTCTTCGTAAAAATCACGAACAAAATGAACCACTTCTAAGTGTGCTTCAGTGAGTTCGATGCCTTCTTGCTTCGCCAGTATTGAAATCATGCCTTCTTCCCACTCAGTATAATCCAATAGGTAGCCTTGCGCGTCAGTTTCGATTTGTTTGCCATTGTACTCAAACATCTTACGATCCTAATTTTTATGATATTCAATAGGGTAGCGCAGCATACATTGATTGAACAAGATAGCAAGAAAGAAAAAGCCCGAAAGGAGAACCTTTCGGGCTTGAAAACTCTAACTAAGCTACCGCGAATTAGTCATCGTTCATGATGCCTAGAATGCTTAGTAGGCTGATGAAGATGTTGTAGATAGAGACATACAGAGTGATAGTTGCTGAGATGTAGTTAGACTCACCACCTCGGATAATTCCCTGAGTTGTCATCAGAATTGCCATTGTTGAGAAAACAATGAACAAACTGCTTAGCGCAAGATGTAGGATGGTCGATTGAATAAAGAAGCTTGCAATCATACCTACAACAAGAACCACAAACAGAGACAGCATTAAGCCACCCATCATAGATAGGTCACGTTTAGTTGTCAGAGCGTAAGCTGATGCCGCCATAAATGACAGAGCAGTGCCACCTAGAGCCATGAGTATTACGTCACCCATACCAGCGCCAATGTATGCGTTTAGGATTGGACCGACTGTGTAACCTAGGAAACCTGTAAATAGGAACGTAAACACTAGACCCATGCTATTGTTGCGGTTTTTCTCGGTTAGGAAAAGTAGGCCGTAGAAACCAACTAGCATGATGATGATTCCCGGACGAGGAAGGTTCATCGCCATGGAAACACCCGCAACAACTGCTGACCAGAGCAGTGTCATAGAAAGCAGAGCGTAGGTGTTACGCAATACTTTGTTGGTTTGTAGAGCACTTTCTTGGCTTGAAGTGCGTGTAAACATAGGACTGTTCATAATCTTCCTCGTAAGATTTTATGTTTATATCTACATTTATGAGGTTGAATGACCAAAAGATCAAGCCCCATGTAATGATGTAGTAGATAAAATAATAATAGAAATAAAAGCTTATGTATTTTGAAATATGTAACACAATTTAACAACTAAAAAAGGGGCGACCTAAGTCACCCCTTTACGTATATCATAGTTTAGTGATGAAGAATTTGAGCCAAGAAGTTTTGCGTTCGGTCTGATTGAGGGTTTTCAAAGAAATCAACCGGGTTGTTTTCTTCGATTATTTCACCTGCATCCATAAAGATAACGCGGTCAGCAACTTCTTTAGCGAAGCCCATTTCGTGGGTTACACACAGCATCGTCATCCCTTCTTCTGCTAGTTCAACCATGACATCGAGTACTTCACGTACCATTTCTGGGTCGAGTGCAGATGTCGGCTCGTCGAACAACATCACTTGCGGATTCATACATAATGAACGTGCGATTGCGACACGTTGTTGCTGACCACCAGAAAGCTGACCAGGGTATTTATCTGCTTGTTCTGGGATCTTCACACGCTCCAAATACTTCATCGCAATGGCTTCTGCTTCATCTTTAGGCATCTTTTTTACCCAAATTGGTGCCAGTGTACAGTTTTCAAGCACGGTTAGGTGGGGGAAGAGATTAAAGTGTTGGAAACACATGCCCACTTCGCGGCGAACGGCTTCAATGTTCTTAAGATCATCCGTTAGCTCATTGCCAGAAACGATGATTTGTCCTTTTTGATGTTCTTCTAGTCGGTTGATGCAGCGAATCATGGTTGACTTACCAGAACCTGAAGGGCCACAGATAACTATTTTTTCACCCTTCTTAACATCTAGGTTGATGTTTTTTAAGACGTGGAACTCACCGTACCACTTGTTCATATCCTTAAGTTGGATCATGTAATCTTGTTGTTGCGTCATAATACGTCCTTGAGCTTTCTGATTATCGTTTGTGACCGGTATGAAGTTTGTTTTCTAGCCATATCGAGTACCTCGACATGCCGAAACAAAATACCCAGAACACTAACGCGACAAATACATAACTTTCGGTAGCAAAACCTAGCCATTCTGGGTCGGTGTTCGCTGCTTGGCCAATACCCAATACGTCAAACATACCAATAATCAGTACTAGACTGGTATCTTTAAATAGACCAATAAAGGTGTTTACAATGGACGGAATAGTAATCTTAAGCGCTTGAGGCAGAATAATTAATCCCATCTTTTTCCAATAAGTTAGGCCGAGAGCATCGGCTGCTTCATATTGCCCTTTTGGAATTGCTTGTAAGCCACCGCGAACGACCTCCGCCATATAGGCAGCACTAAACATGACTACACCAATTAGGGCGCGAATCAGTTTGTCTGTCTCTGATCCTTCCGCGAGAAACAGTGGCAACATCACCGATGCCATAAAGAGTACAGTGATAAGTGGAACACCACGCCAGACTTCGATGTAAACAGTACAGATGCTGCGAATAATAGGCATCTCTGAGCGGCGACCCAATGCTAAAGCGACGCCGATTGGCAAAGACACAACGATACCGACAAGAGCGATGATTAATGTAACTAGCAGTCCACCCCATTTATGGGTTTCGACTACTTCAAGGCCAAATACACCGCCATACAAAAGCGCAGCAATGATAAATGGATAGATATTGACAAAGAACAGCCAAATCCATAGTCGTTTTGGCGTTTTCTCATACGCTAGCAATGCTGTAAAGATGGCTAGAGTAATGTAAAACAGACGTGGACGCCAAAGCTCTTCTTGAGGGTAGAAGCCATACATGAACTGTTCCCAGCGCACGCTGATAAATACCCAACAAGCCCCTTCACGGCTACATGCATCGCGAGTTGAACCAACCCAATCAGCTTTTAAGAATGCCCAATCAAAGATGTTCCAAAGCAACATAAATGATAAATAGGCGAGAATGACGGTAACTACAGAGTTTACCGGGCCATTAAATAGGTGTTTTCTTAGCCAACCTACTGCGCCAACCGTATTCGCTGGAGGTGGAAGGTCTGGCTGAAATTGATGTACTTTCATGCTATCTCTCCACTAAAGCTACTTTGCGGTTGTAGATGTTCATCAACGCTGAGGTCAATAAGCTCAACGTTAAGTAGACGCCCATTGTCATTGCAATGATCTCGATAGCTTGACCGGTCTGGTTGAGCGTTGTCCCAGCGAACACCGACACCAAATCTGGGTAACCAATTGCCATCGCAAGCGATGAGTTTTTGGTCAAGTTCAGATATTGGCTAGTGAGTGGAGGAATAATGATTCTTAGTGCTTGCGGAATAACCACAAGCTTTAACGTTCGAGAGCGAGGGAGACCTAGTGACATCGCGGCTTCCGTTTGGCCGTGATTTACTGCGTTAATTCCTGAACGTACGATCTCGGCGATAAATGAAGCGGTGTAGATACTTAGAGCGAGTAGAAGAGCCGCAAGCTCTGGGATGATACTTACACCACCGCGGAAGTTAAAGCCTTTGAGCTCTGGGTATTCCGCTGTAATTGGTGAGCCCATTAAGAAATAGACAACAACAGGCAAACCAACACATAATCCTAGCGCAATTCTGCCCATAGGCGTTTGCTGACCAGTTAGGCGTTGTTTGTTATTTGCCCAAATATTAATAAGTATCGTGGCGATAATGCCCACAACAAGTGTGCCGACCACAATAGATGAGCCTGCTTCGAAAACTGGAGCAGGGAAGTATAGCCCTCTTACGTTTAGGAATATGGCTTCTCCAAGGCTTAAACTTTGCCTAGTTGAAGGGAGTGCTTGAAGCACCGCAAAATACCAAAAGAATATTTGCAGCAGAAGTGGTACGTTTCGGAATATCTCGATATAGACAGCAGCAAAACGACTAACCAACCAGTTAGACGATAAACGCGCAATGCCCATGACAAAACCGACTACGGTTGCCAAGATTATCCCAAAAAATGACACTAAGGCCGTGTTTAACAGGCCGATGACAAATGTTCGACCGTAAGAATAAGTTTCATCGTATTCAATCAGCGTCAGGCCAATCCCAAAGCCGGCTTCTTGATCGAGAAATTCAAAACCCGTGGCGATACCGCGAGCTTCTAAGTTGGTGAGTGCATTATTGACAATGGTGTAAAAGAAAAAGACAAGCGCTGCTATCGCAATAATTTGGAAAACAACTGCTCGAAAGGTGGGATTGTAAATAAGGCTAGCGTTTGAACTCGGTCCGTTATCCGAATTCGTCGCAACATTAGTAGGTTTCATACAGCTATAACCTCAAATCCATTTTTTATAAAAAGGGCGGCCTAAACCGCCCAATTTTTTGTTTAGTAACTAGCTAATAATAGTTATTAACGGATTGGTGGAGCGTACATGAAGCCGCCAGCGTTCCATAGAGCGTTCACACCACGTGAAATTTGTAGTGGAGAACCTTCACCTACAGTACGTTCGAAACTTTCACCGTAGTTACCCACTTGCTTGATCACTTGGTAGCCCCAGTCATCGCGGATACCCAAACCTTTTCCTTTAGGGCCATCAACACCTAGGATACGCTTAATGTTTGGATCTTTGGACTTAAGCATTTCGTCAGCATTTTTAGAAGTAACACCGTATTCTTCGGCGTTAACCATAGCAGCAAGTGTCCATTTCGCAATGTTGAACCACTGGTCGTCACCTTGACGAACAACAGGGCCTAGAGGTTCTTTAGAAATGATTTCAGGAAGTACTTGCGCTGAAGAAGGATCTTGCAGGTTTAGACGAAGTGCATAAAGGCCAGATTGGTCAGTTGTCAGTACGTCACAACGGCCTGCATCGAAACCTTTTGAGGTTTGCGCTGCTGTATCAAATACCACTGGCTTATATGACATACCGCTGTTGCGGAAGTAATCAGCAAGGTTAAGTTCGGTTGTTGTACCAGATTGAACACAAACTGATGCACCGTCTAGCTCTTTGGCACTGGTTAGGCCAAGATCTTTCTTAACCATGAAACCTTGACCGTCGTAGTAGTTCACACCTACAAAGTTAAGGCCAAGTGCGGTATCGCGGTGAAGTGTCCATGTCGTATTACGAGATAGTACATCAATCTCACCAGATTGCAGGGCAGTGAAACGTTCTTTAGCTGTCAGAGGTACGTATTTTACTTTTGTTTTATCGCCTAATACTGCAGCTGCGAGACCTTGACAGTATTCTACGTCGATACCTTCCCATTCACCTTTTGAGTTCGGGTTAGAGAAACCTGGCAAGCCAGTACTTACACCACAAGTAATGAAACCTTGTTTAGTTACTTTATCCAGCGTGCTATCCGCTGCTGAAGCGCTGGTAGACATCAGTGCAGTAGATGCAGCTACAACTGAAGCAAGAAGTGTTAGTTTATGTGCCATTTGTATCCTTCCTGTATGATCCATGTTTGTTCAGGCTCACCCTGATATAACGATTAAAAAATGTTGCGTTTCATTAATTATTAGGTTGCTAGTGCTCGTAATCGAGTCTTAGTTAAATCAACCAGTTATAAGCGTAGGAAAGGATCTGCGATTTCTCAAATGTATAATTTAGAAAGATTTTTGATTAAACTCACAAACCCTGACAGACATTAGAATGGCAATATGTTGCTAAAATGTAAATAGTGCAACAGATCACAAATCTGGTGTGACAGGATGGTGTAATAAATTTATCAATACAAATAGATTTGAAGTTTGAATGAATGTCACCACGTGGTGAAAAAAACCAAAGAAAGTTTAAAATTTGGTCATAAATTATGGGGTTGATCGAAATCACATGAATCTCATGCCCCATTTTTGTTACTATCGAAGGCAAAGACGTTTTCAATGATTCAAGGAATGAAATGCAGTATTTTCCTCTATTTATAGATCTTAACCACAAGCCAGTACTGGTTGTTGGAGGTGGGGAAGTGGCGAGTAGAAAGGTTGATAGCTTGATTAGGGCAGGAGCCGACGTCACTATTGTCTCGCCAAAAATCGAAGACTACCTCGCTAAATTGGTCGATAAACAAGAGTGCCGCTGGGTTCAGGGTTTTTACTCGGCCGAGTTACTTGATAAGAAGTACATTCAAGTATGGGCGACAACAGACAATCCAAGTCTGAATCACCAAGTCCACTACGACGCTAGGCAAAAAGGCATATTGGTGAATGTCGTCGATGACCTGCCTTACTGTGACTTTATCACCCCTTCTATGATTAACCGCGGGCGTATCCAACTTGCAATCTCGAGTGGGGGAGCGGCACCAGTATTGATTCGTAATGTAAGAGAAAAGCTTGAGGCTGTGCTCCCTCAAAATCTCTCTCTACAGGCTGAATTTGCTGCGTCAAAGCGTGGGGATATTAAGAGCATACTGCCAACAGTGGATGAGCGACGTAAATTTTGGGAAGCGTTTTTTGCAAGATCTGATGTCGACCATGCTAGCGCAAACTCAGCGCTAGAATTTGCTTATCAAGACTTACTTAAGCAAGGCTTTGATCAGAAAGGCTCCGTGAGTTGGATAGAGTACGGTGATGATGTTGAGCTTCTCACTTTAAAGGCGATGAGGCTGATGCAGCAAGCTGAATTAGTCTTGTTTGATAGCTATTGCCCGTTTGGGTTTATTGACTTGGTACGTCGAGATGCTGAACGAGTTGAGTACCACAACGAGGCTGAGCTAGCCGGGATGCTAGAAAAGGCTAGGTTAGAAGATCTGCGCGTGACGGTATTTGTTCCTCCTAGATCAAGTGGAGTTACTTTCCTGCAGGGTGAAGATTTACTGCTGAGGTTAGGTTCAAGTAAGTAGAAAAGAAAAAGCCCGATACTAATCGCATCGGGCTTTTAACTATTAGGCATAAATTAGTCGCGGAAGTTTTCGTACTGGAAAGGTTGGCCTAGCTCAGCTTCACGTATCACGGCGATTACCGCTTGCAGGTCGTCACGCTTTTTACCCGTAACACGTACTTTCTCTCCTTGAATCGAAGCTTGTACTTTCATTTTTTTGTCTTTGATCAGCTTGACGATTTTCTTCGCAATTGGTGTTTCGATGCCTTGCTTAAATACGACAATTTGATGCCAGTTTTTACCCGAAGCTTCTTCTCCTTTCGCTTCCATCGCATTTGCATCTACGCCACGTTTTGCTAAGTGGCTTCGTAAAATGTCACGCATTTGCTTTAATTGGAAGTCGCCTTCAGCGTTTAATCGTACTGACTCGTCTTTTTGCATTTCAAACGATGCTTCTACACCGCGAAAATCAAAACGCGTAGAAAGTTCACGCGTTGCGTTATCTACCGCGTTACGTAACTCAACAGTATCGATTTCAGAGACAATATCAAATGATGGCATGTTGGAATCCTTATTATTACGAGCGTTCTTTAACTGCTGTTGCTAGCATATCAAGCATGGTGGCGGTATCTTCCCAACCTAAACATGGATCAGTAATAGATTGACCGTAGGTTAGATTGTTGATGTCTGCCATAGACTGGTTGCCTTCAAGGATAAAGCTTTCAGCCATGATACCAGCGACTTGATTTTTACCAGACTTAATCTGTTCACAAATATCTTTTGCAACGTCAAGCTGCTTACGGTGCTGCTTTTGGCAGTTGGCATGGCTAAAGTCAACCACAAGACGTTGTGGTAGGCCAACTTCTCCCAACTGTTTGCACGCAGCATCGACAGATTCTGCGTCAAAGTTAGGTCCTTTGTCACCGCCACGCAGAATCACGTGACCATAAGGGTTACCACTGGTACGGTATACGGTCATGCGACCGTTTTTATCTGGTGAGTAAAAGTAGTGAGACGCCTGTGAAGCACGAATAGCATCAATAGCAATCTTGATATTGCCGTTGGTGCCGTTTTTAAAGCCTACCGGGCATGATAGCGCAGAAGCCATTTCACGGTGAATCTGTGATTCTGTCGTACGTGCACCGATTGCTCCCCATGTAATGAGGTCTGCAATGTATTGGCCTGTGATCATATCAAGAAACTCTGTAGCCGTAGCAAGGCCGAGCTTATTGATGTCTAGTAATAGTTTACGCGCTTTGTTAAGACCAGCTTCTAATGCATATGAGCCATCTAGGTTAGGGTCAGTAATGAGTCCTTTCCAACCAACAATGGTTCGAGGCTTCTCAAAATACGTACGCATTACAATGAATAGCTGATCTTTGTATTGATTCTGAATGGCTGCTAGGCGTTCTGCATAATCGATTGCAGCTTCAGTATCATGAACTGAACAAGGGCCGACAATCACAAGTAGGCGTTGGTCTTCCCCTGTAAGGATATTTTCAATTTGACGACGTGACTGTGCAATACGCTGGGCTACTTCGTCCGTAATCGGATGGGCGTTTCCTAACTCTGCCGGTGTCGGCATTGGACCCAAAGCTTGGGTTCTTAATTCATCGGTTTTTAATGGCATACCACAGCCTGTTCTCTTATTGCGAAGCGGTAAAGATAACGGAAACGCCGTTAGGAATAAACTACTTATCGAGATTCTTCTTTATACAAGGGTGTAAAAGTGAAAAAACGGATGCTTAACTAGATTCATAGTACATTCGACGTTCATTCTCTATGGTCAAGCATTGCTCTAAACTCCGTCTAGACATTGCATATTGGACATAATTTATCAGTGTTATCTAGAACGGCCTGATAAATCAAACGTCTGTTTCATATCACTGTTTGAAAGATTGATGTTAACAAAATGTTGACATAAGTTTTCATCCGTTATGAACTGGATTAAATTCAACTGGTCGGATTAGCTCAAATGTTATCAGCGCTATCAAAAGCAAATTTCTATCTTAATTATTTTGGTTTTTTCAAAGTTCCTTTTATCTGGTTAGCAAGACCCAAGATACTCCAACTAGATTCTGAGCGAGTTGAAGTGAAGATTCCGCTTAAGAGACGCACCAAGAATCACCTGAACAGTATGTATTTTGGTGTACTTGCGATAGGTGCCGATGTAGCGGGTGGTTTTATGGCAATGAGCAAGGCACAGGACTGTGGCAAGAAGGTGTCGTTGGCATTTAAAGCAGTGGAAGGTCAGTTTCTAAAGCGACCCGAGGCGGACGTACACTTTGTATGCGAAGATGGCCAATTGATTGATGAAATGCTTGAAGAGGTGTTTAAAACGGGTAAGCGCGTTAATAGAGCAGTAAAAATAACCGCCATCTGTCCAAGCTTACACGGTGATGAACCTATGGCGGAATTTTTTCTTACTCTATCACTGAAGCAAACGGGTGACTAACATCTTCAACTTCCATCTGTTCGACGGCGACTATTTTGCTCCGGTTTAGAACGATTTTCCAACGATAGAACTTAGGCTCGCCATCGTGGTTATCTTCTTTGGCGATCAAATTGATCAAATGACGTTTTTCTACCGACTCACGGCTGACCTGCCCATTGTTGTGGGTGTAGACTTTGTTTGAGCCTTTGTCCATTAGTCGAGTGATTTCCCGCATGCTAACTAATAACGACTCGCGGGTTTCTTCGTATCCGCTCATAAACTTAGATGTCGACATTTCGGTTTGGGAACTGTAATGCAAGACTTGCTCTTCTCTTTGGACGACGCGCTTTTTACGGATAGACTTTATTCTATCGGGGAGTTTCTCCAACACTTTATAGTCTAACCATTCAAGCTTTTGCCCAACCGCTTTCTTGGTGGTTGGATCCAGATACAATTTGCGCCATTTAGGGCGACCTTTGCGGATCCATCGCCACATCACATCACGTAGATCGTCTTTAAAAATTTCTCTTAGCGCATACACAAACGACATTAAAATGATAAATGAGGCGGTGATTTCTCCCCAGTAATCACGGGCAAGTATGGCTGTTATGGTGACGAAGACCATGACAAAACCTGTTGCGCCTCCTTTGACAACGCGCTTCATATTTTTACCCAGCGACTGCGTTTTTTCTTGTAGCACAACGGGGTGTTCAATCAATCGCCGCAGGAGACGCATTTTGTTGCTCAAGCGTGTTACGTCGTCTCGGACACTTTTCGAGTTGTAGTTGTTTAGCTTACGATGTGCGGCCTCTTTTTCAACAATAGCAAGTAGGCTCTCTTTTAAGCTTTTGTATTCGCTATCTCTAGGCATATGGGCGATAAGCGACATCAGCCGTTGACCGGTATACCAAGATAAGTAGTTGTCGATGTTAGCGTAGTAACGCTTCAAGCTTTCTTCATACGGAATACTTCGACGCAGTTTCTTTAGGATATCTAGGGAAAGCTTAATGACTTCGTCGACTTCATCTGTGGTGACAGTCTCTTTGTTATGCTTGTTAAGTTCGTTGACTGCCTTGTCTAGTGCGATGACATACTGGTAAGCAAAAAGACTCAAACTGACACGGTACTGGGTGGTCGAGAGTCGGCCACGTTTTGCCAATCGGCTGTGGACTAGGGGGAGGAGAGTTTTGTCACTGTAATAAGCGCGTTTTTGAATGATAGATTCATAATAGAATTCACTCTCTTTCAAAACATCTGGAGACAAACCAAGCTCACCAGGTACGAAAAAGTACAAGTCTAAATCTGACTTTTTGGTTGCTGCCATTGCGTGGGAAATTTTGAGAGTAATGCCGTCCTGCTTATCAACGGTTAACAAATAGTGCTCCTGAAAAATTACTAAATTTCAGGCGAAAGCATAACAGAGATTCGTTATAATCACCGCAAATTTAACAAGAGACAGTTGAAATGATTAAAGTTGGTCAGATTAACCACTTAGAAGTAGTAAAAAGAGCAGATTTTGGCCTATTTCTTGACGCTGGTGATTACGGTACAACGCTGTTGCCAAATCGATTTGTACCAGAGGGCGTCGAAGTAGGTGATTTTTTAGATGCATTTTTATATTTCGATTCTGACAGTCAGTTAGTCGCCACAACTGAAACCCCAATTGCTCAGGTGGGTGAGTGGGGTTTGATGAAAATCGAAGGTGTTAACTCAATCGGTGCATTTGCAGACTGGGGGATCAAAGGCAAAGATCTACTAATTCCTTTTAGTGAGCAACGCGCACGATTTGCCGCAGGGCAGAGTGTTTTGGTATATGTGTATAGCGATAAAGCTTCAGGGCGTATTGTCGGCACAACCAAATTTAATAAGTGGTTAGATAAAACGCCAGCTAAATACACCCGCAATCAGCAAGTGGATCTGATTATTGCTGAACGAAGTGATCTTGGGTTTAAAGCGATTGTGGAAGGTGAACACTGGGGCATGATCTTTAAATCAGACGTCTTCGGTAAGCTATTTATTGGCAAAAAGCTTAAGGGTTACATTAAGAGTGTACGTGAAGATGGCAAGATTGATCTTTCATTACAGAAAGTCGGTGTTGGCAAAATGGACGACTTAAGCCAGAAAGTATTAGATTTATTAGAGAAGAAAGGTGGGTTTCTTCCTCTTAATGATAAATCTTCACCAGAGGCTATTTTTGCTGCTTTTCGCACCAGTAAGGGTACGTTCAAGAAAACTATCGGTGGTTTGTACAAACAAGGCAAAATTGTCATTGATAAAGAAGGCATTCGTCTCGCTTAGCTAATACTAGACATCGCTTCCAAAAAAAAGGCCCATCGCTGATCCTGCTTTGGGCCTAGGGGAAGGGCTCAATAAGAGCCTGCGCTAACTGTTTGAATTTCCGACTTTATCAATACCTAAATTGTAGTTCAAGATTCGGAATTAGCTAGGCCCTTATAGAATTTCATACTATTGTTTTACGGATTAGAATAGATTTTTATCTCTTACCAGTTCGCGTGGTAAACCATTCTTAATTCGATTTCCGACCCATTTTCCGAGACCAATCACATCGTTACCGAATGTCACGATAACTTCTCCTTTTCCTGAAAGACCTTCGGGGCGGACATCACGACCCATAAACCATTCTCTGGCATCATCAACTGAAAGTGCTACGGCGGTTTTTTCATTACCTTTTGCCAAAGCCGTCGCGACTTGATGCTGCCAGCGATAGCCTTTTTTATGTGCTTCTGCGATCTTTATGCCCATGCGCGAGAAACGTAGCTCGCCCAACATTGGTTCCAACTGGATTGGAAATAGCCACACATCGTTGTCTCGCAACCACACTGAAGATTCTTGTGGCAGTTCAATATCAAGTGTTGCTTTGAGCTGTGTAAAGATATCAGATTGAACTTTAGCGCTGGCCTTTTCAAAAGGAAACTTACCTAAACGTTTTTTCACTTTCGGTGCTTCAACAGAGCCGACTTTGCGGATGCGTGCAACAAAGAAACCTTCACAGTCATAAACTTGTGGAAAAATATGTAGAAAGCCTTCTTCTGTCAGGGCTTCGTCCGCTTGTGGGAATAGATCGCTCAGGCTTTCAAATTCTACATCATTGCCAAACACTTCTTTTAGGTGATGGCAAACTTGCTGGTTTTCTTCAATGCTTAAAGTACAGGTGGAATAAACCATTACCCCGCCAGGCTTTAAAGCGTGAAACGCGCTTTCGATAAGATCTTTTTGAGTATCAGAGATTTCGACAACCGAAGCTTTGCTCCAGTTTTTCATCGCATCTGCGTCTTTTCTTACTGTCCCTTCACCAGAGCAAGGAGCATCGATAAGAACCGCATCAAACTGCTCAGGTAGCCAGCCTCCAAAAACACGGCCATCGAAGTTACTTAACGCGGTGTTGCGAACCCCGCAACGCTCTATGTTAGCGTGCAGAACTTTCACACGGCTAGCGGAAAACTCATTGGCAACCAACACGCCTTGATTGTCCATTGAAGCCGCGATCTGAGTCGTTTTTGATCCCGGTGCCGCTGCCATATCAAGCACGCTGTTGAATTTATCATCTTGATTGAATAGAGCGGAAACAGGCATCATGGAACTGGCTTCCTGAATGTAGAACAGGCCTGACATATGCTCTGCCGTATTGCCCAAGGGAATGTCCGTCTCATCTGCTTCAATCCAAAAACCTTCGCTACACCAAGGAACAGACTCAAGCTGCCAATCTTTGCTTTTAGCTCGGGCAAGAAAGTCGTCGACGGATATTTTTAAGGTATTGACGCGAATACTTTTGCGAAGAGGGCGCTGACAAGCTGCTACGAAATCATCCATATTCAAATGGTTAGGGAGAATAGATTCAATTTCAGAGAGGAACTCTTCTGGCAAATAAACGTTATGGTGCAAGGCTCTGTCTCGACTAGCTTAAAGGTCGGTGATTATAGCCAAATAATATAATAAACGCAGCGATTAGGCTGCGTTTTATTAGGATTATTGTAGAGGTTGTTTGGGCACTTATGGTTTAGGAATCGCCGTGCGCCATTCTTTCCAGCCATCTTCGGCTTTCGCATATAGGTAAAATGACTGGCCATCCTCTGCGGCGGGCTCCAACTGCTTTTGTTCGGGAGTAGAGAAAGTGATGCCTCCTCGCACTATACTATCAAGCGTACCAGCTTTAATATTTGCACCTGTCAGTCCGATAGAAACATCAACCCCTGATGTGTTCCAAAACACACTATTTCGACGAACTAAATAGGCGTAATTGGGATCGACAACAATGGTTGAAACAACGCGATCAGCGAATTCGCCAAGTTCAACTAGAGTGACTTCACCCACTTCGATGTCGCGATAAAGTACAGGAGTTCCCGCACTTATAGAGCCTTTTGATTCACTTTGTAAAGTGAATGAAACACCCTGAATGACTTTCTCATTAGTATGTAATTTAAACTGGCTTTGTTGCTCACCCTTACCTGGCTGTACGCTAATTGATTGCGCCAGTAGGTTTTGAATATTTTTCACACCCTGTAAACCAAGTTCAGCTTTAGGCAACCAGAAGTAAGACCCTTCAACAGCAAGGGTATCGGTATACTCTGGGAGGATACGCGCCTTAATTTCAACACTCTTACGATTGAAGTTAGGTACAACGAGAGTGACTTCACCGACTTTAACACCGTTATAGTTAATACTCGTGCCTTCTGACAGAGAATTTTCACCGTCAAGTGTAAGAGTTATGACTTGTCCAAACTTCCGCGCTGTTTTGAAGTCTTTATACAGTAACCATTTGTCATTTTGAATATTGTCGACACCAGGTAGAGAGTCAAAGGCGATACCTCCTTGGATCAGTGATTTTAGCGGCGCCGCTTTAACACTGATTCCTGCTAAGCTAGCATCAATTTCAACTCCTGAACGATTCCAGAATACGGTTTGTTCGGTCACTAAGTGTTTGTATTGGTTCTCGATGCTTGCTGAAATGATCACGCCGCCATCAACCAAGTAAAAGTCCGATACGTTACCAACTTGCAGATTGCGATAGAGCAGCGGGCTACCTTTACTAATCGGTGGTAACTCGTTGGCAAAAAGTGTCAGTTTTGTAGAACCCGATATATTGTATTTTGCCAGTTCAGCTAGAGATTTGTTTGGATATAAGCGATATTCTTCTTGCGCGCTATCTTGCCCTTCACTAACAAAACTAATCGAACCAGTAAGGAGTTGCTTAGCCGGTGGGACTGTTATGTTTAGCCCAGACTCGGTTAATTCAGCACTTGCACTGCCGGTGACAAAGAAGCGGTTTTGCGATTTGATTAAATGGGCATAATTGCTATCAATTAACGCGTCGAGTTGAACCTTGTCTCCAACTAGACGAACCTGAGTAACAGAGCCCACACCTATGCCACGGTATAGAATATGTGCCCCTTGATCTAAACCGAATGAATTGTCCGCAATCAAATGTACGGCAACAGAACGCTCTTGCTGTCGGTTAAACTCATCTTTACGAACTGCACTAAACTTACGAGCACGTTCTCCATCACCTGGAACAATGGTCAAGAAGTTACCTTTGACGATGTTGGCTATATTTTCAACGCCAGTAAGAGACACTTTTGCTTCTTCAAGGACAAATTTACTTTCAGTTTTTAACATGTCGCTAAACGCAGGTTGAATGGCGGCAGAGGCAATGATGCTTTCGCGGCCGTTACTTAGCTCTAGGTTGGTGATTTGGCCTATTTCTATACCGCGGTACATGATCGGTGCGCCGTTTTCACTGATGTTGTTGTCATCAGGCAGTGCTACTTTGATAGCGATACCGCGTCCAGCCGTCTTAATGTCAGGATAGAGTCTAAACTCCGTGTTATCAGCTACAGGTGCGCCACCATCTGGGGAGTCAACAGCAATCGAACCCCCAATCAGTGCGCTTAAGCTTTCAAGGCGGACATCAACACCCGCAAAACCAATATTTGCACCAACGCCGCTCACATTCCAGAAACGACTGTCATCCGTGATGATGTGTCGATACTCATCTTGGATAGAAGCCTGAATAAGGACATGCTTTGAATCGGAATGTAATTGATAGCTGTACACCTCGCCTATCGGAATCTTACGATAAACGATCTGCGAACCAACAGATATCCCCCCCAGATCAAGGGCCTTTAATGAGATATTTAGACCTTCGCTGGCCATTAAATCTGATGGGGCGCGCTCTAAGGCGGTAAACTCAGTTTCTGGCTCTGATGGGTTACTACTCGGAGAGATCGCAATATAGTTGCCCGAAACTAAAGCGTCTAATCCCGAAATACCTGATAGGCTAGCCGTAGGTTTTACCATCCAAAAGCGAGTTTCTTTGGTCAGGAGCTTGGTCGCTTCAGGGTAAATATCTGCATCAACATAAATGCTTTGCAGATCTTCCGCTAGATTGATGTCTTTGACCATCCCGACTTCTAAGCCTTGGTAGCGGATAGTTGTTCTTCCTGCGATGAGACCTTGCGCATCTGAAAAGTAGATTTGTACTCGCTGTCCGGCATCTTGAACCGCTTTAAACACCAGCCATCCCGCTAATATCATCGTCAATATAGGTAACAGCCAAAGAGGTGATAGACCTTTATTGCGTTTGATATGTGGCGAATAAGAGTTTTGTGTCGGAGATGGATTACTCATTTAGTGACTCATTGTTTTTGTTTTCATCTGGGTAGTTATCCCAAATCAACCTTGGATCCATGCTTTCAGCTGCCAGCATGGTTAATATGACAACAATACCAAAAGCAACAGCGCCATACCCGGGTGTAAAATCAAGGATTTGGCCTCGATCAACTAATGTCATCATGATGGAAATAACAAATAAATCCATCATAGACCATCGACCAATCCACTTAATAATGAAGTAGATGGTCATTCTATGCTTGTGGTAGACCTTACGTTTAAACTGAATTGCTAATAGAAGATACGATAGGCCAAGAATTTTAGCGACAGGTACGACAATGCTGGCGACAAATATAATGATAGCGATTCCCGTCATACCACTCTTTACCAAAGAGGCGACACCGGAAAAAATAGTATCCTCAAGTCTTTTCCCATTGGTGAGAAGAATCGAAATAGGGATTAGATTGGCAGGGAAAATTGCAACCGTGGCCGCAATGAGATACGCCCACGTTTTTTGTATTGAACGGGGTTTTCTATGATGTATTGGGCTAAGGCAGCGTAAACACACTGTACCATCTGGTTGAGATAGATGACAGTGGTGACAGTGTAGCTTTTTCTCGTGAGGCGAATAGTGAGACTCAGGATCGTACGCCTCCCAGTACCGGCGTACGCTGACGCGGGTAATGAGCAAAACGGTCGCGACTTGTAAAAGCAGTAAGCCAATTAGGCCAACTCCTACGTGAATATCAGAATAGTCCTGCAACTTGAAACAAGAGATGGCAATACTGACTAAAAAGACATCAATCATCACCCAGGGTTTCAGATGCTGAACGATCGCCAACGATGCTTTAAGTACTTTGAACTGGCGATACTTGAGGCCAATGTGGGCAGCTACGACTGAGCTGCACACCAAGAAAGGGGCGATAGAGCTACAGAAAAAGATCAACAAGGCGAGCATGGCATAGCCTTCTTGGAATAAGGTGAATATGCCAGCGGGTAGGGTTGCGGGTATCATGACTCCGAACAGTCTGATGCTAATGAAATCGAAAAAATGCGAAGGGACAAAAAGCAATAGGCAGGTGATTGCAAGTGCTAGGTCGCCAGATAAAGAAGGCTTGCCTCCTCGGTAGAGGTGAGTGTTACAACGAGGACAATGAGCACTTTTTCCTCGCTCGACCTCAACAAGGTCTACGGGTAGCTCACAGCCATCACATAACCTAACTGAAGTCGGTTTAGAAGAGTGGGCATGCATTTGAGAAGGACTCATTGTTCCTCCCCAAATAAGACGGTGATGTATTGGCTAACTGTGTGATTGCACGTTGCCATAAAGTGTCTGATATAAGCCTTGTTGTTCAACCAACTCTCCGTGCGTACCAGCTTGGCTAACTTGTCCATCTTCTAGTACGTAAATTAAGTCTGCTTGTTTCACTGCAGATAATCGGTGCGCTACAATAAGTGTAGTTCGCCCTTCTAAAAATTCGGTTAACGCTTTGTGCAATGCTGCTTCAGTTGCCGTATCAAGCGCTGATGTTGCTTCATCTAAAATAACGAACCTTGGATTACTCAGTATCATGCGTGCAATCGCTAATCGTTGTCTTTGACCACCAGACAAACGGATACCACTACGACCAATTTGCGTTTCCAATCCGTCACTTAATTGACTAATGACATCTTGCATCTGTGCAATTTCTAGAGCACGCCACAATTGTAAATCATCATAGGTCGAGCCCAGAGTCAGATTATGCCTTAAAGTGTCATTGAATAGTATAGGCTGTTGTAATACAACAGCAATTTGGTCTCTAATTATGTCAAAACTGATATCATCAGTAGTTTGCCCGTTAAAACGTATTGTACCTGAGTCGGCCTGATATACGCCGATAAGAAGTTGTATAAGTGTCGATTTACCGCCACCGCTTGCACCCACCAGTGCCACCTTTTTGCCCGCTGGAATGGTTAGGTTTAAGTTATTAAGTACCTTTACTTCTTCATTGTAAGAGAAGGTAACATTGTTCACTTCAATATCGACTTCGCGCTCATCAGTAAATGGATTGACTTTGCTTATTGGCCGATGTTCTTCTTCCAAATCGAGAAGGGCGTTGATGCGTTTCAAAGCGGCTTTGGCACTGTACCAAGAAAACTGTATACCGAGCAATTCTTGTACAGGAGAAAGCATAAACCATAAGTAACCAAATACGGCAAATATCTGGCCAATGGTTAGATCGCTAAACAGCACCATCAGCATCGCTACGGCCCGAAACAGCTCAAAGCCTAATAAGAATAGTAAGAATGAGACTCTTCCCGCGGCTTCTGATTGCCACGCATACTTGTCTGCATCAACACGTATCTGGTTAGCTTGATCCTTCAGTTCATTAAGGAATTCACGTTCTCGATTTGCTGCGCGCAGTTGATAGATACCATCGAGCGTTTCGACTAATCGATTTTGAAAGCGCTCAAAAGATTGATTTTCGTGTTTTTTAAGATGTTTAACCTTGCTGCCCAATTTACGAGAAAAATAGATAACGACAGGGTTAACTAGAAGAATGAACAGGCCCAAGCGCCAATCTAACCACAGGAGCACCCCCGCCGTACCAACAACAGTAAGCAAGCTAATAAGGAACTTACTCAAAGTTGAACCGATAAACTGATCAATCGTTTCTATGTCGGTAATCAGATGAGCATTTATGCCACCACTTCCCCGTGTTTCGTATTGACGAATACTAATGCGACCAAGCTTATCGATCATTTTGCTGCGCATTTGGAACGTGATGGTTTTTGATACCAAAGTAAATTGACGGCTCTGTAGAATACTCAGCGCTTGGCTGGTGCTGCGCATGATGATGACTAAGAGTAAGGTCAGTGCGATATATCCCGTGGGTGTTTGCATTTCGCTAGGCAATAGTGAATTCATCGCTTCTAACCCTTTGCCTGGCTGATTGAGAAGGACTTCATCCACCATAAGCGGCATCAATAAAGGAATTGGAACACTAATTAGCGTCGCCAAAAGCGCGATGATGTTGGCAAGTATCAGTTTCGACTTGTGTTTTTTTACTTGAGTTATCAACCAAGAGCGGCTAATAGTGTTGGGATTATCGATCATTATAATGAGAATGCTTACTATTTATGATTTGCGGCGATTGTACGTAGATTTATGTTAGAAGTCTCTAATTTTAAAAAGGTCACGAGAAAAGGATGTAATAATGAACATAGAACATTACCACCGCTTAACCAAGCAAGCGGCTGCATTAATCGAATCAGAAACTGACCTGATTGCCAATTTATCTAATGTCAGCGCCTTACTTAACATGGAGTTAGAGCACCTAAACTGGGTTGGCTTCTACTTGATGAATGAGGGTGAACTGGTTCTCGGACCTTTCCAGGGCAAACCAGCCTGTGTGCGTATTCCTATAGGTCGTGGTGTATGTGGTACTGCGGTAGCCACCAACACGGTACAACGCATCGATGACGTTCATGAATTTGAAGGCCATATTGCGTGCGATGCGGAAAGTAATTCTGAGATGGTGATTCCATTTTCAATTGGTGGTGAAATTGCTGGTGTACTCGATATTGATAGTCCTAATGTTGGACGATTTAATGAAATTGACGAGCAAGGACTGATTTTTTTGATGAGCGAAGTAGAAAAGCTGCTTAATTCACACGCTATCAAGACATAAATTGTCTATTGAGTGTGGTTTTTCGCTTGCAGGTCACTATAATACCTCAAATATTTAATTCTTAATGCTCGCGGGCAAGCCGCAATAACCAGGAATCCTCATGGAAAACACTGAAAAGTTAAAAAACAGCAAAGAAGTTATCGCATATATTGCTGAATGTTTCCCTAAGTGCTTTACTTTAGAAGGTGAAGCAAAGCCACTTAAAATTGGTATTTTTCAAGATCTTGCGGAGCGTTTAACTGACGACCCAAAAGTAAGCAAAACTCAACTTCGCGCAGCGTTAAGACAATACACTTCATCATGGCGTTACCTTCACGGTGTAAAGCCAGGTGCGGTGCGTGTGGATTTAGATGGCAACCCAGCAGGTGAGCTAGATGAAGAACACGTAGAACACGCGAAAACAGCACTGGCTGAGAGTAAAGCAAAAGTGCAAGCTCGTCGTAAAGAGCAAGCACAGAAAGCTCGTGAAGAAGGTAAAGCGAAAGCTAAGCCTGCGGCGAAGAAGCCACAAGGCCGTCGCCCACAACAGAATAAAGTACAAAAAGCCAATAAGCCGGTAGAAACGCGTGCTTTGACTGCTGACGAAGTAAAAGTTGGTAATCAAGTAAACGTAAATATGGGTAAAGGAAACATGGCTGCGACTATCGTTGAAATCAATAAGGAAGATGTGCGTGTTCAACTGTCTAACGGCCTACAAATGGTCGTAAAAGCGGAGCACCTACGCGCATAAAGGAGATACTCCTACGCATGAAATGCCGTTCAAAAATGTCGCTGATCGCTGCTAGCTTATTGCTAGCAGCTTCTTCAGCCTATGCTCTAGAAGCAAAGATTACCCTAGAGGACTTACCAGTCCTTTCTCCGGAAGCACAACACGCCACTGCAAGTAAGCGTGTCGAGGAAAAGCTTACCAGTTCCCACTACAAACATATCAAACTCAATGATGAGCTATCGCGTAAGATCTTCTGGCGCTATGTAGAGTCATTGGACTATAACAAGAACGTTTTTACTCAAGCTGATATCGATGCCATCTCAAAATGGCAAGATTCCGTCGATGAACAGTTAAAGTCTGGTGACACTCAACTTGCCTTTGAACTGTATAATTTGTCGATGAAACGTCGTTACGAGCGATTCGTTCATGCGCTTCAACTCCTTGACACTGAGATGAAATTTGATACTGACGAAAGTATTGAGCTTGATCGCAGTGAAGCAGCTTGGCCAGAAAATACCGCTGAGCTTGATGAGCTTTGGCGAAAACGAGTTAAGTACGATGCGCTTAATCTGAAACTAACAGGTAAAAACTGGGACGAAGTCAAAGAAGTACTAGGCAAGCGTTACAATAATGCGCTGAAAAGGCTTAGCCAAACGCATAGCGAAGATGTGTTCCAGTTTTATATGAATGCTTTTGCACGTGAAGTTGATCCTCATACTAGTTATCTTTCTCCTCGCAATGCAGAGCAATTCCAAACGGAGATGAACCTGTCTCTGGAAGGAATTGGGGCAGTATTGCAAATGACGGACGATTACACAGTTATACGTTCTTTGGTCGCTGGTGGCCCAGCATCTAAAAGTAAGCAACTGGGTGAAGGCGATCGCATTATCGGAGTCGGCCAAGACGGAGAGGAAATTGTAGACGTTATTGGTTGGCGACTAGACGATGTTGTCCAACTGATCAAAGGGCCGAAAGGTACCAAGGTCAATTTGCAGATTTTGCCTGAAGGAAAAGATGCCAAAGCGACGGTGATTACGTTAGTCCGAGATAAAATCCGCTTAGAAGATCGCGCAGTTAAATCAGAAGTCATTGAGCAAGGTGGTAAGAAGATTGGTGTACTTGAGGTTCCAAGTTTTTATGTAGGACTTGCCCAAGATACTGATAAGTTGATAACTGAGCTAAAAGGTAAGAAAGTTGATGGCATTATCGTTGATCTACGTAATAACGGTGGTGGTGCATTGACTGAAGCGTCAGCTTTGACTGGTCTGTTTATTAAGAGTGGCCCTGTTGTTCAGGTTCGTGACAGTTACGGTCGGGTGAACGTGAAAGGTGACTTTGATGATCAAATCAGTTACGCCGGACCAATGACGGTACTTATCAACCGTAATAGTGCATCAGCCTCAGAAATTTTTGCCGCTGCATTGCAAGATTACGGCCGTGCGATCATTCTTGGTGAAAACTCTTTCGGTAAGGGAACGGTACAACAGCATCGAACTCTAGGTAAGATCTATGACCTGTTTGATAAAGAGCTTGGCTACGTTCAGTACACCATTCAAAAATTCTATCGAATTGATGGTGGTAGTACACAAAACAAAGGCGTTGCTCCTGATATTGCGTTTCCAACCGCGGTTGAACCAAGCGAAACAGGTGAAAGCGTTGAAGATAATGCATTGCCGTGGGATAGCATTGATAAAGCTAAATATGAAATGTTACAGCGTAATGATGAATTAATTAAACAGTTATCGACCAAACATGAAGCACGTATTACCAGCGACATGGAGTTTGGGTTTATTGCTGAAGACATTGCTAAGTACAAAGCCGAAAAAGACGACAACACCTTATCTTTGAATAAGAAAACTCGTCAGGCTGAAAGTGAACAAGCTGATAAAAGGCGCTTAGTAAGAATTAATGAACGACAAAAAGCGCAAGGTAAAGAATTGTTTAAATCACTGGATGATGTGCCTAAAGACTATGAAGCGCCAGATGCATATTTGGACGAGTCGGTCGCCATTATGGTTGATTTGATTAAATCTTAAAACTAATCATCACTTTAGCAAAGCGAACCTAGTTAGGTTCGCTTTTTTTATACAAATAATTATTGTGATTTAGATCAATTTTTTCGCCAAATAAACTTTGTGTGCCTAAGATTAAAGAAAAAGGGTAAGGAGCACGCTATGAGATTGATTGTTTTGATATCGCTAATGTATAGCTTCTCAGTGCTAGGTAATGGTGTTCGTGACAACAGTGATTTGACGCAGTTCGACCACCCATTCTTACTCGGTGATTGGTATTTGGTTAATCCCGACCCCGAGCAATCACAAGAAAATTTTTTGGCGATTAAGTTAACGCTTGACTCAAACTATAGCTTTAAAATTGATATCCAAAAACGAGACTATTCGGTTGATCATTGGGAAGGGTTATACACTGCAAATGAAGATACCATCATTCTTGGTTTAGACACTTCTGAACCCCAAGTTTACCAGTATGCAGCAAATCACAATCTACTGAACTTAAACGGTGTGACTTTCACTAAAGCACTATCAAATTCTTTAGCGGGTATGTGGTCTAGTGCCCATTTCGAAGGTGACGAAGCTTTGTCGAATGACGTCCACAGATTGGACTTAATTCTCCAACCCGATTTTGTGTTTATGTTTAGAGTCAGCAATGACGAGGGGGATGAAGCAATACACCGAGGTGTCTATTATACCGAAGGTGAGCATCTTGTTCTCTTATACGAAAAGGGCGAACATGAAACTCGTTATACACTCAACAAAGATACGCTTACATTAGAAATGGAAGAAGGGTCTTTGTATGCGGTACTCGATCGAATACGCTAGATAAATGTGAGGTTTGATGACTATCTAGACAAATTGTTTGAGTTCTACATCAACAATAGACAAAAAACGAGGTATTTCTTAACAGAGCCTCGTTTTTTTTCATCTAGAGTTGTAAGCTAACACGCAATTCGTCAGCGTTGATTTTCTCGCGCTGTTAGCATACTAGCGTTTAAGTTTAGTATGTTTTCCAAATGCATTTAGTCAGAAGGATTTAGACATGGCTCAGACTCCTCAAGCCAAATACCGCAAAGACTACCAGTCACCATCTCATACTATCACTGATATTGATCTTACGTTTGACCTATATGATAACGAAACAACCGTTACGGCTGTTTCGCAGGTTAAACAACTCAAAGACTCTACAACGCTGCGCTTAGAAGGCGAAGCTCTAAAATTGAAAAGCATTCACGTCAATGGTGAAGCTTGGACAGCTTATGAAGAAGTGGAAGGCGCTTTAGAGATCCACCAGCTACCTGAACAAACTGAATTATCTATTGTTACTTTGATAGACCCTGAAGCGAATACTGCCCTTGAAGGACTGTACAAATCAGGTGGAGCATTCTGTACGCAATGTGAAGCGGAAGGTTTCCGACGTATCACCTATTATTTGGATCGCCCAGACGTTCTTGCAAAGTACACTACGAAAGTGATTGCCGACAAAGCAGAGTATCCGTTTTTGCTTAGCAACGGCAACCGTATTGCTGAAGGTGAGATAGAAGGCGGTCGTCATTGGGTTAAGTGGCAAGACCCGCATCCTAAACCTGCTTATTTATTTGCCCTTGTTGCTGGTGACTTTGATGTTCTGCGCGACAAATATGTGACTCAGTCTGGTCGTAATGTTGAGCTGGAAATCTTCGTCGATAAAGGCAACTTAGATCGCGCGCCGCACGCAATGACATCACTTATCAATTCGATGAAGTGGGATGAAGAGCGTTTTGGTTTAGAGTACGACCTTGATATCTACATGATTGTTGCTGTCGATTTCTTTAACATGGGTGCCATGGAGAACAAAGGTCTAAACATCTTTAACTCGAAGTTTGTATTGGCGAACGAAAAAACAGCGACGGATACTGATTACCTAGGTATTGAAGCGGTGATCGGCCACGAATACTTCCATAACTGGACTGGTAACCGAGTCACTTGTCGCGATTGGTTTCAGTTGAGCCTGAAAGAAGGCCTAACCGTCTTCCGCGACCAAGAGTTTTCTTCTGATCTAGGTTCACGCGCAGTCAACCGTATAAACAATGTACGTATTATTCGCGGTCCTCAGTTTGCGGAAGATGCGAGCCCGATGTCACATCCGATTCGCCCTGAGCAAGTTATTGAAATGAATAACTTCTACACACTAACAGTGTACGAAAAGGGCAGCGAAGTCATTCGAATGATGCACACCTTGCTAGGTGAAGTCGGCTTCCAAAAAGGCATGAAGCTTTACTTTGAACGTCATGATGGAACAGCAGCTACTTGTGAAGATTTTGTCGCAGCGATGGAAGACGCCTCTGGTGTTGATTTAAAGCAGTTCCGTTTATGGTACAGCCAGTCCGGTACACCAACAGTTAAAGTTAGCAGTGAGTATAATAAATCTGAGCAGACTTATTCTTTAACTATTGAGCAGTCAACTGAACCGACTCAAGACCAAGCTCAAAAGCAGGCTCTTCACATTCCATTTGACGTTGAGTTGTACGCGCAAAATGGTGACGTGATTCAGTTACGCCGTAACGGTGGGCAGGTTGGTAATGTGCTTGATGTGACAGAGCTTAAACAGACGTTTGTCTTTGAGCAGGTGCCTGAACGTCCAGTCCCTTCATTACTTCGTGAATTCTCAGCTCCGGTAAAATTGGAATATAGTTACACTGACAACGAACTGATCTTCTTGATGGTGCACTCGCGCAACGAGTTTGCTCGATGGGACGCGGGTCAGATGCTGTTAGCTAAATACATTCTTAGCAATGTAGAAAAAGTGCAAGCGGGTGATAAAGTTGAATTGTCGCAAGAAGTGATTGATGCATTCCGAGGAGTGCTACTTTCAACTGAGTTAGAGCCTGCATTTATCGCTGAAATGATGTCGTTACCAAGCCACAATGAAGTGAGCGGTTGGTACAAACAGGTTGATGTGGATGCGGTAGCAGCTGTGTTGAAAGCAATCAAAGTAACTTTGGCAACTGAGCTTGAAGATGAACTAGGTGCAATTTATCACAGCTATAAACAGCAGGAGTATACAATTGAACATGCTGCAATTGGCAAACGTTCATTGCGTAATACAGCTTTAGGTTATCTGGCTTACACAGAACAGGGCAATACTCTGGTTAAGGCGCAGTATTCTGACGCAAATAATATGACAGACACGATTGCAGCCATGAGCGCTGCAAACAGTGCCCAGCTTGAATGTCGTGAAATACTGATGGCTGATTATAGCGACAAGTGGAAGCATGATGGCTTGGTCATGGATAAGTGGTTTGCACTACAAGGGACAAGCCCTGCGGAAAATGTCCTAGAAGTCATTAAACAGACTATGAATCACGAAGCATTCAGCTTGAAGAACCCTAATCGAACTCGCAGTTTAATTGGTTCATTCTTGAACATGAACCCAGTTCGCTTCCATGCTAGATCGGGAGAAGGCTACAAGTTCGCTGGTGAGATTTTACGTGAATTAAACAGTAGCAACCC
The DNA here is from genome assembly GCF_001188205.1 of Vibrio sp. VPAP30. NCBI lineage: Bacteria > Pseudomonadati > Pseudomonadota > Gammaproteobacteria > Vibrionales > Vibrionaceae > Vibrio > Vibrio sp. VPAP30. The sequence goes on from NZ_LBLS01000018.1 coordinate 167,500, forward strand.
ACAAGTCGCATCGCGTTTAATTGATCCTTTGTTGAAGTATCGTAAATATGATGAAGAGCGTCAGGTTTTAATCAAAGCGGAACTTGAGACACTCAAAGCAATGGATGATCTAGCGAAAGATTTGTTTGAGAAAGTGACTAAAGCGTTGGAGTCTTAATCAACATCGTTTAGAACAGTAGCACTTTTTAGTGCTACTGTTTATTTGTACAGTAGTTTTGTTTTCTTGCAATAATCGTTACATTTTTGACCACAGTATGAATCAGTATTACTTCAGTCTTAACATTTCTTATCAAACTTTTCTGGCACACTATAACGGTGCCGCTAGTAACGTTTTAGTCGTTACAGACAAAGGGTTACGCTTACAATTGCCTGCATCGCGTTTCAGGCCTTTTCTTAGTCAAATAGGGCTAAAAGGGCGCTTCAGGTTAACAACTGACCAAAATAATAAGTTTCTAAAGTTAGAACTTCTGTGAGCAACTGATTTTATAGAAGTTTAAATAGAACCTTAGTCACATTCTCAAACATTTCACCTCCAACCACTCCCAAAAGAATTAACTATTTATCAATAAAGCTTTTACAATAAAGCGGCATTACCCGTGTTAAGCACTATGCTTACAACAACCCCCAAAAAACATACAATTCTAATTGTGGAGTGTGATTATGACCGCGCGTGAAACATTGATGCCGGTTCTGCTTGAAAAAGTGTATCAGCTTATTCAAGACAAACTCGAGCTTGCTCATCAACCCCTAGTCACCCAACTAGCTCAACATTTATTTAGCAACATTTCTCAAGACGATTTAGTCGAGCGTAACGAATCCGATTTGTACGGTGCCGTAGTCTCGCTCTGGCACCATATCAACGAGAAAAAAGCTGACGATATTTCTGTTCGAGTATTCAATCCAACTGTAAGTCGCCAAGGTTGGCAATCGACCCATACAATCGTAGAGATTGTTGTGCCCGATGGTCCGTTCTTGGTTGATTCAACAAAAATGGCGTTAAGCCGTTTGGATCTTTCATCACACTTGATGCTGCATGGACCAACACAAATTGGCCGTTCAGCAAAAGGCGAAATAACAGCGATCAATCAAGGGGAAGGTGCACTTCAGTCACTGTTCCATATAGAGGTTGACCGCTTAAGTTCTAAAGAAGAGATGGCTTCACTGAAAGCTGAGCTTCTTAGTATTTTGAATGACACTGGATTAGTTGTTCAAGACTGGTTACTAATGGTTGAAAAACTCGAAGAGGTAACGGGTCAGGTAGTAGCGCAACAAGGAAAGGTAGAGATCCAGCGTGATCGCTATGATGAGTCGATCCAATTTCTACGTTGGTTGGGGAATCACAACTTCACGTTTATGGGGTATAAAGAGTACGACCTTGTTTCTGTGGATGGTGACACAGAACTTCGCCCGACACCTGACAAAGGCTTAGGTCTGTTTGCGAATCGAGAGCGTGTACGCACAGTTAAGTTATCGGACTTCCCAGACTCTGCTCGTCTGGAGGCGAAAAAGCCATTCCTACTTATTGTTACTAAAGGGAATCGTGCATCTCGCATCCATCGCCCAGCATATACGGATTATATTGGCATCAAGAAATTTGATAAGAACGGTAAAGTCATCGGTGAGCACCGTTTTACTGGTCTTTATACATCTGCTGTCTATAACCAAAGTGTAGGCGGAATTCCACTTATTCGTGAAAAGGTTGAACGTATCCTTGAAGCAAGTGGTTATCGCGAAGGGTCATACTCTTATAAAGCACTCCACAATATTCTAGAAAACTACCCACGCGATGAACTTCTTCAGGCAAAAGAAGAAGAACTATTAGAAGTGGGGATGGGTGTAGTACAGATGCAAGATCGTGATCTATTGCGTCTGTTTGTTCGTAAAGACCCATTTGGACGATTCTTTAGTTGTATGGTCTACGTTACTAAAGATCGTTACAACACAGAATTGCGTCGTCAAACTCAGCGTATTCTTCAACAGTACTTTGGTTGTGAACAAGAAGTTGAGTTCACCACCTATTTCTCTGAGAGCCCGCTAGCTAGAACTCACTATATTGTTCGTGTTGACAACAACAACATGGACGTCGACGTTAAAACGATTGAGCAAAACTTAATGGAAGCATCTTCAAATTGGGATGATCGTTTATCAGAAGCGATCGTGGCAAACTTTGGTGAGAGTAAAGGTCTACCGCTTGCTAAAGATTACCTACGTGCATTCCCTCGTTCATACAAAGAAGATGTTTTACCAGGTTCTGCGGTTGCAGATATTGAACGTCTTGAGAAGCTAAGTGATGACAATAAACTTGGTATGCTTTTCTACCGTCCGCAAGAACTAGGGGCAGATTCTAAATCAGTAAGATTAAAGCTTTATCATCGTGACGAACCCATTCACCTATCAGATGTAATGCCAATGCTTGAGAATTTGGGGTTACGCGTGATTGGTGAATCGCCTTACGAAGTGCGTAAGGCCAACGGTCAAGTTTATTGGATCTTAGATTTCTCAATGCTGCATAAGAGTGAGAAAACGGTCGACCTTCGCGAAGCTCGCGATCGTTTCCAACAGGCTTTTGCAGCGATTTGGGCAGGTGAATTAGAAAGTGATGGCTTCAACCGACTGGTACTGGGCGCATCATTAACTGGGCGCGAAATCTCAATTCTTCGTGCGTATGCACGTTACATGCGCCAAGTGGGCTTCCCATTCAGTCAACAATATATCGAAGATACGTTAAATCATTACCCAGACCTTGCAAAAGGGCTGGTGGATCTATTTACCAAGCGGTTCGAGCCGAAATTTAAAGGCAGCCAAAAAGGTCAAAATGATCTTATTGCTAAGATGGCCGAGCAGCTCGATCATGTAGAAAGTTTGGATGATGATCGCATCCTCCGCCGCTACATGGAAATGATCACGGCAACACTTCGTACCAACTACTACCAGTTAGATGAGAACAAGCAACCTAAGCCGTGGTTGTCACTTAAGATGAAACCAAGTGATATCCCAGAGATCCCTCAACCTGTACCAGCATTTGAGATCTTTGTTTATGCACCGGATATTGAAGGTGTTCACCTACGTGGGGGTAAGGTTGCACGTGGTGGTTTACGTTGGTCAGACCGTCAAGAAGATTTCCGTACAGAAATTCTTGGCTTGGTGAAAGCGCAGCAGGTTAAAAACACGGTCATTGTTCCTGTGGGAGCAAAAGGTGGTTTCGTCTGTAAGCGTCAGCCTTTGTTGAGTGGCCGTGACGAGATCTTTGCTGAAGGTCAGCGTTGTTACAAACGTTTTATCCGCGCATTACTAGATGTCTCAGACAACATTATTGAAGGCGAAGTGGCTCATCCGAAGAGTGTGGTTCGTCATGACGAAGATGACCCATATTTGGTTGTTGCCGCAGATAAAGGTACTGCTACTTTCTCAGATCTTGCTAACTCAGTGTCGGAAGAATACAACTTCTGGTTAGGCGATGCTTTTGCTTCTGGTGGTTCTAATGGTTACGACCATAAGGCGATGGGCATTACCGCGAAAGGTGGCTGGGAATCAGTGAAGCGACACTTCCGTGAGATGGGTATCAACTGCCAAACTACAGATTTCACCGCTATTGGTGTTGGTGACATGGCCGGTGACGTATTTGGTAACGGTATGCTTTTGTCGAAGCATATTCGTTTACAAGCTGCGTTTAACCACATGCATATCTTTATCGATCCCAATCCAGATTCAGCATCGACTTGGGAAGAGCGAAATCGCTTGTTCAATCTGCCTCGTTCTAGTTGGGAAGATTACGACGCTAAGCTAATTTCAAAAGGCGGCGGCATCTTCTCTCGCCGTGCCAAGTCGATTCCATTGACCCCTGAAATTCAGAAGATGCTGCGTACCAAGAAGTCTTCAGTCGCACCAAACGATCTAATCAAGATGTTACTGTCTATGGAAGTGGATCTTTTATGGAATGGTGGTATTGGTACATACGTTAAAGCTTCTTCTGAAACACATACTGATGTCGGTGACCGTGCCAACGACGTACTTCGTATTGATGGTCGCGATCTGAAAGCGAAAGTTGTCGGAGAGGGTGGTAACTTAGGTATGACTCAGCTTGGTCGTATCGAATATGCGCTTACTGGTGGACGTGTTAACACCGACTTTGTTGATAATGTTGGTGGTGTTGACTGCTCGGATAACGAAGTCAACATTAAGATCTTCTTAAATGGTCTAGTGGCCAATGGTGATCTTACTGTTAAGCAGCGGAATAAGATCCTTGAATCGATGGAAGATGAAGTCGGAGTGATCGTTCTTGATGATGCGTATTGCCAGGCTGAGTCTATTTCTGTCACGGAGCAGCAAGGTGTTTCTCTCGTTAAGGAGCAAATTCGTTTTATCCACACGATGGAAAAAGCGGGGCACCTTGACCGAGCGCTAGAATACATTCCTGATGATGAAACGTTACTTGAGCGTGAAAAACAGGGTATGGCACTGACTCGTCCTGAGCTGTCGGTACTAATTGCATACGGTAAAATGGTTCTGAAAGAAGAGCTAGTCCATGAAGATATCGCTAAAGATGAGTTTCATGCACAGCAGCTTGTTAGCTACTTTCCAACTGAGTTACGCCGTAACTACTCTTCACAAATGGACAATCATCCACTGCGTGCTGAAATCATTGCAACGGCTCTTGCTAATCAAATGGTTAACGAGATGGGTTGTAACTTCGTCACTCGTCTCCAAGAAGAAACGGGGGCGTGTGTTGTTGATATCGCCAATGCGTATACTGCATCACGTGAAATCTTTGGTTTAGGCAATGTTCTTGAAGAAGTTCGTTCGCTTGACAATGAGGCATCGACGCAAGCGCAATACGATATGATCTTCTACGTGCGTAGAACGCTTCGCCGTCTTTCGCGTTGGTTGTTGCGTAATCGTACTGGTCGTCAATCAGTCAAAGATTTGATTGAGCTATACCAAGCAGATGTTGATACGATAAAAGAGCACTTAGACGGTATGCTTGTACCGTCTGAAGTGGAAGAACATAACGAAATGGCGAATGCTTGGATCGATCAGGGTATTAAAGCTGAAGTCGCAAGTTATGTAGCCCGTTTGTCTAGTCTCTATTCAGTGCTGGATATATCAACAGTATCTCGTGAAAAAGGCAAAACCGTCGAGCAAACCGCTAAGTTGTACTACAACTTGGGTGATCGTTTATCGCTACATTGGTTCTTGAAGCAGATTAATGGTCAGGCGGTAGATAACAATTGGCAAGCCTTGGCAAGAGCGGCTTTCCGTGAAGATCTTGATTGGCAGCAGCGTCAACTAACAGGTCAAGTCCTAAGTTGTGGCTGTGCTCCGGAAGATCTTGATGTGATGAAAGCGCTAGATGATTGGATCGAAACCAATGAAACTTCTTTGCATCGTTGGGAAAATATTCTCAATGAATTCAAGGTCGGTTCAGTACATGAGTTTGCAAAATTCTCCGTTGCACTACGTGAACTTATGCTGCTTAACCTTAATTGCAGTGCGAATGAGTAAACGTTTGCTATAATTCGTTGAATTATTCGGTAAAACGTTGAATAATACAGCCCCGTTTATACGGGGCTTTTTTCTTTCGGAGGCACAATGCTTTACCGTCTAGCCAGAACTGGCTTTTTCCAACTCGATGCCGAGAAGGCACACGATCTTGCAATTCAAAATTTCAAGCGCTTTACTGGCACTCCACTTGATCTCTTATACCGCCAACAACTGCCACACCGTCCAGTCGAATGTATGGGTATAACTTTTCGTAACCCAGTTGGCCTCGCGGCTGGTCTAGATAAAAACGGCGAGTGTATCGAAGCATTCGACGCTATGGGTTTTGGTTTTGTTGAAGTAGGGACAGTGACTCCTCGTCCACAAGCGGGTAATGATAAACCACGCCTGTTTCGTCTTGTTGAAGCGGAAGGCATAATCAACCGAATGGGCTTTAACAATTTAGGTGTTGATAATCTCGTAGAGAACGTTAAGAAAGCCAAGTACAACTGCGTTCTTGGAATTAACATCGGTAAGAACAAAGATACACCAATCGAAAAGGGTGCAGAAGACTACTTGATATGTATGGAGAAAGTATACCAATACGCAGGTTACATCGCGGTTAATATTTCTTCACCAAACACACCAGGGCTTCGATCACTTCAGTACGGCGAGGCGCTTGACGAGTTGCTTACTGAGTTAAAAGCGAAACAAGCGGAACTTGCGGAAAAACATAGTAAGTATGTTCCACTTGCATTAAAGATCGCGCCGGATCTTAGTGATGATGAGATCAAACAGATCTGCGACTCATTACTTAAAAACAAAATTGATGCGGTTATTGCTACCAATACAACTTTGGATCGCTCAATTGTAGAAGGGATGAAACATGCGAATGAGGCGGGTGGCCTTAGTGGTCGTCCTATTCAAAGCCGAAGTACAGAAGTGGTTCGATGCTTACATGAACAACTAAAAGATCAAATTCCGGTTATCGGAGTAGGTGGCGTGGATTCGTACGTTGCTGCAAAAGAAAAAATGATGGCTGGAGCTAAGTTGGTTCAGGTTTACTCTGGATTTATCTACCATGGCCCAACACTAGTACGTGATATCGTAACAAACATCTAAGCTTTGATTGATAAGAAATTGAAAAATCGTGACATTGTCACACGATAGATTTCTGATTAAAACTGATTGATTGCAAGAGGAAATGAGTTTTCATTTCCTCTTTTTTTTCGCCAACGAACTAATAAAATCCAAGTATTGCTAGGAAAGGTAATTAAGCGTTTTACCTAACTTCAAATCAAATTTCAGAGATGGAACGATGCTTAAACCCAGTGACAAATGGACTTGGTACTATGATGACTCAGAAGAGCACCTTATGCTCGATTTGGGTAATGACATGGTATTTAAGACCAACCTTCCTCGTAAGCTGATTGTCGACTGCGCTATTGGCATTAATGAATTCTCAGTAGATGATGCATCTGCTTACCAAACATATAAAGAACAAATTGCGTTACTTGGGCTTAGCGAGCCAAGACAGGCAGAGCTTTCTTTATATTGTGTAGCGGCCAAGCGTTTTCACAAACCCGTCCAACCAAAAAGCTGGTTTTTCGATTGTTTGTCTGACGGCCAAGTAGCTCCAGAAGAAGGTGATCTAATTTGCCTTAGTAACTCATTGAGTGAAGGTTATTTCATTGTTCTAGAAGTGGGTGAGAGTGCGAGTTTATGCGCGTCTGTTTGTTTAGACGGATTTGAGCTCAATAGTTCAAAATCACTCAGGTTTGGACAAGCAATCAAAGTCATGCATGACCGTCTGACCGTCGCCAATCATCTATTCCACGCTCAACCAATCGCACTGGTGAGCTAACACCTGTTATCGTTCCTTTGTTTCATTTCCCGCCAGCATTTCTGCTGGCTTTTTTTTACCCTGCCCGAAGCAAAATAGGGCAACTTTTGCTCTATTTATATCACTCTAACTTGTGAGACAAGTTCAATTTATCATCATATAGCACAATTAATTTCCACTTTTTTACCGCCGCTCAATCTTCAAAACTAACATTTATTCCTCTTTTGGCCTCAATTTGTAATTAAATTACTTAAGAATCACTTGTTGGTATAGACCAAAATTGAGATGAATAAGCATTCACTTCGCCTATGGCCATTGTTTTTACGTAAAATTAGCATTGGAGATTGAAGTGTTCTTGAAAACGAGTGACGAAGCATGAAAGTGTCGATATTTCATTCAATTGATGGAGAAATGTGGTGAATTACCTGATTGAGCTAACGATAACTAATGGAGTCAGGTATAATGCGGGGTCATTTTCTACAGAATTAAAACATCACTATGCATCAATATCTTGCGGTTACGTCCAACGGTTTGGAAAACTTGTTGGTTGAAGAGTTAACCAAGCTAGGGATAACCAATGCCAAACCTGTTCAGGCAGGGGTTCGCTTTAAAGCATCGAATGAGCAAATCTATCGTTGCTGCTTATGGAGTCGATTGGCGTCGCGTTTCGTCCGTGTGCTTTCAGAATTCACATGTAACGATGATATGGATCTCTACTTAGCAACTTCCTCAGTAAATTGGGTTAATCAGTTGCAAAGTTCAAAGAAGTTTGTTGTTGATTTCAACGGTACAAACCGTGAAATCCGCAATAGCCAGTACGGTGCGATGAAAGTTAAAGATGCAGTAGTGGATAGCTTCGAGAAAAAGAACCTACCGAGACCGTCGATCAGTAAAGATCAAGCTGATCTTCGCATCCATGTACGCTTACACCGTGATAAAGCGATATTGGGTGTTGATATGGTTGGCGGCGGCTTGCATCAACGTGGATACCGCCCTGAATCTGGTCGTGCGCCTTTACGTGAGACCTTAGCTGCGGCCATTATTCTACGAAGCGGATGGGATGCAGAGAAGTCACTACTTGACCCTATGTGTGGCTCTGGCACCTTACTGATTGAAGCGGCGATGATGGCGGCCAATATGGCACCTGGTGTTAATCGCACGCAATGGGGTTTTGAATCACTAGAAGATTTTGAACCTGAGCTTTGGGCTGAGATTAAATCTGAAGCTGCAGTTCAGGCTAGAAAGGGCGTCAAAAAAGTTGACACTAAGTTTTTCGGCTTTGATAACGACTCGCGCGTACTGAAAACAGCCAAAGATAACGCGCGCCGTGCTGGGGTTGAATCGTTAATTGAATTTAGCCTTGGTGATGCAGCGCAAGTTCAACGCCCTGAGGGTTTTGAGTCTGGTGTTATTGTCTCAAACCCGCCATACGGTGAGCGTTTAGGTACACACCCAGGGTTAATTGCACTTTATACTGCGTTTGGTGCCCAATTGAAATCTGAGTTCGGAGGCTGCCAAGCATCTATTTTCTCAAGTTCTGATGAGCTTTTGAGCTGTTTACGCATGCGAGCGGACAAACAGTTTAAGTTGAACAATGGTGCGTTACCGTGTCACCAGAAAAACTACTCAATTAGTGACCGTCCAGTGGAAAACAAAGGTGACAATGTCACTGAGTCACTGATTGCTCCAGACTTCTCGAATCGCTTAAAGAAAAATATTGCAAAAATTGGCAAATGGGCCCGTAAAGAACAGCTCGATTGCTACCGTATCTACGATGCAGACTTACCAGAATATAATGTTGCCATTGATATTTACCTCGATCACATAGTGATCCAAGAATACGCTGCACCTAAGAACATCCCTGAAGAGAAAGCTAAACGCCGTTTAACAGATATCATCCGTGCAACGATTCAGGTAACCGGTACAGAAGCGAATAAGGTAGTGCTTAAGGTCCGCGAGAAGCAAAAAGGTCGTTCTCAGTACCAAAAACTGTCTCAAGAGTCTGAGACGCTTACCCTTCATGAATATGGGGTGAAGTTAAAGGTTAATCTTCATGACTATCTTGATACAGGCTTATTTCTCGATCATAAGATAACTCGCCGTAAGTTGGGTGAAATGGCGCAGGGTAAAGATTTCCTAAACCTATTTGCTTATACAGGCTCGGGTACAGTCCATGCAGCCTGTGGCGGCGCTAAGTCAACAACGACGGTAGATATGTCGAACACTTACCTAGAGTGGGCAAAAGAGAATATGAAGCTCAATGGTCAAGTCGGTCGTCAGCATCGATTTGAACAAGCAGACTGTCTGCAATGGTTGGAGCAATCTACTGCTCAGTTCGATCTTATCTTCATTGATCCTCCTACATTCTCGAACTCCAAGCGCATGGAGCAGAGCTTTGATGTCCAGCGCGATCATATTCAATTGATGAAAAACTTGAAGCGATTGCTTCGTCAGGGTGGAACGATTGTATTCTCGAACAACAAGCGTCACTTTAAGATGGATATGGAAGGCTTAGATGAACTTGGCTTAACCGCGAAGAATATTTCACACCAAACATTGCCAATGGACTTTGCGCGCAATAAGCATATTCATAACTGCTGGATTTTGACTCACAAGGATTGATAGGTCACACGTGATCACTTTATACAGTACAGAAGGGTGCCATCTATGTGAGATGGCATTTGAACTAACAAAACAGCTCAATATCTCTCATCAAGTCAAAATTGTCGACATAGCATTTGATGATGAATTGTTTTCTCGTTACGGTGTCACCATTCCGGTGCTCAATTATCAAGGTAACGAGCTTAATTGGCCGTTTGATTTACAACAATTACAGCTTTGGTTAGACGAAAATGGCATTACTAACAATTAATAATGGATTACTGGCCTACGGTGATCACCCTCTATTAGATCATGCAGATTTTGCTCTACAAGAGAACGAACGTGTTTGTTTAGTTGGCAGAAATGGTGCTGGTAAGTCTACGCTAATGAAAATACTTGCCGGTGAAGTGCTACTCGATGATGGAAAACTAACCGTAACGCAAGATGTTGTGGTTTCGCGTTTAGAACAAGACCCACCACGTAACCAAGATGGCACTGTATTTGAATATGTTGCTGGTGGTCTGGCTGAGGTCGGGAAGCAGATTAAGATCTATCAAGATCAACTCGATCTGATTGCAGTTGATCCATCAGAGAAGAATATCAACAAGCTTGCGCGTATCCAAGAGCAGCTTGAGCATTCAGGTGCGTGGCGCTTTGAAGACCGAATTAAGAACGTATTAGCAGCGCTCAATTTAGATGGGCACACCAAGCTTACTGACCTTTCTGGTGGTTGGCAGCGTAAAGCAGCCCTAGCTAGGGCCCTTGTACGTGATCCAGATGTATTACTCCTTGATGAGCCAACCAACCACCTTGATGTAACGACTATCGAGTGGTTAGAGAACTTCCTTAAAGATTTCCGTGGTTCAATCATCTTTATTTCTCACGACCGTGCGTTTATCAAATCAATGGCAACCCGTATTGTCGATCTCGATCGCGGTAAACTGGCATCTTTCCCAGGTAATTATGACAACTACTTGGTTGAGAAAGAGGAGATGCTGCGTGTCGAAGAGATGCAAAACGCCGAATTTGATAAGAAGCTTGCTCAAGAAGAGGTTTGGATCCGTCAAGGTATCAAAGCGCGCCGTACTCGTAATGAAGGTCGTGTAAGAGCACTTAAAAAGCTGCGTGAAGAACGTAGTGACCGACGTGAAGTGCAGGGTAAAGCCAATATTCAAATCGATGATGCTTCGCGTTCGGGTAAGATTGTCTTTGAAGCGAAGAACGTTAATTATGATATTGAAGGTAAGTCCATTGTTAAAGACTTCTCGTTCAATATTATGCGCGGTGATCGCATTGCATTAATTGGTCCTAACGGTTGTGGTAAAAGTACACTGCTTAAGCTGTTGCTCGACGAGCTTCAACCTCAATCAGGAAAGCTTCATTGTGGTACAAAGCTCGAAGTCGCTTATTTTGACCAATACCGTGAGGTGCTAGACCCTGAAAAGTCAGTCATTGACAACCTAGCTGACGGTAAGCAGGAAGTGATGGTCGGTGGCCGTCAGCGTCATGCGTTGAGCTATTTACAAGATTTCTTATTTGCACCTAAACGTGCACGTACGCCGGTTAAAGCCTTGTCTGGCGGCGAAAAAAACCGTCTTCTATTGGCAAGAATATTCTTAAGATCAAATAATTTGTTGGTGCTAGATGAACCAACCAACGATCTTGATATCGAAACTTTGGAACTTTTAGAAGATTTGCTTGCCAACTATCAGGGTACGCTTTTACTTGTCAGCCACGATCGTCAGTTTGTCGACAATACAGTGACAACCAGTTGGATCTTTGAAGGTGAGGGCGTTATAGAGGAATTTGTTGGAGGTTACCACGATGCACAGCAGCAGCGTGCTCAAACGCACAAAGCACGCGCGAGTGAAAAACCAACAAAAAGCGTTAAACAGCTTGAGGAAACTCCCAAAACGGCTGCAGTAAAGAGCAAGGCTAAGAAGTTATCCTATAAACTGCAGCGAGAGTTAGAAGCATTGCCAGCCAAACTTGAAGAGTTAGAAGCGGAAATTGAAAGCTTGCAAGAACAAGTCAACAACGCAGATTTCTTTTCAAAACCCGTAGAGCAAACGCAACCAGTATTAGATAAGCTTACTGCAACGGAGCAGGAGCTTGAAATTGCCTTCGAACGCTGGGAAGAGCTCGAAGCAATGCAACAGGAAAGTTAATAACTAATGAGTAGTAACATTTTTAGAATTTCAGCAGTAGCGGCAACAATCGCTGCCTCATTCGGTGCCAATGCGGCTCTGTACAATGTGTATTTAGAAGCCCCTGAGGGCACCAGCACAACCATTCAGACTTATGGTGTGGCTATTTCACCTGAGACTACAGTGTGCTGGAGTAATGCTTGTGACGATTCTACCTCTAAGATGGCCACAGAGGTTAAGCGTTATCGAGAGGGGTTTAGCTATCGAGATGAGGCTCCATTTTTCCTACCTTTCGGTTGGAATTATTTAGATGATAACTACGATGGCTTTAAGAACTACTGCAAAGACTATTTAAGATACGCAGAGACGCTATGTGAAAACTGGGCAAGTGCTCAGTACACAAATGGATACGCCAAAGAACAAGGTGGTGATTATACTGGTTCTATAGCATACCTTGATGGAACACAGCTGTCTTTTAGCGAGAACACTGTAGTTAACTCGATAGATTCATCAGGTAAGCCAATTGGTAATGTGCGTGATGGCAGTACATATCGCAATGTTGGTTATGTTGATGCAACTAAAACCCCTGTAACAGGTAGTCAGTTTTTGGCTTCACATCATTGGGTAAGAAAAACTCTAACGGCAGGAGCTTTTACTACAGGTAGTATTACTCGCAACAACATTGATACTGGTAATGCAAACACATTTACTTCCAAACCAGCTATCTGGAAAAATAGTGATCCTGCAGACGAGATTAGCTGGGTCGGTGGGTCTGAAAACGGTGATTCTAAAGCGCAGGGAAGTGCTAGAGATATAATTGAAGACAGTGGGACACCAACTACACTATACGCCGTTGGATACACTTCTGATGGTGATGTTAGACTTAAAGCTGCTGTATTCAAGTCGGAAGACAGCGGTGATTCGTGGAAGGATTTCAATAACGGTAGCAAGCTTGTATCAGGCTTCCCTTATGATAGCTCTGAATACGCCAATCAAACGTTGAAAGCAGTCAACAACAACAAAATTGCGATTGGTACGGCGAAGCTAAATCAAGCGTTAAACGGTGCATACGCCAATATGCTGTTTTATGTTGATAATCTAGATGTACCATCATACAAAGCATTCAGTGGTAATATTTTCTTTACCGGTGCGAATGGTTTAGCGGGCAATATCAACAACCATAACGATGTGGTGGGTACGATAGATTATGAGCAGCACTCAGAAACCAACGGTAAACCACGTGCTCAAAGAGCCTTTATTGCTAACCTAGGCACAGTAACGGGTTCTGCGCCAATTGGCGGTCAAGCACGTTATTTAGATGATCTGACTTATGGCTCGGGGGCTACCACAAGTAATAACCAATATCGCATTATTCAAGCGGCAGACATTAATGATGCAGGTGTAATTGCGGCAACAGCTTACTACTGCGCTGGTGGTTTTGAGAGTGATGCGATTGATGCGATATGTGCCGCAGGCGCATCATTGGCGGGTGTTAAGCTAGTACCAATAGCAGGTAAAACAGCTAGCGACATTTCACCACGCCCAGTGACTCAAACAACAGTTGAGCGCCAGGGTGGTACTTTAGGATTCTTGGTATTGACTGTATTAGGTCTGCTAGGGTTCCGTAGGAAATAGGTCAAATTGTAAACAAGGGCACAGGTTCACAGTTTTGGATCTGTGCTTTTTTTATATCTTGAATTTGACGTTCTTTTGATCGAATCTTAATGGTGAAGCCACAAAAGCTTCATATTAATCGGTTATCTGGATCTGACAAAGATCAGCATTTAATCGGTTAATAAAGTAGTACGTTAAGAAACATTTTATGTATGAGGACGACACTATGAAGAGACAAAAGCGTGACCGCTTAGAGCGAGCTCAATCTCAAGGGTATAAAGCAGGCCTTAATGGCCGCTCTATGGAGGCATGTCCATACCAGCAGATGGATGTTCGATCTTATTGGCTTGGTGGTTGGCGCGATGCCAGAGAAGATAAACACTCTGGTCTCTACAAATAACACTCATTCCACATACAACAAAGGAATTTAGCCCCGAAAGGGGCTTTTAAATTGCCATTTAACGCACTATAACTAAATGTATCGAGTATAAAAAAGCGACTCGAATGAGTCGCTTTTTTAAAAAAACAATATGCTTAGAAAGCAGAAGTGTCTTGGAACAAGCCAACCTTAAGGTCTTTTGCTACGTAAATCTCTTTTCCGTCAACCAGAACGCGACCATCAGCAAGACCCATAACAAGTTTGCGGTTTACAACGCGCTTCATGTGGATCTCGTACGTAACTTTTTTAGCTGTAGGTAGGATCTGACCGGTGAATTTTACTTCACCAACACCAAGAGCACGACCTTTACCTTTGCCGCCAACCCAGCCAAGGAAGAAACCAACAAGCTGCCACATAGCATCAAGGCCAAGACAACCAGGCATCACTGGGTCACCAGGGAAGTGGCAGTCAAAAAACCATAGATCTGGAGTAATATCTAGCTCAGCTAGAATCAGACCCTTACCGTAATCACCTTCAGTCTCAGACATCTTGGTGACGCGATCCATCATTAGCATATTTGGCGCAGGTAGTTGAGGGTAACCAGGACCAAATAGTTCGCCTTGGCTAGACGCTAGAAGATCTTCACGGTTATAAGAATCACGTTTGTTTTGCATTATCAATTACTCCGATTTTTGATAGCAGCATGTTAGTGAACACGTGTACGCTAAACAACTCCGATCAGTAAGTTTATGAGCGAAATTTTGTTCAAACGAACCAGTTTTTGATGCGCTCCACAATTCCTTGCGGGTGCTCGTGTCTTTCAAAGTTTTCAATACGTTGCGCTATTTTACTAATAACGCTTTCTTCATCTTCACCACGGAAAGGCTTACCCATAATAAGAGGAATTGCCTCGTCCACAGTCGATACAGACCAGATATGAAATTCATTCTTTTTGATGCTGTCGACCACGTCTTTATTTAGTGATAGGTGTTTAAGGTTTGACTTAGGAAGAATGACACCTTGATCTCCCGTTAAACCTTGGTGATTACAGACGTGATAAAAGCCTTCGATTTTTTCATTAAGGCCACCAACGGCTTGCACACGACCAAATTGATCGACGGCACCAGTCACGGCAATTTGTTGATTGATAGGGTACTCAGATAGTGCCGAGACGAACGAGCAAAGCTCTGCTAACGTTGCACTGTCACCATCAACCTCGCTGTAAGACTGCTCAAACACTACTGAAGCAGAGTAAGGAAGTGGCTCGTCTAGTTGTAGGGCGCTACTCACGAAAGCTTGCATGATCATCATGCCTTTAGCATGGAGGTTTCCGCCAAGTTCAGCTTTACGCTCTACATCTGAGATATCTCCGTCACCAAAGTGGATGACACACGAGATACGTGCGGGTTCCCCATAAGACATAGGGTGACCAGGCACATCAATCACTGTCAGGCCGTTCACTTGGCCTATGCATTCACCTTGAGTTTCGATGATCACCTGACCATCGGTAATGTCCGCAAGGGCTCGCTCGGGAAGGTAAGCTTCGCGTTGGTACTTGGCTTCTAAAGCCTGTTCAAGATCTTGTTCGTCAAGTACTTTGTTATTTGATGTCAGTAATGCTTCCTGAAACAAAGAAAGATACCAAAGCACTTCGATTGGCATGTAATTCTGGTCTTCAGTGTAACGGGCTCCAGCATTCATCAAACGATGTAGTGCACCAAATGAAAGAGTGGGCAGTTTATACTTATTGACTATCCAAGATAGGAAACCGAGATATTGCTCAATGGTGTTGGTGCTTAAAGAGAACTCATCTTCGACTTCAGTAAACATTGCCAAACCGGTATACAATTCTGGTTCGAGATACTCAAAGTCAGCTATTTGGTGGCGATCGCCAACCAGAATGATTTTAATGTCATATGTGCTTGCTGGTGGATTAGTAGCAATTTTATGCGGATTGGCATTAATAGGGCTGACTTCTTGTCCTAATAAGACGGACTTAAGCGTTTGCCAACTTGCTGGGTTAGCGAGCAATAAAGTGGCCGGGATAACAAGATAACCGCCGTTAGTTTGTTCAATAAGGCCTTTACTTGAAGTGACAATGTCACCTGAGTCGCTACAGGTATATGAACCCAGTAGTGTCGCGATGTTTAAAGACTCTGTCGTTGATACTGGTTTTTGACCAATGAACTTTTTCAGTCCATCTTTAATCAGGTTACGATAAAACGCGTTGTCTGCAGAATTAATCACAAGTAAGCGGCTAAAGCCCTGAATGGCACTTAACGTTTCCAATGATTGTTTAAGTCGAGGTTGAATATTGAAGAAGTCGACTTGTTCTAGCTCATTGAATCGTTGGATCTGGGTGTCATATTGCGAATATTGTGGCGTGACAGCGTGCCAGCTTTCTTGGTTCATTAAATCAGTTCGTATACTTAAAATGGATGAAAATTATATAGAAAAACCCCATCAGGAGATATAGATAATTTTATCTGATGATCTTGATCGCTTTTCGATTACAATGGGGATTGTAACTTTTATCACTTAGGGTTACGCTGTCACCTAGGACGTTAACGGAATGGCTTTGCAATGAAATATCAACAGCTTGAAAACTTAGAGTGTGGTTGGAAGTGGAATTATTTGATCAACAAGTGGAAGGCTGGTGAAGCCATCACTTGTCATATCGATACTAGTGAGGCAGACACCGCGGTCAATGAGCTTCGTCAGCTAGAACACCAACCAACAAAAGTTCTAGAGTGGATTGAGCAGCACATGTCACCAGAACTTGATAATAAACTCAAGCAGGCCATTCGTGCTAAGCGTAAACGCCATTTTAATGCAGAGCAAATCCATACCAAGAAGAAATCTATCGATTTGGATTATCGCGTTTGGGAAAAGCTGTCACACAGAGCCAATGAGTTAGGTTGTACTTTGTCTGATGCGATAGAATATTTACTGTCAGAAGCCTCTCGTAGCGAAAAGGCGAGTAAAGCGGTAAGTAGCTTAAAGGAAGATTTAACCAAGTTACTCGATTAACAAGGAGTGCCTATGCTTTATGTAATTCTAATTGCGTCAATCGTTATCTTTTGGTTAGTTGCTGTAGACCGACCGATTTTAAAGGTTAAGTTTTCTGACGGTAAAATCACGCAGGAAAAAGGGCATTTCCCTCCGAGTTTTAAGCACAATGTGGTTGAAATTGCAGAGCGCACTCCATTTAGCGGCGAGCTAAAGGTTTATCAGCAACGAACAGGCACTAAGCTAGTCATGTCGAAGCAAGTACCGAAAAAGGTACAGCAGCGCATACGAAATGTTTTTCCGCATCAAGGGTTTCGTAGCAAAGGCAAAAAGCACGCAGGTTGATGCCGATTCTTTTTCTTTCGAAGTAAATTTCCTCAATTTTGTTACCTCTAAACTCAATAAGGCTGTATATCCCACACCTTGAAGCTGGAGGTAACCCGTTAAATTCTCAATTGCTTATCTTGCAACCCACCAGTGTCAATAATCAAGATAAGAATCAAACACAAATCTTTCAAGACAGATGTAATCGAACTATCGAGATGAACCATCAGGATTCAGTGGCTATAGTTAATAGAGCCTCGTCAACTGCCTAGCGCATTGAGAGTGAGTGGTTCTCCATTGATGGCTTTAAAGCGATTTGAGTATGCAGAGTTTACTAACAACAAACAAAAAGTATAACGAAGAAGCTAATGCTCTAGCTCAGAAAATCACACGTATGACAACGGAGCGTCATGCTAAGTGGTTGGTAAGCTTGAAGTATATACTTGATCAATCTGATGTCGACAGTGCGTTAAGCCGACAGAGTGAGTTTTGCGACAGTGTAATTAAAAAAGAAGAGGAACGAATTACCGATAATCAAAGGATACTACTTAAATGTGAAAGCGAGCGAGTAGAGGAGCGCAGGCTGGCAGTTGAAGAAAGGCAAAAAGTCGTAGTGTCGGTTGTGTCCGATATTGCCGAACATGCACAAAGTTATATGTGTCAGAAGCTAGAAGAAATGTCAGTACTTCAACTTTTTGGGCGCTTTCCAGATTTCTCCTATTTCTCAAGTATTGCTTATTCACCGTCGTTAACATTTAGCAGGCTATCCGTTCTGACAACCAACGACAATCAGCTCAAGTCGAACATATTAGAGCTTGTCAACAATCCCAAGTTTTGTCAGAGAATTGGTAAGTCTCCTCGTAGTATTCAAGACCCTAAGGTAGCGATAGGTACAATCGGCATAGATAATTGCTGCTTACTACTGCCAATATTGATGGCTAAGCCACTGCTCAAATGGCACGACCCCGTAACGAAAAGTATTGCTCCTAAGCTGTGGCAGCATATGGTGCTAACGGCAAATGTTACACGAATTCGCCTAGAGCAGACAGGTAGTAAGTTTCCCCAGCAAGGCATTCTATTAGGTGTATTGAGAACAATCAGTCATTTCGCCATCGTCAACCACTTCAGCTTACTTTTCGAAGATGCTCAAGTTGCCAAATTGCAGTGGTATCGAGAGAACAACTTGCGAGAAGAGTATTACGCGTGTGGTGAAGTAGCACCGGACCTAAGTATTCTGCCCCATGTCATTCACAATCTAGAACTCGAGCTTACACGCAAAGTTGTTGATGCTATAGAGTGGACCCCATTTACCATCCCAATGAGGAATGCGTTAGAAGAAGATCTTAATGGAGTGCCGGTTTTGGAACGAAGTGATGCCGGGGCCGCATTGGCACAGGCTCAAGCATACGCAATATATGACACCCTAGATCGAAGCAATGCATTTATTGAGAAACATAAACCATTCTGGTTTGCTAACGTTCAGATGCCTCCTGATGCGCTGCAAGCAATCCGAGAACTCAATCCTGGTCGTGTAGGTCTATCAAAATAAACAACGCCCAAGTAGTGCACTATAACTAAATCATTTAATGGTAATTGTATCATCAAAGTTATTAACGTATTGAATACGCTGATTAGGTATTCTCAGCGTTACTTCTTCTAGGAAAGTGACAGTGTGTCGAATACTGTGTGATTTAGAGTATGGTTAATGCATTCAAGGATAGTTTAGGTTGAAGAATGTTCGACAAAGAAGTGGCTATGTTTCCCGCAGAACGAGTCAGGTTTCGTGGTAGATATAGGTAGGCAAGTGTATTGATAAATGAAAAGAAAAAAGGCTTCAACACCATAGTTTGAAGCCTTTTTAAATCTTAGTCTGTAATGCTTATTAGTAGTTAACGGTTCTATGTTTACAGCGATAGATATCTGCTACCACAGACTTAGCCTGACCATCTTCAGTGTCGATTAGCTTAGTAATATGGAATCTGTTTCCACCCAGCATATACGTTTGGTTAGCTAGTTCTACTTCTAGATCCTCAGACGATACTTCCTTGAATACGTGGGTTGTTAAGATTTTACAGCTGTTATTCTCAACTTCAGCAAACGCAATTGGAGAGACATTTTGAGCACCTGGAATTAGTTTTATCTGAGACTCAATAGTTAGTTTTTTCTTGGTCTGGTGTGGATTACAGCGATAAAACTCGGCAATAACACTGCTTGGGCGATTACGACGAGTTTTCGTAACTTCACTGATAAGGTAACGGTTGGCACCAGCTAAGTATGCTTCATTCTTTAACACTGGCACTACATTGTTAGGGTGAGAATCCGCCAGAGTATAAACTTCAACAAAATCACACTTTTGACTTATAACACTCGACTCGGAAATCGGAGTGACATTTTTAGCCTGTGACATTACAGGCACTTTTTTTGTGGCACAACCACCTAGAATTAGAACGGCAAACAGAGCGATAAAAAACTTTTTCATAATACACCTTTACAAATATGAAGGTGGGATTCTATCAGTGTTTATTATGATTGTGAAAAGTTAAACTAAGAATAGATTCAAAGCGTCTCATATTAGAGAAAACTGTATAAGAGGTCCGTTAAGTATCTAATATAAATGAATTTACTATAAAGCTGCTTTTGTAGGCCGATATTTAAAGCTCTTATTTAACCCCTTTAAAAGCATAGGAAAACGTTATGTTTTGTGGCCGATTTTTAACAGAAATAAGTGATACTGTCACGCTGTCTGGGCTGGCAATACTAAATTCTAACAAGGGACTGTCCAGTACCTCAGTACTAATCCTAATTTCGTACTCTATAGATGTGAAAAGTATTGGCCTGTTAACGAAAATGCATTGCTAAACACTTATAGTTTAAATTAGTGTGGCCACTACAGGTCAACGTTATCGTTAGGCAGTGAATAGGATGATTATAAGTGCAAGTCGAAGGACTGATATACCAGCTTTTTATCATCGCTGGTTTATGAATCGAATTAGAGAAGGATTTCTACTGACTCGAAACCCATTTAACGCTAATCAGATCAGGCGTGTTTCGCTTGAACCACAAGATGTCGGGGCCATCGTATTTTGGACCAGAAACGCTGAAAAGCTAATAAAATACTTGCCGCAACTCTCTGAGTTTAATTACTACTTTCAATATACAATCACAGGTTACCCCAAAGCCCTTGAGGCTCACTTACCCAATACCTACCAATCTATCGATACATTTTCTCGTCTAAGCGACATCATAGGCTCAGACAAAGTTATATGGCGCTATGACCCGATACTTGTTTCTAATCTAACGCCAATAAGTGAGCACAAAAGAAAGTTTCGTAAAATAGCCAGTCTGCTAGCCGGAAAAACTCAAAGAGTCGTGATCAGTTTTGCTGATTTGTATACCAAAACAGAGCGGCGCCTAAACTCGCTCTCTGATTTCAGCTATGGCGAAATAACTGCTGATCAAAATGAGCTAACGGATCTGTGCATGTTTATGGCAGAGGAGTGTCACAGTTTGGGCTTCGAGATCGAAACTTGTGCAGAGGGGGTGGATCTTTCATACCTAGGAATCAAACATGGAAAATGCATCGATGACCAATTGCTACACCGTCTATTTGATATTGAGGTCGATGGGCGTAAAGATCTTAATCAAAGGGCCGAATGTGGGTGCATCAAAAGCGTCGATATAGGTGCTTACAACACATGTCTGCACGGCTGCAAATATTGTTACGCAACCTACAGTGAATCTTCAGTAAGAAAAAACCAATTAAAGCATGATCCAGACAGCCCGTTCTTGCTTGGTGGTATCGAAGGTGTAGATAAGCATTTACTGAGCAAGAGCATCATACAGCGATCACTTTTCTAGAATGTTAAATAAGTAGTCGGTATGCACTTCGTTGGCTACATTTAATCATACTACCTTTACCTCCACAAAAAGGTGATTTATGCCGATAGCCAATTGCATCATCTCGTTAGATCAATCTAAGCAGTTAGACATCTCAGATGAAATTATTGAGTTGTGGGGAAAACACTCTGGCAAAGATACATCAGAAATGACAGTCATGATCTCACACAGCGACGAACAGTTAGGGAAAGCGTATTCAGCTATCTGCTGTTTATATTTACCTAACATTTGGTCCCGAGAATCAGTATCTGCACTACAAGTAGGATTAGCAAATGCGCTCGCGGATTGTTTGGCTGTAGAGCTATCTGACATCATGGTTATGACATCTTTAATTGAATCAGGTTTTGTGGTTGAGAAAGGTAGGGAAGTTAAGTGGGTAGAAAAACAGAATAATAACGCATGAGATTATCATGAACTAACAACGCAGAATGGAGTAGGTTATGCAAATGTTTAAAACAATGACAGAAGTGGCCCAGTACGTATCTAAAAGGCGTGATCGTCGACAAATTTGGTGTATCGCATCACTGGAAGGTGCGCAATACTACGGACTAGTAAGCCAACCTAACTTAGGCGGTTATACATATAACCATGCGACCAAGATGTTAGCGGTCAACGATCAAATATTAAACCGACATTCTCCACACAATGAGGTCCGACAACGCGCCAATCGACTTGCAGGGTTTCTCAACGATGAAGCCCAAAGAAGAAATGTGATACAGCGAGATCGGCACGCTGAAGAGGTATTTCTTGAGCATTGGGATGAATGTATAAGTAACTTTATAAAGATCAGGAAAAGAAAGCCAACATCTGTAGACTTGTTCTTATCACATACGCCATGCACTCTAAACGATAATTCACCTAGTCCAGGAAGGGCGCTAGGCAGCCAATTTTATCCTGCATCATGCACAAACAAACTCAGACAGTTTGCTTCAAAGAACCCAACAATAAAGTTGAGAGTCTATTACTTGAATAAATTTGGTTCAAACCAAGGGCTGGATGAAGATGCTCTTAGCCAGTTCTATAAGGTCAGTGGTCTTGTAGTGTCGAAAATGGATCCGGGTGTACGAATGACATGTGAAAGCATCTTGTAGTAATTTGGGCGCTCGGGACTGTTAACACTAGGTATTATTCACCATAGTCAACTTATACTAGTTTGGTAATTTATTTAGGCGGCTTCATTATGTGACAATGTAACTCGAATGGCAACGGAAGGAAGGCGATCGAGGACAGTCCGTTTGATTTCGGTCATGTGATTGATTACGTCGATTAATGGCCCGCATATCGAACTCGAACATTAGGCGTCCTCACAAAATTGGCTAGAAGCTTATCTCGTATACAAAAAAACTATGTAAAGAGTTAAGGTAAGTGCCTTATCAATGTATCATTAAATTTCTTTTGGTTAGGGGTATTTTGATAAATGAAAAAGTATGTTTTGTTTTTTCTATTAGTTATTTCTGGTTCAGCCAATGCATCTTTGCAGGACTGCAACAACTTATACGTTGGCCGTATATTGATAGAGAAAGGTGTTGGACTATCTAGGGTTGTTTATTTAGACCATCATGGCAACAGTTCGGGGTCATATTGGAGCTCGTTTACTGGATGGACACCAGATCAACGCTCTGAAGCTTTATCAGTTCTTCTCACAGCTAAAGCTGCACAGCATAGAGTGGATGTCGAAACAGAAAATGCGGATGGCTGCGGATTATCACAAGGATTTACTGTAACTAAGATGATTTATCTGGCCAATAACCCTTAATGTACGTGGTTACTGAAATGAAATGGGAGTCGATGAGCTCCCATTTTTTTGGACATTTGCTACGGATAGAGCGTTAAAATGGTAGCGACAGGACCTCCGTATGAACAATTTCCCGGTGAGTCGGCATACAGCTTGAAAGTCTTCTGAGTTGATATTGCCAACAAAACGGTGGATTATGCTCTATCAATTAGTCTAGGGTCAGTGATGACCAAAAAATCCTTTCTTGGACAGTATGATCTCGCAGGACAATCAGTCAGCAAGAAAAGTGAACATTTAATACGTATGAATGAAAGAGCTTGTTTGTTGTATTGTGAGAAGAACGATGACAAGCACCAGTTGAACCATGTTGTTCTTACTATATCGATTCGAGGGCTTATGTTGAGCATGTCGGCTGCATCAATTTGACGAAGGCGGCGTTCGCGAACATCTTGCAGCACTTTAAAACGATTAATGTTTCGGTCACTCATGGGAATTAGCATCGGTTGAGATCCTCAAAGCTCAGTGTGTTCATTAAGCATAAGAGGACATTTTAAAATTGCTCAAACCGGACACTACTAAATGGCACCTACATGCCAAGTGCGCATTATGTATATTATGTTAAATATAGTGTGATTGTACTTGAAATCTGGCCTGTTTGTTGCTGTTAGTCCTCTACTTTGCGCTAATTCATTGAACATAATGGATTTACCATAAAATACCTAATAGACAGTATTTATAATCTGTCGATTCTAATACTGTCTATTAGCGAGCTTGTACCAGAGTGCTGCTGTTATGCTGTGGCAGTTAATGCTAAGAACCCGTAATCGTTCGCAACCTTATTGGTCGTTAGTTGTAAAAAATTAGATGGATTCTGCGCTAAATTCTAAATGTAACTCCTGTTATTTGGCTCTCTTCTAAGTCGGACAATTTAATTTCTAGGTTATCGAGTTGTTCACCCAGTATTTGCCAATTATTTTCACTCTCAATGATTTTTACAGATTTATTTTCTGTAGAAATTTGCCAGTTATTTGATGGTTTATTCAGCGTTATTTTTTCTTCGGATTTTAGTGCTGAGAATTGGTCATTTTTAACACTAAAAGTACATTTTGGTTTCAACTCACACTCTATTTCTTGCGCGTTTGTAAATGTGACTGTTCGCCAAGTAAACGCTGCAATAAGTAGGGTTAACATGATGATTATTTGAACAAAACGGCCTTGTGTGAGTTTCTGTGCTGCCATTATGTGGGGTTCTCCGTGTAACAAACTTCAAAGTTTTAAAATAAAAGGCCAAAACCAGACCGAGTGTAAGGTTACTACGCTGTCATTGAATTGTTAAATGCAGTATAGTTGGCGGCTGAAAATGCCACTTTTTTTAAAAACTGGCAAGAATATTTAACCAGCTTATTTTGGTGTGATTTTCTTAACAGTTTTGGGTGGCATTACGACATGTGTCGTGTTGGAAGTAAAGTGTAGTTAATTAGAAATTGGAAGCATGCAAATGAGCCAAGAAAAGCAGCTTGAACAAAACTACAACTATACAGTCGTTCGTCAATTTACCCTTGTTACTATTCTTTGGGGCATTGTCGGTATGGCTGTTGGTGTTTTGATTGCCGCTCAATTAGTTTGGCCACAGCTAAACTTTGATACGCCGTGGTTGACGTATAGTCGCTTACGTCCTCTGCATACTAATGCGGTTATTTTCGCGTTTGGTACAAGTGCCCTGTTCGCAACGTCATATTACGTTGTTCAGCGTACCTGTCAAACTCGTCTATTTGGTGGCCCTCTTGTCGCCTTTACCTTCTGGGGTTGGCAAGCCATTATTTTAGCAGCAGCGATTACTCTGCCTTTAGGTTTTACCTCGGGCAAAGAGTACGCGGAGCTAGAATGGCCAATCGATATTGCCATCGCAGTTGTTTGGGTTTCTTACGCCATCGTGTTCTTTGGAACATTGATAACCCGTAAGACGTCTCACATCTACGTAGCAAACTGGTTCTTCGGTGCCTTTATTATCACTGTTGCGGTTCTTCATATCGTAAACAGCATGGCAATTCCTGTGTCTCTAGGTAAATCTTATTCGATTTATTCAGGCGCGGTGGATGCAATGGTTCAGTGGTGGTACGGACACAACGCAGTAGGTTTCCTACTCACAGCTGGTTTCCTAGGTATGATGTACTATTTCGTACCTAAGCAAGCTGAACGTCCTGTTTACTCTTACCGTCTGTCTATCGTTCACTTCTGGGCATTAGTTTCTTTATACATTTGGGCTGGCCCTCACCACCTACACTACACTGCTCTTCCTGACTGGACGCAGTCTCTAGGTATGGTGATGTCACTGGTTCTATTTGCTCCTTCTTGGGGTGGTATGATCAACGGTATCATGACGCTGTCTGGTGCTTGGCACAAACTACGTTATGACCCTATCCTACGCTTCCTAATTGTATCGCTATCGTTCTACGGTATGTCTACGTTTGAAGGTCCTATGATGTCTATTAAGACAGTTAACGCGCTGTCTCATTACACTGACTGGACTATCGGTCACGTACACTCAGGTGCACTCGGTTGGGTTGCTATGGTATCTATCGGTTCGGTATACCACTTGGTACCTCGCCTATTCGGTCAAGAGCGCATGTACTCAGTGGGACTAATCAATACACACTTCTGGTTAGCAACTATCGGTACTGTTCTATACATCGTAGCGATGTGGATTTCTGGTGTAATGCAAGGTCTGATGTGGCGTGCAGTAAACTCTGACGGTACGTTGACTTACAGCTTTGTTGAGTCTGTAGAAGCCTCTTACCCGTTCTACTTTGTACGTTTCCTAGGTGGTTTCATCTTCCTAGCAGGTATGTTCTTAATGGCATACAACACGTATAAGACGGTATCAGCGCCAAAAGATAGCCTTAAAGCTATCCCACAGCCGGCATAAGGAGATTAAAGAATGAGTTCTAATTCTAACAATCGCCACGAAATTGTTGAACGCAATGTCGGTTTATTAGCGATTCTTATCGTTTTTGCAATCAGTTTAGGTGCTCTTGTAGAGATCACTCCTCTGATTTTTCAAAAGCAGACGACTGAGCCTGTTGAGAACCTACGTCCTTATACAGCACTTGAAATGGAAGGTCGTGATGTATACATCCGTGAAGGTTGTAACGTGTGTCACAGCCAGATGATTCGCCCATTCCGTTCTGAAACTGAGCGTTACGGTCACTACTCTGTTGCTGGTGAAAGCGTATACGAGCATCCATTCCTATGGGGTTCTAAGCGCACAGGTCCTGATCTAGCGCGTGTTGGTGGTCGTTACTCTGATGAGTGGCACCGCGTTCACCTAATCGATCCACGTGAGTTGGTTCCTGAGTCAAACATGCCTGGCTTCCCATGGCTTGAAGAGAACGTTCTTGATGGTAAGGACACTCAGAAGAAACTAACAATCTTCCGTGATCAGTTTGGCGTTCCATACACTGATGAGCAAATCGCAAATGCGTCTAAAGATGTAGAAGGTAAAACAGAGATGGATGCCATCATTGCTTATCTTCAGTCTCTTGGTCACGCAATGAAGTAATAAAGGGGTGACAATATGGATATCGGTACTATTCACAGTATTTGGACCATAGTTCTATTCGTTAGCTTTATAGGTGTGGTTTGGTGGGCTTACGGTAAGAGCCGTAAAGCACGCTTTGATGAAGCTGCAAACCTTGTTTTTGCTGATGAGCAGAAAGTGCCTGAAAAAGAACAAGGAGTGACTAAGCAATGACGACATTTTGGAGTCTTTGGATAATCATCATCACAGTCGGTACACTGGTCGGCTGTGCTGCGGTCCTTTATTGGTGCCTTAAAGATAAAATGGGTGTTGAAGAAGGTGCAGATATGGGGCACGAATATGATGGTATTCGTGAACTAAACAATCCACTGCCTAAATGGTGGACTTATCTGTTCGTTGGTACGTTTGTATTCGCGGCTATTTACCTAACACTTTACCCAGGTCTGGGTAACTTCAAGGGCGTTCTAGGTTGGCAGAGTTCTGACCAAACAGTCCGCTCTCTCGAAGAATCAAAGGCCTCAATCGCAAAAGCCCAAGAGAACAAGCAATTGGTTCAGTATGCAAAAGAGCTTGATGATGCAGAAACTTACTTTGGTGAAGCATTCAAAAAGCTTGCTTACGTAGATGGCTCAACTGAACTGCGCCCTATCCCTGAAATTGCAGCGGATAAGGAAGCAGTGAAAGTTGGTCAGCGCCTGTTCTTGCAGAACTGTTCTCAGTGTCACGGCTCTGATGCTCGTGGTCAGAAAGGTTTCCCTAACCTAACTGATGAAGCATGGCTATATGGCGGTGAACCACAAGCAATTGTTACTACGGTAATGCATGGCCGTATCGGTCAAATGCCGGGTTGGAAAGATGCACTTGGTGAGCAAGGCGTTAAAGAAGTGGTGAGCTACACGTTAAGCCTTTCTGGACGTTCTGTAAACGCTCGTGAAGCAGAAGCTGGTAAAGCTCGTTTCGTAGTGTGTGCAGCGTGTCACGGTACAGACGGTAAGGGTAACCCAGCAGTTGGCGCCCCGGATCTGACTGACCAAAATTGGTTGTTTGGCGGCTCTCGCGCAGAAGTAACTGAAACAGTAATGAACGGTCGTTCAGGCGTAATGCCAGCTTGGAAAGATATTCTAGGCGAAGACAAAGTTCAGCTAGTTTCCGCTTATGTGTGGAGCTTAAGCAACTCGGAACAATAAGTTACATTTCTATTACAGCCCCTTACTTCCAATAGATGGTAAAGGGGCTGTCTTTTCTTTACAGTTAAAGCCCTAATTTATTTTAATTTTTTGATTGAGAACTTTTTTATGGAAAAGCCTTGGTATAAGCAGTTTTGGCCGTGGTTTATACTCTCCCTAACGGTTGGAGTATCTATACTAACTTTGGTACGAGTGGCGATACTTACAAACCACTCTGTTCATTTAGTCACCGAGGATTACTATAAAAAAGGAAAAGGTATAAACGTCGACATATCAAGGGTCAACGTTACCAAAGAGTTAGGTCTCAATGCTTCTGTGCAGGCAGAAGGAAACACTGTCGTAATTCAGTTTGATAAAGGGCAGTTAGATCACTACCCTGCGATCACTGCTATGTTTGCTCACCGTACACTTCCTGATCATGATTTCACTAAGTTAGTCACTTCGGACGCTCGTGGTCTATATCGATTTACTCTTGATGATGAACTGCAGGGGCCATGGTTTGTTGAGTTAACGCCCCATGATGAGAAGTGGTTAATCCAAGGCCGTATCGAGTTCCCAACGTCGGCAGCAGTACAACTATCTAACTAAGAAGCGTCTATGTGCAAATCCTGTTATCACTGTGGTGAAGATGTACCAGCCAACACGGATTTCAAAGTCGAAATTTTGGGTGACATACGTGAGATGTGTTGCCCAGGCTGTGAGACGGTAGCCCAGACTATCGTCGACAGCGGTTTGGTCTCTTACTACCAATATCGGACTGCTCCTGCGGAAAAAGCCGACCTTGTCCCTGCGCAGCTCCAGGCCCTTATCCACTATGACAATGATGACGTGCAATCTGAATTTGTCCGCAATAGCAAGGACAGCTCTGAGGTGACATTGTCACTTGAAGGGGTGTCTTGTGCTGCGTGTGCTTGGTTGATTGAAAAACAAGTATCATCAAAGAGTGGTGTGCTCTCAATTCGTGTCAATACAACAACCAACCGTGCTCTCCTCGCTTGGGATAAGTCTCAAGCGAGGCTAAGTGAGATTTTGTCACTCATACACCAGCTAGGTTACAAAGCCGCGCCGTTTGAAGCCGATAAACAAGAGGCTGCTTATCACGAGCAAATGAAGCAGTACCTTTATCGTCTAGGCATTGCTGGTCTCGCGACAATGCAGGTGATGATGCTGGCCGTCGCGCTTTATCTAGAAGTATTTGGTGACTTAGAGCCAGAGTTTAAAAACTACTTCCGTTGGGTAAGTTTAATTTTTGCTACGCCAGTGATGCTCTACTCTGCTTTGCCTTTTTACGTCAATGCCTGGCGAAGTATACGAAGTCGAACACTAGGTATGGACGTGCCGGTTTCTATTGCAATGATATTCGCCTATTGTGCGAGCTTGGTTGCAACAGTGACAGAACAAGGTGAAGTGTTCTTTGAATCTATCTCGATGTTCGCCTTCTTCCTCTTGGTTGGGCGATTCCTAGAGATGCGTGCACGTCGTAAAGCAGCGGCGGCAAGCGGTAACTTGTTGAAGTTGATCCCAGCTATCGCAAATAAGCTTGATGGTGACCAAGTCCCTGTTAAAACACTTAAAGTGGGCGACCAAATCCGTGTTTTGCCGGGTGAACACATTCCTGCGGATGGTAAGATTATCTCGGGTCGTGTTCATATTGATGAATCCATGCTGACGGGTGAATCTTTACCAGTCGTGAAGCAGGCCGATGACCATGTGTTTGCTGGCACGCTAAATGGTGAAGAATCGTTTGAACTAGAAGTGACGACATCAAAAGCAGACTCGATGATTTCCAATATCGTTCGTTTGCAAGACGAAGCCCAGCTTTCTAAACCGAAGATTGCTGAGATTGCCGATGTCGTTGCTCGATATTTCGTGGCTGTGATTCTTATTATTGCTGCTGGTACTTGGTTCTTCTGGCACTCTAGCAAGCCGGATGATGCCTTCTGGATCATGCTATCTGTATTGGTCGCGACCTGCCCTTGCGCGCTGTCTTTGGCGACGCCAACAGCGTTAACCTGTGCGACATCACGTATGGGCAATTTGGGTATTCTTCTGCGTAAGAGCCATGTCTTCGAAACGTTGTGTAAGGTAAATCACCTAATCGTTGATAAAACCGGTACGTTGACACATGGTGATATCGAAATAAATGATGTTGAGCTTTATTCTGCTTTAACTAAAGATAAGGCACTAGCTGTTGCGGCCTCTCTTGAATCTCATGCAAACCACCCTATTGCTCGTGCATTCAAACCTTATGCTGATGTTAATATCACGGTATCTAACGTTGAGAACGTTATTGGTTCAGGCATCAAGGGTATCTATCAAGACACTGAAGTTAAGATAGGCAGTGCTCAGTTTGTACTGGGTGAAGGCCAACGCTCCAAAGCGGATACTGTTTTTCTTTCTATTGATGGGCAACATGTTGCGAGCTTTGGCTATCGTGACCCTATCCGTGTTGAAACTAAAGAGTTTATCGAGAAGTTCCAGAAATCGGGTGTAAAGGTGACTCTGCTAACTGGTGACACGAAAGAGAACGCTGATCTTGTTGCAAACCAAATCGGTATTGAAGATGTCGTAGCAGGAGCTAAACCTCAAGATAAGTTGTCTTACTTGCAGCAGGTAGACTCCGATGACATTACTATGATGATTGGTGATGGCATTAATGATGCACCAACGTTGGCCGGCGCGCACCTTTCTGTCGCTATGGGTGGTGGCGCCGATGTGGCGAAAGCATCAGCTGATATGGTGCTGTTAGGCGACAGGCTTGACCGTATTTTAGAAGCGCGTGAATTAGCGCTACAAACGCGTAAGATCATTCGAGAAAACCTTGCCTGGTCGCTTGGTTACAATCTATTGATATTGCCTTTAGCAGTAGCAGGATTTGTTGCGCCATATTTTGCGGTTGTCGGTATGTCTGCGAGCTCTATTATTGTAGTATCTAACTCTCTTCGCTTGCTCAAAGAAAAAGGTAAATAGATGGAAAGCCTTTATATCCTCATCCCTATCGCTATCGTACTGGTTTGTGTTGCGGTAGCTGTCTTCCTTTGGGCTGTAAAAAGTGAGCAGTTTGAAGACTTAGAGCGCCAAGGACACAACATTTTATTTGATGAGGATGATCACAAAGAGAATCCGCCTAAATGAGCCCCGATTGGATTGGTGCTTTCTTTATCGGTCTTGTTGGGGCTGGGCACTGTATGGGGATGTGTGGTGGTATTGCTTCCATGCTCACCATAGGTCAGTCTCAGCCATCCAAACTAGTCCCTCTTTTTTACAATAGCGGTCGCCTAGTAAGCTACGCCTTAATTGGCGCGGTTATTGGTGGCGCGGTTTCGTCCATTTCTGAAGTTAGCCAACTCAACAATGTGCTGGTTTGGTTACGCCTAGCCGCAGCGCTATTTATGATTTTGCTAGCGTGTTATATCGGTCGATGGTGGCACGGCTTGCTGTATATCGAGAAGCTTGGGCAAGTGATTTGGTGTAAGATCTCTCCTGCTGGTAAATCCTTGTTGCCGCTAAAATCTCCCATACACGCTCTACCGTTTGGGTTTATCTGGGGATGGATACCCTGTGGTCTTGTCTATTCCACTTTGACCTGGTCGGCAGTATCTGGAAGCGCACTGAATGGTGCTTTAGTGATGCTGGCATTTGGCGCAGGTACATTGCCAGCTATGCTGCTTGTAGGCCACGCAGCGTCGTCGCTCCATAAATTGCAAAATTCCAACATATTTCGTCATATCGTTGCTTTTACTATCTTAATTTACGGGCTTTATACGGCATATGGCGCACTTCGTCTCTTATCAATTAGTTTGTAGTTAACTGTTTTTATGCGCCTTTTTAAGCTACCCTTTAGGGCTAATGGATGCTAAAATATTGATGTATATCAAATAGTGAAAGGTTGTTATGATTTCTGAAAAGCCTGCAACAAAGCGTATTCAATCAGGTGGCTGTGCGATTCACTGCCAAGACTGTAGTATTAGCCAGCTTTGTATTCCGTTTACGCTGAATGAGTCTGAGTTGGATCAGCTCGATCAAATCATCGAGCGTAAAAAGCCTATCCAAAAAGGACAGGAGCTGTTCAAAGCCGGGGACGAACTAAAGTCTTTATACGCTATTCGTTCAGGAACAATCAAAAGCTATACAATTACCGAGCAAGGTGATGAACAAATCACGGCGTTTCACTTAGCGGGAGACTTAGTGGGTTTTGATGCGATCACTGGCGACCTACACCCAAGTTTCGCTCAGGCGCTAGAAACGTCTATGGTATGTGAAATCCCATACGAAACTCTTGACGACTTATCTGGCAAAATGCCTAAGCTACGTCAGCAGATCATGCGCCTAATGAGCAATGAAATTAAAGGCGACCAAGAAATGATCTTGTTGCTTTCTAAGAAGAATGCAGAGGAGCGCTTAGCGGCTTTCCTATATAACCTTTCTACTCGTTTCTCTCAGCGTGGGTTTAGTCCTCGTGAGTTTCGTCTAACAATGACCCGTGGTGATATCGGTAACTACCTTGGTCTAACAGTTGAAACAATTTCTCGCCTTTTAGGTCGTTTCCAAAAATCAGAGATCTTAAGTGTTAAGGGTAAGTACATTACTATTCTTGACCATGATGCTCTGATGGAGCTGGCGGGCGTATCAACAGAATCATAATAATTTTCAATGATGTAGCTCTCCATTTACCTTGAAATAGAGCTACATCATACTTCTCTCAAATTCCTCGAATTATTTCTAAAACTCTCCTCCTATCTAAGCTACATTAATCATATGCCCCTCCTCGTCTCTAAGGAGTCACTATGAGTATTTACAATAAGATTTTGGTCGTCGCTGACATTAACAAAGATGAACAGCCGGCTCTTGCACGTGCAATGCAACTGGCAGCGAAGAGTCGTTCTCCAAGTCGGGTGACATTCTTTCTCTCTATCTATGACTTCTCTTATGATATGACGTCGATGTTGTCTATCGATGAACGAGACGCGATGCGCCGCGGCGTAATTCAACAGCGTGAGCAGTGGATGCGTAAGATTGCCAAAGATTATATTAACAATGACATTGAATTTGATGTTCGTGTGGTTTGGCATAATCGGCCATATGAAGCGATTGTGGCTGAAGTCTTCGCAGGAGAACACGATATCGTTATCAAAGGGACTCGTAAACATGATGTGCTTGAGTCGGTAATTTTTACTCCGACAGATTGGCACCTACTTCGTAAATGTCCTTGCCCTGTTTTGCTGGTTAAAAACTCAGACTGGCCAGAAGATGCGAGTATTCTTGCTTCCGTTCATGTTGGTTCGGAAAACGATACTCACCTTAGCTTAAATGACGCAATGGTCGAACAGCTTAATAGTTTGACAGATAGGCTCGGAGCTAGGCCCTACTTGGTCAATGCCTACCCTGTTACGCCTGCTAATATTACCATTGAATTACCAGAGTTTGATCCAGCTACTTATACTGACGCGGTTCGTGGTCACCACCTAACAGCAATGAAAGCACTACGTCAGAAACACGGTTACGATGAAGAGCAAACAGTGGTGGAACAAGGGCTTCCTGAAGATGTAATTCCAGAAGCCGCAGAACAGCTAAACGCGGCGTTGGTGATCATTGGTACTACTGGTCGAACCGGACTATCTGCTGTATTTATTGGTAACACTGCAGAACATGTGATTGATAAGATCAATTGTGATGTGATGGCGTTGAAACCGCAGGGTTATGTCAGCCCTCTTGATCCCAAGACCGCTATTTAAGTAGTTTGTTTAAAACTAAAAAAAGGAAGATAGTTGCTATCTTCCTTTTTTGATTTCTATTTGACTGTCTAGTTAGATATTGGTTACATCGATAAACATAGATTCATCGATGTTTGTTGAAGAGACAGTCGCCTCACTAAACTCATATTCATCGCGATTACCTTCTCTGTCGAGTGGTAGGTTTTCAAAATCAAACAAATCTCTGTCTGCTAATTGACTTGGGCTTACGTTTTGGATTGACTTGAAAATCGCTTCGACGCGACCGGGAGTCTTCTTGTCCCACTCGATAAGCATCGCTTTGATCGATTGACGTTGTAGGTTTTCCTGAGAACCACATAGATTACATGGAATGATTGGGAAATCTTTGTGCTCTGCGTACTTGATCAGATCTTTTTCGCGACAGTAAGTCAGCGGGCGAATAACAACATTACGACCATCATCCGAACGTAGTTTTGGTGGCATTGCCTTTAGACGTGAACCGTGGAACATGTTTAAGAACATGGTTTCTACGATGTCATCCATATGGTGACCTAGCGCAAGTTTGGTTGCGCCGATTTTCTCGGCAAATGAGTACAAAGTGCCGCGACGTAGGCGTGAACAAAGACCACACGTTGTCTTACCCTCAGGAACTTTCTCTTTAACGACTGAGTAGGTATCTTTATCTACGATGTAGTAAGGAATGTTCAGCGTCTCGAAGTAGTCTGGCAAGATGTGCTCTGGGAATCCCGGTTGCTTCTGGTCTAAGTTAACTGCAACAACTTCAAATTTGATCGGTGCTGCTTTCTGTAGGTTGAGCAGAATATCAAGCATCGCAAATGAATCTTTCCCGCCACTGATACATGCCATTACAACATCGCCTTCTTCGATCATGTTGTATTCTGTAATAGCATTTCCAACATTTCTTCTCAGACGCTTTTGAAGCTTGTTGAATTCTAAGGTTTCTTTACGTGTATCTTTTTGATTCATTGCGGGCTCTCACATTGCCGAACAAGTCGACAGTAGCACTTCCTAAGTGGTTTTATTTGGGGCGTGGATTATACGAGCTTTTTGGCAAGGATTAAATGCCTGTCTTGTTGAGCAATGAGGAAATATTGCTTTCAACTGACTTAGCGCAAGGTGATAGGCAGAATTCAAATTTTCCTTGGGATTATAACTGTCTTATTACCTCCCGATTAAAATTTTGATATATAACAAAAAAAGGGTCATCGACGTGACCCCTACCTTGGTTTATGCTTTTGGTAAATAGGGGAGCACGCGTGATGTTACCTGAGGAAGGATCATTGACCCTCCTTCGCCTATTTCATCGAGAGCGACTTGAACCTTACCATTAACAATTTGCTTCGTTGTGCCGTTTGAGAATTGAATTTGTGAATCCAGCTTATTCGGGAACTCTAACGTGACGCCTTCTACATCCGGTGTAAACCAACTTGCGAACATACCGCCAAGCTGCTCTAAAATTGCCTGCATCTGAGGCAGTAGTACTTTGACCTGCTCGTAGGTCACTTCACCTGACATAGGCTCTTTTGTCATGACAACCATTGAGAAGTCGCAACGCATATCCATTGGTGTATGGATGAAGACTAGCGGATTCGCTGAGCGTAGGTTATCGTCTAGCGGTACGATGACTTCTTGGTATGGAGAGATGGTCAACTCTTCGTAATGCTCCTCTTTCTCCATCCAGGCTTTTTCTATGTCACACAACTGCTTTGTTTTCGCATTGAGGAAAAAGAAGCCGACTTTGACATCATCGTGCCCTTCTTTGGCGTTCTGCTTCATATGAGAAAATAGTTTAGAGTAAGTAAACATGTATTCTTGAGCTTGAACAGGTAAAACAACCGCACTTGATAACGCCGCTGCTAAAATTGCTAACGATACTTTTTTCATTACTTTCTTTCTTATTAAATTCGCGTTTATTGATTATTCGCTAGAGGTAAATCCCAGAACGGTTGATTGTGCCTGATCATGGTCTGTAAATCGTTGACGTATGCCTCACCGCGTTCAGAGTATTTAAGCAAACCATTTGTTAACGCCATCGCCGCATCGGTATCTGTTAAACTCTGGTCATTAAGATGGCGTTGGTAACGGATCTCTCGTAGCTCTTTGTAGGCGTTGTTACGGTTTACATTCATAAAATAACCGTGAATAGACTGTTGCACTGAGTCAAACTTTGCTACTTCGTGCGACATCCCTTCCCCACGCTGCAGCGGCACTAAGCCACACCCAGAGCTGTAACACCACTGACCAAAATAGTTGTTGGCCTGTGTTGCAAATCGAGATGTGCCCCAAGCAGACTCATTAGCCCCCTGAACTAGGACAAGTGCCTCAGGGATCACGTCTACCCGATGAAGCATGCTGTTGATCCAGTCGTCAGAAATGCCCCCTGCGGGCTGCTCGACCCTGTAAAGCTTACCTAGACGTTCAGCGTAACTTATATCAGAAGGAGTAAGAGTCTGGCTTACATAGTGGTCGCGAATGGTGTCTAAACGTTTGCGCTCAGAAACAATTCGTTGGTTTTCTAACGCAATGCCAGGCCTTAGATAATCAAAAAACGCTTGTTTCTTTTGTTTCACGTCTTTGATAGCGGAAAAATCAGGAGCCATACCGACTGTTTTTCCGCTAAATACCGGAACCAGTTGTTCAGTTACGTAAGCTTGTTTACGGCGCTCACGCTCTTCAGTTTGATTTTGTTCGTAGCCATAAAAACTACAGCCGGCAATGACGCCAGCTGCAGCAATAGCAAAGAACTCACTTTTACGCATTGAACACTTGTGGATCGTTGTCATTGTCGTCTTCATCTTTAGGTCTGTCAGAAGCAATAATCTTCAACTTAATGCCAAACATATTGCGGTAAATAACCCCCTTCACATGGAAGAAGAATGGTAGGACGAAAATCAGCCCTAAGCCATAGAACATCATACCCGCAAAAAACATGACGATGACAGCTAAATATATCCCGGCTAGAACCAAGATCTTCTTATTCACCGCGCGAAGAGAGAGCAATAGTGATTGCATAGGGGGAACTTGTTTTTCGCAAATCAGTAGAATTGAATTTGTGAAGGCTAAAGATAGATAGAGTGATAAAAGCGGAAAGATCGTTCCAGCGATCCCTTGGAGTAGCAAACTCATGAGTGTTGCTAGAATCACGGGGACAGTATATTGCAGGCCCTTGCCAATATGACGTGGTTTAGTTGTCAGGCCGGCGGCATGGCTCATCGCCATTAAAGAAATACCTGCATAGATCGGTGCACTAATCACCTCGTAGCTGAAATTAGCGATCATGATTGCATTGAAAATACTTGGATCAAAAGCCTCTGGGTTGGTCACCGCATCTAAAATAATCCCTGGGTTACCTAACTGTAGCTTTAGCGCGATATAGAAGATTGCAAGCTGTAACGCGATAAGCACTACAATCGCCGGTGAGAAAGAGAGGAAGTGTTTAATAGTATGTTGCCAAGCTTCCTTAAAGACCTCTCCAGCTTTGAGTTCGTAGTCGCCCGAAAGTGCGCGCTCAATGCTGCCACCTAGGTTGAAGTCTTTTTCTATGTCATTACTCATTCGTTAATCCAGTACCTGATCTGTGTAAACCAAGCTAACTTGTTGATAAAAAATTGAGATCATTATACTGCAACCAAAGTCAGTCTAAAATCGAATCTCGACTCGCTGCTTGCTTTATCGACTGTTTGATTGATAATTAACCACTAAACGCATCGTATCAGTATAATTATCTGACTCAAATATAAAGGAAACAATTCCCTAACTACTCGGTTCAATTGGTATACCGTGAGTATGGTAAGGAATGTTTACTTTTACCTGCAAAATTTTTTGTGTTTCAGAATAAGAAAATGCTTTGAATTCACAATTTTGGTGATTATGATGCGCGCCTCTAATTTGTGTAACGACGGGCCACTTTAAATGACTGGCCAAGGTAGGAGAAAAACAGACGTTGAACGCTAAACAAGATGCAGGAAACCCAGTTGTAAAACTAACTGGGATTAGTAAAAGTTTCGATGACAAAGAGATCATCGCAAATCTGAACCTTGATGTTAATCATGGCGAGTTCTTAACAATTTTGGGCCCTTCTGGCTGTGGTAAAACCACGGTACTAAGGATGATTGCGGGTTTTGAAACCGCAGACAAGGGTGAAATCATCCTTGCCGACCAAAATGTAACTCAAGTTCCTGCTGAGCAAAGGCATGTAAACACTGTTTTTCAGAGTTATGCATTATTCCCTCATATGACGGTTTTTGAAAACGTTGCTTTTGGCTTACGCATGCAAAAAGTGCCATCTAACAATATTGATCCTCGCGTAATGGAAGCATTGCGTATGGTCCGTCTTGAGAAAATGGCGCAGCGTAAACCGCACCAATTATCTGGTGGTCAACAGCAGCGTATCGCAATAGCACGCGCAGTAGTAAACAAGCCAAAAGTGTTGTTACTTGATGAATCGCTATCTGCGCTGGATTACAAACTGCGTAAACAGATGCAGATCGAACTAAAGCAATTACAGCGTCAGCTAGGTATTACCTTTATCTTTGTCACTCACGATCAGGAAGAAGCCCTTTCGATGTCAGACCGCATCATTGTTATGCGTGATGGCGTGGTTGAGCAAGACGGCTCCCCACGCGAAATTTACGAAGAACCTAAAAACCTATTTGTTGCTCGCTTTATTGGTGAAATCAACGTGTTCAACGCGACCATGATTGAGCGTATCGATGAGAAACGTATTCGCGCTGAGATTGAAGGTGTTGAGTCGGTGGTTTACTACGATAAACCAGCGGCTAGCGGTGACAAACTGCAAGTACTACTTCGCCCAGAAGACCTACGTATTGAAGAGATTAAAGAATCTGAGCAGAAAGGCATTGTCGGCCACGTTACTGAACGTACCTACAAAGGTATGACCTTGGATTCTGTTATTGATCTGGAATCGGGTATGCGAGTGATGGTGAGTGAGTTCTTCAACGAAGACGATCCTGATGTCGACCACTCTCTAGGTCAAAAAGTGGCGATCACTTGGGTTGAAAGTTGGGAGGTCGTACTCAATGAAAGCCAAGAGGTTTAGCCTTCAAAACGCGATCATCACGTTAATCGTTGGCTGGCTAACGCTTTTTGTATTGGTACCCAATCTGATGATTATTGGTACCAGTTTCCTAACTCGTGATGAAGCAAATTTAATCGAGATGACCTTCACGTTGGATAACTACATCCGCTTGATGGATCCTCTCTACGCCAAGGTACTTTGGCACTCATTCTACATGGCGATCATCGCAACCTTGCTGTGCTTAGTGATTGGCTATCCGTTTGCTTATATCGTGGCAAAAATGCCCGAGAAGTGGCGCCCTGTGATGTTGTTTTTGGTGATTGTGCCATTTTGGACTAACTCACTGATTCGGACTTACGGTTTGAAGATTGTCTTAGGAACACAAGGTGTCCTTAACAAGTCTTTGATGGCAATGGAAATCATCGATAAGCCAATTCGTCTTATGTATACAGAGTCGGCAGTAATGATTGGTTTAGTCTACATTCTGCTGCCATTCATGATATTGCCGCTCTACTCCGCTATTGAGAAGTTAGATCACACCTATC
The DNA here is from genome assembly GCF_001188205.1 of Vibrio sp. VPAP30. Taxonomy (NCBI): domain Bacteria; kingdom Pseudomonadati; phylum Pseudomonadota; class Gammaproteobacteria; order Vibrionales; family Vibrionaceae; genus Vibrio; species Vibrio sp. VPAP30. Next base: position 206,570 of record NZ_LBLS01000018.1, read on the forward strand.
TAGAAGCGGCAAAGGACTTAGGAGCGAACAAGTATCAGACGTTCACTAAGGTCATTCTGCCACTTACGATGCCGGGAATTATTGGTGGCTGTTTGCTAGTACTGCTCCCTGCCCTTGGCATGTTCTACATCTCTGATCTACTTGGCGGGGCGAAGAACTTGCTGATTGGTAACGTGATTAAGAGCCAAGTGCTGAATGCCCGAGATTGGCCGTTTGGTGCAGCAACCAGTATTGCTCTGACCATCGCGATGGCAATTATGCTTTATGCCTACTATCGCGCAGGTAAGTTATTGAATAAGAAAGTGGAGCTAGACTGATGGGACGTACAGTTAGATTTAGCTTTATGACCTTGGTATATGCATTTTTGTATCTGCCAATCGTTGTTTTGATCGTTAACTCATTTAATGCCAATAAATTCGGTATGAAATGGGGTGGCTTTACCACTAAGTGGTATGAAACACTCGTTAACAATGACAGCCTAATGCAGGCCGCTTGGCACTCGCTTAATGTCGCGGTGTTCTCTGCAACAGCAGCAACGATCATTGGTAGCCTAACGGCTGTTGCCCTATTCCGCTATTCGTTTAAAGGAAAAGGTGCAGTTAACGGCATGTTGTTCGTGGTGATGATGTCACCGGACATTGTTATGGCGATTTCATTGCTAGCGTTGTTCTTAGTACTTGGCGCTCAACTGGGCTTCTTTACGCTGTTAATCGCGCATATTACCTTCTGTTTGCCGTTTGTCGTAGTGACGGTATACAGCCGCTTGAATGGCTTTGACGTCAAGATGCTTGAAGCGGCTAAAGACTTAGGTGCAAGTGAATGGGTGATCCTAAAGCAGATTATTCTACCGCTGGCTAAACCTGCAGTTGCAGCTGGCTGGCTATTGAGCTTTACCCTGTCTCTGGACGATGTGATTATTAGTTCATTCGTTACAGGCCCAACCTATGAAATTTTGCCATTGAAAATTTATTCGATGGTGAAAGTGGGGATTTCACCAGAGGTGAATGCCCTTGCAACAGTCATGTTGATTGTCTCTTTGATTCTGGTCGTAGCTTCTCAGCTACTCGCGAGAGAAAAAGTAAAATAATAATCAATATGTAGGGCAAATGAATAAATGGGCTATTCTCTTAGCTGTGGTGCATGTGCGCTTTCCCTGTTCCTTACTTCAGTGGCAGCATTTAGGTTAATTATCTAATGTAAAAATAGGTAGCAGTTGCTGCCTATTTTTGTTTTTGGCTGATATACTTACTGGTTGCTAGGTTTGTCGCTACGACAAGCAAGTTTAATAATCATGTTTTTTCAGAGTACTCAGTTCGGAGTGACTGTTTGCTGATAAACACAGATAAAACGGAAAACCAATGAAAAGTAAATTCTACGCAAGCGCACTATGTGCTGCGACGCTATTCGCTGCGCCGGCAATGGCCGCTGATCAAGAGCTTTATTTCTACAACTGGTCTGAATACATTCCAAATGAAGTTCTTGAAGACTTTACAAAAGAAACTGGAATCAAAGTCATCTACTCAACTTACGAGTCTAACGAAAGCATGTACGCCAAGCTTAAGACTCAAGGTTCTGGTTACGATCTAGTAGTACCGTCTACTTACTTTGTCTCTAAGATGCGTAAAGAAGGTATGTTGCAGCAAATCGATAAGACGAAACTTACTCACTTTGCTGACTTGGATACCAACTTCCTAAACAAACCTTTTGATCCAAACAACAACTACTCTATCCCTTACATTTGGGGGGCGACTGGCATTGGTATCAACTCTGACATGCTAGATAAATCATCCGTAACTAAGTGGGATGACTTCTGGGATAGCAAGTGGGAAGGTCAACTAATGCTGATGGATGACTCACGCGAAGTTTTCCATATTGCACTGACCAAACTAGGTTACTCGCCAAATACGACCAATCCAGACGAAATCAAAGCCGCTTACGAAGAGCTGAAGAAGCTGATGCCTAACGTATTGGTATTCAACTCTGATTTCCCTGCGAACCCATACCTAGCTGGTGAAGTATCACTGGGTATGCTTTGGAACGGTTCTGCTTACATGGCTCGCCAAGAAGGTGCATCGATCGACATCATATGGCCTGAAAAAGGCGCAATCTTCTGGATGGACAGCCTAGCAATCCCGGCAGAAGCGAAGAACGTAGAAGCAGCGCATAAGATGATCGATTTTCTACTTCGCCCTGAAAACGCGGCTAAAATTGCGCTAGAGATTGGCTACCCTACGCCTGTAGCAACAGCGCACAAACTATTGCCTAAAGAATTCGCAAACGATCCAAGCATCTTCCCTCCTCAAGAAGTAATGGATAGCGGAACATGGCAAGACGAAGTCGGCGAAGCAAGTGTTCTTTATGACGAGTACTTCCAAAAGCTAAAAGTCGATAACTAATACATACTTTAAAAATCAGTTATATACTTAAAGAGCGGCTATATGCCGCTCTCTTTGTATTTGAAGAAACCTCTTAAAACTGGCTAAGGATGGGCTATGAAACTGAGGTATAAAGTCATACTGATAATATTGTGCCTGTTATTTGCACTCTCAACTATGATCGCATTCTTGGCTCATGGAGATTATATCGACTCTCGCACTGATCTCTTGTTTGAAAGTAACACTCTGTTTGTTCTTGTTTTTATCTTTGTTATTTCTAGAAACACCATATTAGACAATAGTTTTATCAAGTATGGATTTTTGCTTCTAATCTTCAATCAAGCCTATGATGTCGCGACAGAAATTACCTATCTAGATGCTATTTCGGATAAATACGATCTAGTCGACACCATGATTGAAGATGGAAGCCTTCAGATAGCTTATCTTTTAATAGCCTTTGGTTTTACCAAGTTAATTAAGCAGATCAATGATGAAGCTTGTATCGATGAGCTCACCGGCCTCTATAATCGTAAAAAGCTATCAGAAATAAGAATGGAAGTTTTTGATCTTATCTACCTAGACCTTGATGGTTTAAAGAAGGTCAATGACAGCAAGGGGCATGCAGTTGGAGATCTAATGATTATACGATTTGCGCAAGCCATCAATCAGATTATTAGTCGGCACGAACAAGCATTTAGGATTGGTGGAGACGAATTTGTGATTGTGGTTAAACCGACAGAAGGGCAAATAGTCGTCGACAAGCTCAAGCAAGAGCTAAAAGGTGAAGCGATAGGGTTCAGCTACGGTATAGAGGCCACCAGCATTAATGAACTTAGCCAAGCACTCGAGAAAACCGATCAAGCTATGTATGAAATGAAAAACTCCCAACGCAAGCACTGAGAGTCTATTGAGCATTCTTATGCTTGTTTAACGTTTGGCTGCTGGAGATCCAAGATCTCTTCAACTAGCTTAGGTACCTCAATACTTGCTCTACCATAACGTTTCTCTTCGAACTCACTCTCGACAGCGCTCGGCTCAAGGTTAATTTCAATCGTGTGCGCACCATGCATCTTTGCATCATGGACAAAGCCAGCTGCAGGATAGACAACCCCTGATGTGCCAATTGAAATAAACAAGTCTGCCGCTTCTAGGGAGGCATAGATATCACCCATTCTTAGCGGCATTTCACCAAACCAAACCACATGAGGTCGCATCTGCGAAGGGATCTGACAGCAATGACAAAGATCGCCAGTTTTGATCTCACCTGTTTCTTCAATCACTTGATTTGACTCACTACAGCGTGATTTGAGTAACTCGCCGTGCATATGAATGACGTTGTTGCTTCCACCCCGCTCATGGAGGTTATCTATGTTTTGTGTAATAACAGTGACAGAACCTTCTAGCTGAGCTTCAAGCTTGCCTAGTGCAATATGAGCAGCATTAGGACTTATCGCTGGATCTTGCAAACTCAAACGACGCTGGTTATAAAAGTCTTGGACCAAGTCCGGATTACGTTCAAAACCTTCTGGAGTGGCGACGTCTTCGATACGATGGTTTTCCCACAAACCGTCTTGAGCGCGGAAGGTTTGAATGCCCGACTCCGCTGATATTCCTGCTCCAGTTAAGATGACTACATTACGATAAGGGAAATTCATACTACTTCCTTGTTAGTGTTCTTAAGTTTAGCTTAGCACCCTCTCTCTCCCTTCCCTAGCGCTGCAAATTAGACCATGGTCGAAATATGCATTGTTTTACCTAGATTTTGTGAGGTGGAACAAAAAGGCAGCCTAACTTGGCTGCCTTATCTATTGAGTGTGCAAAAGATTAGTCTTCGTTTGTTGCTGAAATCTTATGAATCGCTAAGTCTGCACCGTTAAACTCATCTTCTTCAGATAAACGTAAACCAGAGACTTTATCGATAACTCCGTAGACTATTAGCGCACCAATCAATGCTATGGCAATACCCACTACCGTACCGAGTAGCTGAACGGAAAAACTCACGCCTCCTAAGCCCCCTAGCGCACTTTGACCAAAGATTCCTGCAGCGATTCCACCCCATGCGCCGCAAACGCCGTGTAGAGGCCATACGCCAAGCACGTCATCGATCTTAGTTTTGTTTTGAAGATAGGTAAACAGATAGACAAACAGTGCACCAGCAACACCGCCGGTAATCAGAGATCCAATAGGATGCATTAAGTCGGAGCCAGCACAAATGGCGACAAGTCCAGCTAAAGGGCCATTATGAATAAAACCTGGGTCGTTTTTGCCTGCGATTAAGGCTGCAATGATACCGCCAACCATTGCCATCAAAGAGTTCATGGCAACTAGCCCGCTGATGCCATTCAATGTTTGCGCTGACATCACATTAAAACCAAACCAGCCAACACAAAGAATCCATGCACCCAATGCTAAGAATGGGATGTTTGAAGGTGCGAAGTTGGTATGCTTACCTGCTCTAATACGCCCTTTACGCATACCTAGGAAGATAACGGCAACTAATGCTATCCAACCGCCAACCCCGTGCACTACGACTGAACCAGCAAAGTCATGGAATCCATAGCCAAACTGTGTTTCGAACCAAGCCTGCAGGCCAAAGTTACCGTTCCAGATCATGCCTTCAAAGACGGGATAAACTAATCCGACAGTAAAGAATGTTGCAACTAATACAGGATAAAAACGTGCACGCTCAGCGATACCACCCGAAACAATAGCAGGAATTGCTGCTGCAAATGTAAGTAGGAAGAAGAACTTAACTAGCTCATATCCGTTACCCTGTGACAAAGTTTGAGCGTCGGAGAAAAAGTTAGCACCATACGCGACCCAATAGCCAATAAAGAAGTATGCAAGCGCTGAAATACCAAAGTCAGCAAGGATTTTGACTAACGCATTCACTTGGTTTTTATGCCTTACCGTCCCAACTTCCAAAAAGGCAAATCCAGCGTGCATTAAGAACACCATGATGGCACCAAGAAGAAGAAAAAGTGTGTCCGAACTTTGAGTCAGGGTTTGAACGGCTCCATGAACCTGACTTGCTGTTACGCTCATTCGTATAAGTCTCCATTTTTGTTGTCGCGCACTTTTCCTGTGCGTCATATAACGTTGCTCACCACATTGGTGATATTGCTTGAAGCACTGATACGGCAAGTTGCATGCCAGTAAGTTATGATTCTATAAATTAGAACTAAGCTTATGAATAATCGATATTTTATCTAGTAGCTAGAAATCAGCCAAAGGAATCGGACGCACACCTTTGGTGAAGCAATGCACGGTTATGGGGATAAGCGCACCAGATTGAGGCGGGTTATTGTAGTGCAAAAAAGCCCTGAATGTTCAGGGCTTATTTAGATTGGGTTCAAATTTAAAGGTTTGGACCTTTAGAGAAGCTAAATGGTTGGTTCTCTTTTAGCTTATTCATACCTTGGAACATACGAACAAACCAGAACGCGATGGCAATCAAACCGAATAACATGCCTACATAAGGGATATAGTAAGCGATGTCATCAATCAAATGGTTCTTATACCAGTAGTCATTCACACCAATAAGAACACCATTCGACGTCGCGACCGTAATGATCAACACTACGAAGTAAGTCAGGTTGAGGAAGAAGGTTCTAATCAGCCCGTAGTAATGAGAGTCAATGACCTCCCCATCCTCTCCCTTATCTAAACGGTATCCCGCATAAATGATGGCTATCACACCTGAAATTAAGCAGGTAAACGGTGTAAAGCAGCTTAGGATGTACGCAACCCAAATACCCTTATGAGGTTTGTTCATTTGTCTGCGCTCCTTTTACTTGGTTATCAGAGTTATTAGCCGTAACATTCACTCCCTGCTCTTGACGCTCTTTTTCCATCATTTCTTGATACCAAAGATCGTGGTGTTCTTTCGCCCAGGTTTCGTCAACCTCACCCGTGACCATACCTTCTAGTGCACCTTCCATACCGAACAGACCGATGTAGATATGGAACACGAAACCGCAGATCAGAATGAGTGCCGCTAACATATGGACTAGGTTTGATAGTTCCATATCACGGCGAGTCTGACCAAAGATTGGGAAATCTAACACCAGACCACTAATCGCAACCACAGAGCCCACAACAATAAGCAACCAAAATAGTGCTTTTTCACCTGCGTTTGAAAACTCTGCCGAAGGATGTGAACCTTTGTGTTTGCCGACCATACCACCGAGCTTCATAAACCAAGCAATATCGACTTTCTTAAAGATCGATTTACGCCACCACTTAATCAGTACACATAGCAGTAACACGTAGAAGATGGGGCCAATGTAGTTATGGTATTGCTTCGCCAACATGATGATGAAGCCCCAAAGCTCTGATGGAATGTACGGCTTAAGGAAATGTTTGCCGTAAACCAACATCAGCCCGCTAAACGCGAGTGTTAAGAAGGTAAATGCCATACTCCAGTGCAAGGCACGATCCAGTCGAGACCATCGTTTGATCTTCTTACCCGTCCTTGGCGCACTCAACATGAGTGGGCCAATCACAATGTACATTAAGGTAACGAATGCGATACTACCGAAAATCGCCACAGCTCCCGCTGGTGACATCCATTTCTCTTTCAAAATGTACCAAGTTTGACCTGGGGTACTGATTAGCATTCCATGCTCAGGGAACTGAGACGTCGTGTAGCCCTCTTCGCCTTGACGAACTTGACGCCAGAAATCGGCTCCTGCCAATTGGGTCATTTCACGTTGTGCAACTTCAGACTCTTTTTGCTCAGCATGCGCAGGCAGCGATAAAGCAAAGAGTAATGCTGCCATCATTGACAGCATTACAAGAGATGCACGTTTAAACATTGAAAACATGAATCTCTCCAGTCTTAGCTTTTCGTTGCGTCGTAAGACAGATCGTTACCATCTGTCCAACCAGCGCCTTTAGCACCACGCTCTACAACACGTTGACGGAAGATGTCAGACACCTTCTCGGCATCACCTGCCAACAGCGCTTTGGTAGAACATAGTGAAGCACACATCGGTAGTTTACCTTCAGCAATACGGTTCGCACCGTACTTCTGACGCTCTTCAACAGAGCCCGCTTCCGTTTCAGGACCACCTGCACAGAAGGTACACTTGTCCATTTTGCCGCGCTCACCAAACGCTTCCTGTTTAGGGAACTGAGGAGCACCAAACGGGCAAGCAAACAAGCAGTAACCACAACCGATACAAAGATCTTTGTTGTGTAGTACGATGCCATCTTCCGTGTGCTCGAAACAGTCCGCCGGACAAACCGCCATACAAGGCGCATCGGTACAGTGCATACAAGCAACAGAAATCGAGTTCTCACCCGGTTCACCATCGTTCAAAGTGACGACGCGGCGACGTTGGATACCCCACTCTAGAGCGTCATCATTTTCGTTCTTACACGCAGTGACACAGCCGTTACATTCGATACAGCGCTTGGTGTCACAAAGGAATTTCATTCTAGCCATTTGTTGACTCCTTAAGCTTTGCGAATGTTACATAGGGTGACTTTGGTTTCCTGCATTTGCGTGACAGGGTCATAACCGTAAGTCGTGGCGATGTTGGCAGATTCACCAATAACGTATGGGTCGGTACCTTCTGGGTACTTGCCGCGAAGATCTTCACCTTGGAATTTGCCGCCGAAGTGGAATGGAATAAATGCCATACCCGGTTTAACGCGTCGCGTGACCATCGCTTTAACATGAATACGGCCTTTCTCTGCGCCTTCAACCCAAACCATTTCACCATCTTTGAAGCCAAGATCATTGGCATCTTTCGGGTTCACTTCAACAAACATTTCTTGTTGAAGCTCAGCTAGCCATGGGTTCGAACGCGTCTCTTCACCACCACCTTCGTACTCAACCAGACGACCCGAGGTTAGGATGATTGGGTACTCACCCGATACATCTTTATCTTGAATCGACTTGTACATGGTTGGTAGACGGTAGATAGACTCGCTGTCGTCCCATGTTGGGTAATCGGCAACAAGGTCGCGACGTGGTGTGTAGAGCGGTTCACGGTGAAGTGGTACGCGGTCAGGGAAGGTCCAAACCACAGCACGCGCTTTCGCGTTACCGAAAGGAATACATCCATGCTTGATTGCAACACGCTGAATACCGCCAGATAGGTCTGTCTTCCAGTTTTTACCTACCGCTGCTGCTTTCTCTTTAGCGGTAAGATCATCCCACCAACCGAGAGACTTCAATAACTTGTCGCTGAATTCTGGGTAACCATCTTCAATCTCACAACCTTTTGAGTAGCTATCTTCGGCAAGGATATTAGTGCCTTCGAATTCAACGCCAAAGCGTGCGCGGAAGTTACCGCCGCCTTGAGCCACTGGCTTAGACGTATCGTAAAGAATATGCGTACCAGGGTGCTTCATTTCTGGTGTGCCCCAACATGGCCAAGGTAGACCGTAGGTTTCACCGTGAGCAACACCCCCTTCAGCTTCTAGTGAGGTTTTGTGGAATGTGTGCCAGTTCTGTTGGTGCGCTTTTAAACGCTCAGGGCTTTGACCTGTGTAACCAATCGTCCACATACCGCGGTTAAACTCACGGGTAATGTCTTCGATTACAGGTTGGTTGTTTTCCACTTTCACGTTCTTGAACAACTGCTCTGAAAAACCCAGTTTCTTGGTCAGCAAGTACATAATTTCGTGGTCAGGTTTTGATTCAAACAGAGGATCAACCACCTTGTCGCGCCACTGAATAGACCGGTTAGACGCCGTTACACTGCCGTACGTTTCGAATTGGGTCGTTGCAGGTAGAAGATAAACGCCATCGGTACGATCGTTCATTACCGCTGCAACTGTTGGGTATGGGTCAACGATGACCATCATATCCAGCTTCTGCATCGCCTTCTTCATTTCAACGCCACGTGTTTGCGAGTTTACCGCGTGGCCCCAATAAAACATGGCGCGGATATTGTCATTTTGCTCGATGTTGTCTTTGTTTTCTAAAACACCATCGATCCAACGTGACACAGGAATACCCATGTTATTCATCGGTTTCTTGCCGCGATACTCATTTTGATCGAATCGATCTTGCACCCATTTGTGCTCTAGATTCCAAACTTTCGACCAGTGCTTCCAAGCGCCATCAGAAAGGCCGTAGTAGCCAGGAAGTGTGTGAGATAGAACGCCAAGGTCTGTTGCACCCTGTACGTTGTCGTGACCACGGAAGATGTTCGCACCACCACCCGATTTACCCATGTTGCCAAGCGCAAGCTCTAGCACACAGTAAGCACGCGTGTTGTTGTTACCTGTGGTATGCTGAGTACCACCCATACACCAAACCACACATCCTGGGCGGTTTTCTGAAAGTAGTTTAGCTGTCTTGTAAACATCCGCTTCAGACACGCCAGTAACGCGTTCAACTTCCGCTGGGCCCCACTTGGCGACTTCTTCGCGGATTTCGTCCATACCAAATACGCGTTGACGGATGAACTCTTTGTCTTCCCATTTGTTAGCAAAAACGTGCCACAAAATACCCCAAATGAAAGCAACGTCTGAACCAGGACGAAGAGAGACATAGTGATCCGATTTTGCAGCAGTGCGCGTGCGACGCGGGTCAGCAACAACGATCTTACAGTTGTTCTTCTCTTTCGCGATCAGGATGTGCTGCATTGCAACTGGGTGAGCTTCTGCCGGGTTTGAACCAATGAATAGCATCGACTTACAGTTATGCATGTCATTAAACGAGTTAGTCATCGCGCCGTAACCCCAAGTGTTGGCTACACCTGCTACGGTTGTTGAGTGACAGATACGCGCTTGGTGATCGACGTTATTGGTGCCCCAAAGTGACGCCATTTTACGGAACATATACGCTTGTTCGTTGCTGTGCTTCGCACTACCTAGCCAGTAGACAGAGTCAGGGCCAGATTCTTTGCGAATATCCAGAACCTTGTTGCCGATCTCTTCAATCGCTTGATCCCAAGAAAGCTTCTTCCACTTACCGCCTTCAAGTTTCATCGGGTACTTTAAGCGACGTTCACCATGTCCGTGCTCACGTAATGCTGCGCCTTTCGCACAGTGTCCACCAGCGTTAAATGGGTGGTCGAAAGCAGGCTCTTGGCCCGTCCATACGCCGTTTTGAATTTCAGCGTAAATACCACAACCAACAGAACAGTGAGAACAGATGGTACGTTTGATCTCTGTTTTTGCATTAGGATCAACAGCTTTCGCTTCAGCTTTTTTAATCATGCCGGGTGCAAACAAACTCGCACCAACGACGGCGCCACCAGCAGCAAGCGAGCTGTTTTTCATGAAGGCACGTCTCGATACACCTAACTGATTCTGTTCTTTGCTCACATTATCGGAGCGTTTGACTAATTTCATTGGTTAGCTCCTATAGCGTTTCGTAGTAGTCACGAATATGTTGAGTCTCGTGATAACCTGTTTTCTTTTCGTCTTGTTTCACTTCTACAGATTCTGCAGCGCTAGCCACTTTGGTAGTGCCAGCGACTACGGCTCCAGCGACTGCTGCGGTCGTTAAGCCTTTGAGAAGATCCCTACGGCTTTGATTTAACTCTTTATTATCTTTCATTATTGCTTCCTTACCCTTTTTAGTAGGTATTGCTATCGACGCGAGACGTTATTGCTGAGGCTGCTCATACTCAGTCACGTTTTTCACATCAATTTTTAATTTATTTTTGCTGTTTTGCAGATTGGCACTGAAACGCACCTGCTCTAGAGTCATAAATGCGTTCGTCAGTTCGGCTACGGCCAAGTAAAAACTCGCGTTCTTCGCCTCTTTCACTTGCTTCACTAGAGAGTTGAACCATGTACCTAAATGTTTGTTAAAGAACACTTGCTGTAGCTCTTCATCTTCTTCGGTAAGGACCGACATCACTTCACAGAGTGCCGAAAAGTGATCTTCTGGCTCTTTTACTTGCTCTTCTCGCTCTAAGCCAAGAAGGCCAAGATCATGACGAATAGATGCAAGCGGCTTTTCCATAAGCGAACCTGTTAGATGCCAAGAAGCAAAAGGCACTACTTCACCACGACCAATGCCAATAAATAGCTCTTGGTATTCATCTACTAACTGCTCTTGGCTGCTTTCGATTGCTGCTGATTTCACTTTTTGCCAAGCCAGCTGCATGGCACTTTCTGCTTGCTCTGTCTCTAGTTGGGACAGGAAATCGATCAGTTCAGTTGATGGCTGCTGACGGTATAGCGTTGACAGCAGTAGGTAGATATCTGCACGAATTGTTTGTTGTTGATTATCCATCGTACTCACACCTTAATAATTTAATTGTTTGGTTGGGTCTTCTGCCATGGACTCAAACATGTCCACCACTCGGCAGTCTTCACACATAGCAATGCGATTCAGAGCTGCTTCATCGGCAAAATGAGAGTGACCGCGTAACTTACTTTGTAGCATGTCAATCATCGACTGCGGTGCAAAAGGTTTGTGGCAGCGTACACACTCGGCTGCTTTTTCCTGATGGATGACTTGGGCTTGCTGTCGACTCTTTTTGTCCCAGTTCATACGAGGCGTCAGAGTCAAAACTTGTTCAGGACACGCTTTAGCACATAGCCCACATTGAATGCAGTCTTGCTCGACGAATTGAAGTGAAGGAGAAGAGCCGTCGGTATGCAATGCTCGGGTAGGACAAACCGCGACACAACTCATACACAAGGTACAATCTTTACTTTCACAGCTGACATTACCGTAAGGCGCACTTTCTGGCAGTTCAACGATGTTCTCAACAGGAATACGAGCTTGTGCGAGAGAATCCAGTGCGGTGAAAAGACGTTGACGTTTATTCCCTTGAAGATCGCCCAATGCCAAATCAAACGATTCGGAGCAAAGCGTTGGTGCCCCTTCTCTCAGCGATTCTAGATAAAGAATATCTACGGTCTCTTTTGCAATGCCGAGCTGAGTCAGTAATTCTTGCGCAGTGGCCACTTCGTTGTTGAGGACACGAAGAATGGTTTCTGGCATAAAACGACTAGCGGCAAACAGTACTTGAGTTGCCCCATTTACTAAAGCTGCAAACCACGAATCAATCCCAACTGAAGGCAGTTCTTCTACAACAACAGGAACCACATTATCTGGCAGGGCTTTAAGTGCCATCACGTTGTATTGTTCATGGCGTGAGCTACAAATTAAAACGATAGGATCTTGCCCACCCGCTTGCTCATAGTTTGCCAGTGTGCGCTCTATGAATTTCTGGGTTTCTTGCGGAGTAGGAAGCGCGTAATGAATCGCCTCTGTCGGACACGCGGTTGCACAAGTGCCCACACCTTGACAAAGGTAAGAGTTAATCTCGATTCTATGCCCTGTTTTATCTGTACCTTCACTAGACAATGCACCTGCTGGACAAGCATCAACACATCGCTCACACCCTTTCACGCCACGAGAGCTATGCGCACATAAGTCTGTGTCTAAACGAAAGAACTTGGGTTTATCAAACGTGCCCATCAGAGTCGGGATCTCTTCCAGCGCCTCTGCGAGTTTTGGATAACCGCGCCCCACTGGGTAATAGCCAGGTACTGGGACTTCTTCACTCATACAGCTGCTAAGGCACAAGTCTAGAACGATATCGAAGCAATCATTGTTGATAGCAGCCTGCGCAAGATTACTTTCAATTCCGTTGTTCTCGGTAACGACGGTAAACGTCCCTAGAAAACCCGATACTTGAACTGAGCTGGCAAAATAGAGGTTGTTAGAATCACCTTTCTCACCGTCAGTAGAAAGCAAGGTGATACTTTTTAACTGCTCTAACTGAGCAGCGGCGCTCTCAATTATGGATGTAGGGCCAACGATGAGTGTATTACCGCCACTTTCATAGCTGACGGTTGGTGGAATAAGATTGGTTAGCTCAACGGTATTCTCAAACGCATAGCGTCGCGCCTTTCCGTTTGCCGATGTTGATTCTTGTAGTAGTTCTTTTAGCATTGCTCTGTTCCAGTAGAACGGAATATTCACTTAGGCGAGTAAAAGCAATTGCTGTACCAACTTTATATACCCATTAAATCAATGCTTTATTGTTATTCGATAACCAATTACACAATAAAAAAACGGAGTGAGACAATTTGTCCCACTCCGTAAATTGATGATTTAGTCAAAATGTACCTATTCTTTGTGTGGTATATTTTGTCCCACTGTTTCTGTACTTTCTATCGATTGCGACGAATCGCTTATCGTTTGTTCTTCAACTTCATCATGCTTAGCTAAGTCATCATCACTGCTTATCAGCTGAGTATTATTGTCTACCTCTTCCTCATCGGATTGCATCCAATCGCGAAGTTTTTCAGCAACATCTGAAGAGAGGCTTTTTACTGCTTTATAGTCGTGATCATAATCATTCAGGCCATCGACTTCACTAAACTGCCCCGATAGGAACAGCTTCCTTAGCGCCGCTTTTTTTACCGCAGACTCTGCTTGTGGTGCGAGAAGTGAAGCGATATTCGCCTCAGATTGCGCTGAATCTTCAACCTCTTGGCTGCTTGGTTCTAAAGCGGTTTCTGGCTCCCCTGCTATCTCTGACTGGGTTTCGACGACTTCTTGATCGAGATCGACTAAAGGCTCATCTTGAGAAGAGCTTTCACCTTCTAATTTCTTTTTAGACCAACGATTAAAAAAACTAGTTGCCACTTGCTCTACCTGCCCCTTTACGTTTTTTGCGTCTTTGTTCGAGTAGCTCCCCATGTCGACCAATAAATGCTTCCATCCACGCTTGAACAGGGAGTGGCATATCATTAGATAGTACCAAGTAATCACCATCCATATATTGGCCTGCGACACTTTGTGACGCTGTTAGCGTTACAATGTTTGGCGTCTCATCAGAATCGACATTGTCTAAGACCAAAAACAGTTTTGGCTGAGTTGAACTTAGGTTAAAGCGATAATCGGTGCGCTCATCTCGGTGTAATTGAAGCAAAGCAACCGAGGTATTTGCTTGGTTTGGAGTAATGTCGAATGAAGCTAATTGCCATTGCGTTGTCGTCCATAGGCCTGTGGCGATTTCATGTGCGACGAGTTGGCATTCAATTGGCCATAGCTCTTCAGATTTTTCTACTTTTTCAGTCACAGTTTGATGTTTTGACATGGTTCACCAGCGTCGAATTTGATATTTAATGGATTTACACAAATCACTTGATTAGAGTTATATGCTCATGCTGCTAGCAATATCTGTACCCATAACTGACTTGCTTTATATTCAACCAATTTAGTTGAAATTTCTGACTGAGATGGCGTTGGTTTGTCAAAATTAGAGGATCGACAAATAGGAACGCTAATTGCAAGCAACAAGTAGCAAAAATAATACTGAGAATTTAGATAGGAAACGTCTGTGGTTAAACCAAACATTATTAAAACCAGTGAGAACCCTTTGCAAACCATCGAAGTAGAAGTGTTTGATGAATACGGTGAAAGGCTGACCAAGCAGATCGCCTGTGAACGCCCTCTTACGGTGATGCTGAACTGGAAAGAAGTCGTAACCTTAATGACGTTAGGATCTCGTCCTGAGTCCTTGGTTCTCGGATATTTGAAAAACCAAAGCTTTATCAGTGATCCTGAATCGTTGGAGTCTGTCATTATTGACTGGGAGACGCACACAGCAGCGGTAATCACTAAAGAAGACATTCAACAAGTCGAAAGCGCACTCAAGAAAAAGACCGTCACTTCTGGCTGCGGGCAAGGCACCATGTATGGCAATGTGATGAAGCAGCTCGAAGGCTATCAAGTTCCTCAAGTCCCTCTAAAGCAATCTGAAATCTATTCCGCACTGGAAGCATTAACTCATTACAACGACACGTATAAAAAAGCGGGTGCGGTTCATGGTTGTGCGGTGTGCAAAGGTAATGAAGTCCTCTCTTTCGTTGAAGATGTGGGTCGTCACAATGCCGTAGATACGTTGGCAGGTGAAATGTGGCTTAATCAAGAGTCTGGTGAAGACAAGATTTTTTACACCACCGGTCGCCTTACTTCTGAAATGGTGATTAAAGTGGCGCAAATGGGGATACCAGTTCTGTTATCTCGTTCTGGCGTTACGCAAATGGGGTTAGAGCTCGCTGAGAAATTTGGCATTACCACGATTGCTCGTGCAAAAGGTTTACGTTTTCAGGTCTTTACAGGTGCCAGCAAGATTGATTTCGACGTAAAAGGCTAATCTAGTCATCGTTCCTAGCACATATTAAACGCATCGCCTGGGTGCGTTTTTTTATCTCTCGAAACTTGCAAAGACGTGGTGCACTGCTATTAGTTTTATAAATGTGTCATAAATATTTTATAAAAATGTCACATAAGTAAGCTACCGACGTCACTAGGCTATCAGGGAGGTGCTCATGGACCGTACTCCAAGCACTCAGCATTCCAAAGGTTTTACCTTATCTATTCGCGCAAAACTATTTCTTATTAACGCCATGCTTTTGATTTTTGTTGGCCTGTATGGCTTCGTTGAGCACTCTAGCTTGCAAAGGCTTCAATCCCTAGAGCATGCAGCTAGCCAAAACTTAGCCAGCGAGGTCGACTTGTTGATGTTAAGACGTCACGAGAAGGACTTCTTAGCACGCAAGGATCTCAAGTACCCGAAGCGATTTGATACTACCTTCGATCAAATGACTGATCGCCTAGTGGATTTATCCAACACTTTGGTGCTCAACGATCTCGATTTTACTTCATCGACACAAACGATTTCGCAGACACTTGAACAGTATCAGGCTCAGTTTCATCAACTGGTCAATCAAGTCAATCTGCTTGAAGGAAAAGGCAGCGAAACAAGTTATATCAATCAGTTGGAACAAGTTCGCCTTGAACTAAGACAACTGGCCGTTGAGCAACGTGACATTAACTTAAAAGTCGCCCTATTTGAGTTAATGGAAGCGGATTTCCGATATCTATCCGATATATCGCAAGAGAGTGAAATGCTTTTAGTCAATGCACTAAGTCAGTTTGAATTGACTGTTGCCCAATACCCATCGTTAGCGAATTACTTCTTTAACTATCGAGCGAAAGCAGAGCAGTTGATCAATGCTCGAACGTTATTGGGCTATAGCGCTAATGAAGGTTTAAGAGGTCAACTTAGAAGTAATGTTCACAATACGGAAGAAGAAATCGCCTCGTTACAGTCTGCTATCGTGCAAGAAATCTCGTTAGCGACAGTACAAGTAAAACAGCAATTGCAAATGATCGGGTTAACTATGGTTGCCCTGCTCTCTTTGCTGCTATTTGTGATCGGTAGAAGTATTCTTAATCGTATCAAAATCATCAACGCCTTGATGAAAGATATCGCATCTGGCAGCGGCGATCTCACCGTCAGGATGAACGCCAAAGGTAACGATGAACTAGCTCAATTAGCTAACTCTTTCGATACCTTTGTCAGCCAGTTACACAAGCACATAAAAGATGTCGCCTCGGTGATGGAAGTACTAAGTGAAAGCTCATGCAGCTCAGAACAAGCGGCTTCGAAGAGTATGAAGAACGCCGAGCAGCAGAAGCTGGAATCAGAGTCTGTCGCAACCGCTGTCAATGAGTTGGTCATGACGACTAACGAGATCACCGCGAATATTGAGTCTGCAGCGCACAATGCCGAGCGCGTGAAAACAGAAGCACAGAATGCACTGGATATGACACATGCAACAGGTGATCGAATTGATGTGTTAGCAGCAAGTATCGAAGAATCTCAAACCCACGTTGTCTCACTAGAAGAGCAAAGTCGAGAAATTAATCAGGTGGTTTCTACGATTCAAGGTATTGCTGAACAAACTAACCTGCTCGCACTTAACGCCGCTATAGAGGCTGCTCGAGCTGGTGAAAGTGGTCGTGGCTTTGCTGTAGTGGCTGATGAAGTACGTCAGCTGTCATTAATGACCAATGACTCTACTCATCAAATCGAGTCAACGATTCAGTCGCTTACTCAGGGTATTTCGCAAACGGCCAATCAAATGGCAACCAGCGCAGCTCAGGCAAGAACGACCAACGAACACACCCATAAAGTAGTGGCGGCCATTGAAGGTATCAGTGAGCAGATTGGCGAAATGTTTGACATGAACACACAAATTGCGACCGCCTCTGAAGAGCAATCAATGGTCTCTGCTGAAATTGATCGTAACATCACTGAAATTGCGCATTTGGCGGGCAACACCTTTGAGGTGGTCTCAGGCTCTGTCAGGTGTAGTGAGCAAGTATCAGGAGTTAGCCATAAACTTGAGAAAATCGTCGCACAATTTAAGTATTAGAGAAACTAACATTTCTATTTTTTTAAGCATCTGCTCAATCTTGTTCAAACAAGATTAGAGCAGACTTAATTTAAAATGAGAGCGTTGGTAGTCCGTCTATAACAGTTTGCTAGCTGATCTGTAAGGAAATATTTCATCATTATTTCGTACCCTTAACAGTAGAACCAAAACTATTGGCTTAATGTCACAAAATAACCACCTAACCTAGAACTACAACTACTATTACAACCCACTCTTATATAAATAGGGAATGGCTAAATATATCGCATCGCTTGTATAAACCGAAGTAATCCAATAGACAATTGATTTCATAAAAATATAGGCTATGCTTTAGCCCTAAACGCAATGAATCTAGAGGGATAAATATGGACAAGTTACTCGCGTCTGCACTTGAGTATAAACAAAGAACTATGGTCACTAGTCTGTTTGCGAAAAATGGCTTTAAAATCGCAACCACTGATTTTGATGATGTTACCTTTGAACGAGCGGAAACTCGAGTTAATGTACGTTTTGACCTATCTTCAAATGTCGAATCCATATCAGTAACTAAGCAATAAGCCCCTTCAACATAAGCTCTAGCTGGCAACCTCTGACTAACTGCCAGCTAACGCCCTGCTAGTCAGACCACCATAAGCACAGAGCAAACTTTAAGTCAATTCACAGAGCGTTGGCAGTTCGTCTTGAGCAGTTTGTTATTCGGTTAACCATTGTGCTGCCGACTCGTAGCTGCCAAATGACTCGATTTCACCTGATATAAACCAACTGCCTATTTTGGCAGCTAACTCCTGCCAGTTCTTGTTACCATAGATAGCGATTTTCTCAATGTTAAAGCCAACCTTTAATCCAAGTTGAAAGTCGTCCCATGCAGCCCGTAGCTCCCAGCCAGAAAACTCCGTGATGTCGACTAACATTTTTATATGCTTGGAGCTGATACCCTCTAGGCTAGAATCCAAGACTGGAACAATTGCTTCATAGTCTTCGTGAGTGAGTTTACCTGTAGCCTTAAACACCAAAACAGATTCCGAACCAATACGTTCAATACCCAATGTGATTCCATGACGTTCTATACCCATAGCGAGTACCTCTAGTTGGATTGACTCATACAGCTTAGGATAAGCAGCCAATAAAAGGTGAGACCTAATTACCAATTTTATGCTGAATTTCAATGAGTAACACAACGCCCTGCTAGGAGGCTGGAAATATACTAAAAAATGCAAGTCTACCACCGTACACACTGAGCAAACTATGAAGTAAATTCTCCGAACGTTGATAGTCAGTCTTGAGCAATTTGTTAGGCTAATTTTCGAATCTTTAGTACTTGCACAGGCTTAAACGTGATTTAACCTTTCTATAAATAAACGATAGTGAGGCATATACAGAAGCAAACAGCACAAAATCAAGGATAGCTAGTCTTAGGTTAAACACATCAGAAAATAGGTTATACGTAATTCCAAACTGAGCCAGCACAAGCTTAACGAGAAACACAGATATAAAGATAATGACAATACTCATAACGTTACTTTAGAAAGAACAAAGTATGGCGATTTTATTCTCCCAAAACCAAATAGCAACAGATTGCATGACCACTCATTTGAGACTGCGATTCACATACCAATTAGCCTAACGCGGTGTTAAGTGGTGAGCAACACACTACTACACTCAATAAAGCCACCTTAATCACCGCACCAACATTTCCGAGCTTTGGTAGTCGGCCTTAAGCAGATTGTTATGTGCCGGCCGCTGAACCTGATTTAGTAGTGGTAACGACATGAAATTATCGTTATCGCTTGATCATCGACTGCATAAACAAGCCTGTTGGTATCGTCAATACGACGAGACCAAAAACCAGATAAGTTCTCTTTTAACGGTTCAGGTTTACCAATGCCCTCAAAAGGAGAACGCTTAACATCATTGATGAGTTTGTTGATGCGCTTGAGCGTTTTTTTGTCTTGCGTTTGCCAATACAGGTAGTCACCCCAAGCGTCGTCAGTCCACGACAGTAAACGTTGACTACTACTCATCAATTAAATCTCGTGCCGTTGTTTGACCAGCACGATACTGTGCAATCGAGCGGTTTAGGTGTTCAGCATTTTGAGGAGAGCGTAGTAAGTGCACTGTCTCCATTAGGCTATTGTAGTAATCTAAAGACATAACCACAGCATCTTCAGAGTCACGGCGTGTAATGACTGTTGTATCTGCGTCATTAACTACACCGTCTAAAACAGCTTTAAGACCATTTCTAGCTTCAGTAAAAGATACGATTCTCATAAGAACCTCCACATGTACATTTAATGGAACAAGTATAGTCTTCACTCTCACACTTGTACAGTAAATTGGACATGCAATATTGATACGGCAACTAACGCCCTGTTAAGTGGCTGCTAATGCCACAAAAATCAAACCAGGCCACCATAAACACTGTCGCTAACCGGAACCAAAAGTGCCACAGGTTAGCAGTCTGACTTCCATTGATTGTTAGGCATAGCACGCAAGGCCCAAAAACCAGTATGCAAACCAAAGTATATGAACAATCATAAAGAGGACTTGGATAAAGGCTGGAAGATCGTTTTTACCTTCATTGTTCAAAACATATGTCGAATAGGATAATGACTGACAATATGCGATAACTGCTGACCCCAAGCCATATCTGATTATGTATTGCACAAACTCCATTTCTTCCGGGTTCGTCGAATCACGAAAGACTAAAACCAAAGTAGCAAATGCAAACGAAATAGCCGGGAGTTTGAAAGCTCCCCATTTACTAATGTCAAATACAGAATCCGGTATGCTCATCTTTCCTCCGTTTTGCCTAACGCCCTGTTAAGGGGTGAGCAACGCAATACAAGAGCCGCCGCATACCACCTTAATCACTAAAACCAACGCACATTAAAAATGCCACGCGTTGCGAATCCCTTTTGAACAGTTGTATGGATAATTTCCTTATCCAATTTACCTAATTTAATGAGTTTCGGATAATGTGAGACCCAGGCTTTAGCTGCAACTAAAGCTTTCCATGTAGTAGTTCGATTGAACGCTGGCTCCTCTATCGAGAGACCGATAACAAACATGAACACTGCATAGGACTCCAAGCACAAACCGA
>NZ_LBLS01000008.1:0-201787 GCF_001188205.1 Vibrio sp. VPAP30
AGCGAGAAGCGAGAAGCGAGAAGCGAGAAGCGAGAAGCGAGAAGCGAGAAGCGAGAAGCGAGAAGCGAGAAGCGAGAAGCGAGAAGCGAGAAGCGAGAAGCGAGAAGCGAGAAGCGAGAAGCGAGAAAGTTTTGGAAGGTTGACGTTAAGGTGTCAACCTTTTTTCTGTATTTTAGACGTAAGTCCCTCATAAAAACTCTGTATCGGATACCTACTCAGCAGCTATAACGTTCGCCTCTCGAAGGACGGAGTCCGTTCTCGGAGCGAAGCGTTCTACATTCTCGCGGGCGTAGCCCGATCTCAGAGCGGAGCGATTCTATTACTCCAACGGCTCAGTTGGCGCCTGACTTTTAACCTTCTTTGGTGCAAAAGCCACATTGCCCAGTTCGTCAGCATTGCCATCAATCAATTCACCAAAGTGGAAAATACCAAACTCACCTGGTTTCATCCGGTGCCAAGTTTCGTTATCAGTCAGTGGCTGGGTTGCTATAACCGAAACAACATCATTGGGTGTTGTCTCTTCTTGAAAGTTGATTTCCACATCTTCGTCAATCAGCGACGCCTTACCAAACGGTGCGCGACGAGTAATCCAATACAAATGATTGGTACAGTAAGTCATGACATACTCACCATCAGACAGCAACAAGTTAAATACCCCTTTTTCACGTAACTTATCGCAGCACTGGGCAATAAATCGGAACACGCCCACCATGTCTTGAGGCGGCTGCGGGTACTTGTCTTCCATTTGTTTTAGTAGCCAACAGAACGAAAGCTCACTGTCGGTTTGACCAACAGGGCGATGACGTCCAGTCGCGAAGTCTTGGTAATCACTTAATTGACCATTGTGCGCAAAGGTCCAGTAACGGCCCCAAAGCTCACGAGTAAACGGATGCGTATTTTCAAGGTTTACCGCACCACGATTAGCCTGACGAATATGACTGATCACCGCACAGCTTTTGATCGGATAATTCTGTACAAGCTCTGCGATCTTTGAATCGCAGCTTGGATTTGGATCTTTAAAGTTACGAAAGCCCTTGCCCTCGTAGAAGGTAATTCCCCAACCGTCACGGTGCGGACCTGTATTTCCGCCACGTTGCATTAGCCCAGTAAAGCTAAAACAGATATCGGTTGGTACATTGGCGCTCATTCCGAGCAATTCACACATGGTTTAAAAAGCTCCCTGTTAAAACAACCGTACCCGCCTAAAATACGGATACGGTTTAAACCATTCGGAAAATTACTTTTCCATTTCTTTTTCGATCAATTGAATCACTATGTGGATAATCTTAATATGGATCTCTTGAATTCGATCTGCATAGCCAAAGTGTGGAACACGAATTTCGATATCCGCTAGGCCCGCCATTTTCCCGCCATCTTTGCCTGTAAGTGCAATGGTCTTCATCCCTTTCGCTTTAGCAGCATCGATCGCTTTCAGAATATTGCCTGAGTTGCCAGAAGTCGATAAACCAAATAGTACATCACCCTTAGCTCCCACCGCTTCCACATAACGAGAGAACACATACTCATAACCAAAATCATTACTGACGCAAGACAAATGGCTTGGATCAGAAATAGCAATACCTGGTAAGCCAGGACGATTTTCACGGTAACGACCTGTCAGCTCTTCCGCAAAATGCATCGCATCACAGTGTGAACCACCATTACCACAAGAAAGTACTTTACCACCTTGCTTAAATGAATCCGCCAGCATTTTTGCCGCGGCTTCGATCTGAGCAATGTTGGTCTCATCACTTAAAAACTTATTCAGAACATCAGCAGCTTCGGTCAGTTCGTTTTTAATCAGGTCCTGGTACATAGGTTTATCTCTAATTTTTGTAATAAAGGGCTCTGCGTAAAAGCAGAAAACGTTATCTACAGAGTTTACTCAAACAATTCTCACTGTCGATAGCTGACTGATAACAATTCCCGCTTTGGTGCAAATCTTGGTTCACAAAATCCGCATAGCCCATCATTTTTAGACTTTTCACTCTACTTGGATCACTTTTTAAGCAATTACCCGTTTTACATTTTGTTAATATTTTGATTACACTTAACTGGTTAGACCTCTTACGTGTTATCGGCATAAAACAGAACACATTTCGCCGTAATAAAGGAACATACATATGGACATCTTGCTCTCTATACTTGGCTTTACTGCAGTACTTGCGACCTGCTTATATCATCGCAGCTCACTGTCACTGTCAATCGCTGCTCTTACTGCCACTATGGTTGTACTCTCTATTTTAGGGACTGCAGGCTCACTTAGTTGGATTCTATTTATTGCCGCAATAACAATCCTCGCAGTCCCATCTATCAGACAATCACTGATCAGCAAAAAAGCGCTTGAGCTGTTTAAAAAAGTGCTTCCTGCAATGTCTCAGACTGAGAAAGAAGCACTCGATGCGGGTACGGTTTGGTGGGAAGCCGAGCTGTTTAAAGGTAAACCTGACTGGAAAAAACTGCACAGCATCCAGACACCGCAACTCAGTGCTGAAGAACAAGCCTTCTTAGACGGCCCGGTTAACGAAGTTTGCGCTATGGTGAATGACTATAAAGTCACACACGAATTAGCCGACCTACCACCTGAAGTTTGGCAATTCCTAAAAGACAACAAGTTCTTTGCCATGATCATTAAGAAAAAATATGGTGGCCTTGAGTTCTCCGCTTACGCTCAATCATTAGTGCTGCAAAAGCTAACCGGTGTTTCAAGCGTGCTTTCTTCTACCGTTGGTGTTCCCAACTCATTAGGGCCAGGCGAGCTTCTGCAACACTATGGTACTACAGAGCAAAAAGATCATTACTTGCCTCGTCTTGCCGAAGGCAAAGAAATTCCATGCTTTGCTTTAACTAGCCCAGAAGCTGGATCTGATGCTGGTTCAATTCCAGATTTTGGCGTGGTGTGTAAAGGTCAATGGGAAGGTAAAGAGGTGCTGGGTATGCGCCTAACGTGGAACAAGCGTTACATTACTCTTGCTCCTGTTGCCACTGTACTTGGCTTAGCATTTAAACTGCGCGATCCAGAAGGCTTGCTTGGTGACAAGCCAGATCTTGGCATCACTTGCGCGCTCGTTCCCACCCACCTGAAAGGTGTCGAGATAGGTAATCGCCACTTCCCACTCAATGTGCCCTTCCAAAATGGCCCGACTCGTGGTGAAGATTTATTTGTTCCGCTCGACTTTATCATTGGCGGCCCAAAAATGGCAGGACAAGGCTGGCGTATGCTGGTTGAGTGCCTGTCTGTTGGCCGTGGTATCACGCTACCTTCAAACTCGACTGGTGGAATTAAAACCGCAGCGCTGGCAACTGGCGCTTACGCTCGAATCCGTCGCCAATTCAAACAACCAATTGGTCATATGGAAGGGGTTGAAGAGCCATTAGCACGATTAGGTGGTAACGCTTATGTTATGGATGCTGCCAGCACTCTAACCGTGGCAGGTATCGACTTGGGAGAAAAGCCTTCAGTCATCTCTGCGATCGTGAAATACCACTGTACCCACAGAATGCAACACAGCGTTATTGATGCCATGGATATCCTCGGTGGTAAAGGGATCTGTATGGGGCCATCGAACTTCCTTGCGCGTGGGTATCAAGGTGCACCCATAGCGGTTACGGTAGAAGGAGCAAATATTCTGACTCGTTCTATGATTATCTACGGCCAAGGGGCAATTCGTTGTCATCCTTTTGTTTTAGAAGAAATGAACGCGGCCTACTCTGAAGCATCTGACGCCCTAGACAAGTTTGACTCAGCATTGGCAGGACACGTGAGCTTTGCTATGAGTAACCTAGTTCGTAGTTTCTGGCTTGGTCTAACCGATGGCCGCTTCTCAGATGCACCAGTCAAAGACTCAACTACTCGCTACTACCAGCAACTAAACCGCTACAGTGCAAATATTGCACTCCTATCAGACATTTCAATGGCTGTTTTAGGTGGTTCCCTGAAACGCAAGGAACGTCTGTCTGCACGTCTAGGTGATATTTTGAGCCAACTATATCTAGGTTCAGCTACCTTAAAGCGTTACGAAAGTGATGGACGTCATACAGAGGATCTACCACTAGTACATTGGGGGTTGCAAGATAGTCTCAAGCAGACTGAGCTTGCCGTAGACGAGTTCTTAGCCAACTTCCCGAACAAGTGGTTGGGCAAAGCATTACGCCTATTAATCTTACCATTTGGTCGCGTACGTCAAACGCCAAGCGATAAGCTCGATAGCCAAGTTGCTCAGATCTTACAGACACCGAGTGAAACTCGCTCTCGAATTGGCCGTAACCAGTACTTTGCAGCAAGTGAATTCAATGCCGTTGGTCGTATCGAACAAGCGCTTGAAATCATCCTTCAAGCTGAGCCTGTGTTCGACAAAATCTGTAAAGAGACAGGTAAGCGCCGCCCATTCCTACGTTTGGATGAAGTCGCTGCTATTGGTTTAGAAAAAGGTATTATTGATGCCAACGAAGCGACGTTACTGCGTGAAGCTGAAGTGCAGCGCTTGTATGTAATCAACGTCGATGACTTTAGTCCGGAAGAACTGGCAGCAAAGCCGCAACCGCAGCTTTGTTCAAAAATGGATGAAGTCGCGTAAAGATAACTGCTATGACGAAGGGCTGCTCTGCAGCCCTTTTTAGTCTCAGAATTTTATAATGTGCATCAAATAACGCCATTACTTCTTCGGCATTTCCAACTGCATCTCAGGAATTGCTTGTTTGCTAGCTTTCAGTTTACGCATAACAAACCATACCACTAAACCAAGAAGAATCATCACTACATTACCCACGCCGATAATAATCATGGTACGCGTGCGTTTTTCTTCTCGCATCTGAATTAATTGCAGTTCTTCTAAACGTTTTTGCTGTATGAGGCGTTCCTCTTCCTGTAGTCGGCGAGTCTCCGCCATATCCACTTCAGCAACGACGCTATACGAATGCTCTGTCATCTGGAAAATTAGTGGTCGTTCAGAGCCCATTTCAGTTGCAAATGCTTCTCCTGTCCACGTATAAAGGCCAATGGTTTCGCTGTAAGGAATCTCTAACTCAAGCTTGTTGCTCTCTGCCTCTGCCGAACCTTGTACCGATATTAACTGTCCTTCAGGCGAAGTATGTTCAATGCGCCCTGCAATTGAACCAGGCAAAATCATTCCCTGCTCACCTGCGATAATTATTTTATTTGGACTCATAGCGTCACGAGACTGAATAAAAGTCGTCTGTAATGGTGTCGGGTAGACAAGCACCTCTTGCTCTTGTGCCCGTAAAAACACCCCATTACCTGAGGTAACTCTTACTCGATATTTACCTGGTGCACTGGTAATTGGCAAAGAAACAGTAAAAATGCCGTCACCCGCCACCTCATCCAAATTTTGTCCATCATCGGCAAACTCGCCGATAACTTCTGGAACAGGCTTGGCTTCTTTAATAAGTTCATCTTCATTTTCGATGTACTTGGTAAACGTCACCTTCAGCTTAACGCGATCTAGAAAATCACGTAGTACCAGCGGTTGATCATTTGATGTCAGACGTGCATTAAACTTAATCGATTCACCTTGATAAAGCCGGCTTGGCATCTTGTCAGTAGAAAGCTCAAGATGAGATATCATTTTAATTTTATTTTTCGGTGTGACTTTACCAATCGCCTGCCAAGGTCCAGGCATGGGATTATCAATAGAAACAATGTCCATTGACGACTCTTGATACCAACGCACGTTGTCAGGACTACGCCATGCGTAATACTTTTTACCATCAGGTCTGACAAGAACCACTGGCTGAGACCTTTTCGCTCGGTAAATCACAAAAGTAATTTGTTTGATCGAGGGGTCGACGCGAAAGCGGTTGTCTAATAGAGACATAGAGGACTCTTCAGCGCTATAGCCTAACGCGCTAAACAAAATGGCGACAATGGCAATCCAAATCCTCAACATCTTTTCTCCTATTGACGCCAGAGACAGCTTCCGCTTTTCTCGACGATATCTAATCTACTTTGGTGGGCTTCTATTTCATCGGCGCTTGCACGCAAAACCTTTAGCGCTTTTCGTCCGCTGGCGGCACGTTTTATGGATTCACCACCCTCACTTGAACTTCCCGCATTGAATTGCAATGAGGTTTGCCCACCTGTCATCAACAGGTAGACGTCGGCAAGAATCTCCGCATCGAGTAATGCCCCGTGTAGCGTACGATGGGAGTTATCGATACCATATCGGTCACAGAGGACATCAAGATTGTTTCGCTTGCCCGGGAAGATTTTCTTCGCCATAGCCAGCGTATCGGTCACCTTACAGTAGTCAACCGTTTTGCCGATCTGTGAATTGAGCATACCAAATTCATGATCCATAAAGCCGACATCGAAGGACGCGTTGTGAGCCACCAGCTCTGCCCCTTTAATGAACTCTAAAAACTCATTGTGAACGTCTTGGTATTCTGGCTTATCTACCAAAAACTCATCGGTAATACCGTGAACTTCAACCGCATCAGGCTGAATTTCTCGATCGGGCTTAATGTAAACGTGAAAGTGTCGACCTGTCAGTTTACGGTTGATAATTTCCACCGCACCGATCTCGATAATGCGATGCCCTTGGTAATGTGGTCCACCTTCACGGTTCATACCTGTGGTTTCGGTATCGAGTACCACGATACGGTGTTGATTCGAATTGTTGCTAGTATTCATAACAAAATATGTGTCAGACTATGCCAATAATGTGCTTAACCCAATAGTATCAAATCATGACGAAACAGGTGGAAATTTTCACTGATGGTTCTTGCCTAGGTAACCCTGGTCCGGGTGGCTATGGTGTTGTTCTACGCTATAAACAAACCGAAAAGACTTTAGCCAAAGGTTATACGCTAACCACCAACAACCGTATGGAGATGCTAGCGACCATAGTCGCACTGCAAACACTAAAAGAACCCTGTGATGTCATCTTAACCACAGATAGCCAATACGTTCGCCAAGGCATTACTCAATGGATTCATAACTGGAAAAAACGTGGTTGGAAAACCGCAGATAAAAAGCCAGTTAAAAATGCTGACCTTTGGCAAGCACTCGATAAAGAAACTCAACGTCACACCATCGACTGGCGCTGGGTAAAAGGCCATGCAGGTCATCGCGAAAATGAGATGTGTGACGAATTAGCACGCGCCGCCGCAGAGAACCCTAGCGAAGAAGACAGTGGATATATTCCAAACTAATCTTGGTGACTTTGCTTATTCGAAATCTTGTAATTGACGCCTAATGGCGTCAATTTTCGCTTTAACTTCCAATGAGGCTTAATAGGTTTTAGTGGGTAGGTTCGCTTACGGGCAACAATAAAATACAAACTTCCCATAGGTGACGCCCAGTCACCTATACTGTTCTCTAGCCATGTCCACATCGTGCGGTACTTTTGCATCGGAAACAGCGCATAACTGTCACACTCAATCACTTGATAATTCATAAGACCCAACCAATCCTTCACTCGGTTAGGAGTAAACATTCTGCCACTCCAGGGAAGAGCATTTTTACGCCACGGCATCAAGCTCGCCAACCCAGTGAGGCTAATTGGATTAAAACCCGTAATGATCAAATAACCATCGTCAATGACCACCCTATCGACTTCACGTAACATTCGGTGCGGATCGTTACAGTAATCAAGTTGATGAACCATCAAGACCGCATCAAAACTTTTCTCTAAAAACGGCAAATCGTAGCCATCTGCAATTACATTATGTAATGGGTTCTGGATATCTAGATTAACTTGATGTTGAATATTACAGTTGAAACTGGTTAACTCGCAGCTCAACCCACCCAGTTTTAGTAAATGATAACCGAATAGCTTAGGGCACCATTCGTCGACGCGGGTTTGAATAGACTCACTGACCCACTGACCATTTTTTAACTGAGACCATGAATGAGGCTTTTCAAGCTTTTTGCTGCTACGTGCTGGCTTCATAGTTAACTGCTTCACCCAAGCGTCTGTTGACCAATATACTGGAGACACAACCATGTTGAATATCAAAAGCATACCTGCATTTAATGATAATTACATCTGGCTGATTGAAAATAGCGATCGCCGTTGTGCTGTTGTTGACCCAGGTGACTGTGCGCCTGTTTTAGCTTATCTAAAACAGCATAAATTGAGTTTAGAAGCGATTTTGATTACCCACCATCACAATGACCATATTGGTGGTATCCCTGAGCTAGTGAGACAATTTCCTGATGTCGATGTTGTCGGCCCTGCCAATGAACCCGTGCCGACTTTGACGCACGCCGTGGAGGCGGGCGATCAAATCGAGTTATTTGACGAGATGTTTTTTGTACTCGGTTTAGAAGGCCATACGCGAGGTCATATTGGTTATGTGGGTGACGGCAAGCTTTTCTGCGGTGATGTACTCTTCTCTGCTGGCTGCGGACGAGTATTTGAAGGCACAATGGAGCAGATGCATACCTCACTGTCCAAGCTTGCCGCATTGCCTGAAGAAACTGAGGTTTACTGCGCACACGAATACACCGCGAGTAATGTTGCGTTTGCCCTTGCAGTCGAACCTGATAATGAGTTACTTCAGCAATACCGTGATGAGGTCAATCGACTACGAGCACAGAACAAACCCACGCTACCAACAACGATACGTCGCGAAAAATGGATCAACCCTTTCTTACGTACAGACCAACAATCTGTCATCCGAAGTGTGGCAAATCGCACAGTTGAAAGCGATTCACTCGCGATTTTTAGCGCATTACGTGAGTGGAAGAACGAATTTTAACGAATTGCTGCTTGTCACCTACTAATTGGGACAAGTATTATCAGCAGCCAAGTAAAAAAAGGGCTGTGCAATGCGATTAAAACACAGCTGGGTATTAGCGCTATTATTATCAGGTTGTCAGCTTACCCAGCCGACTGATTCCGGAGAAGCCGTCTCTCCAGAAACAAACAATCCAACAATCAAGCAAACTGAGCCTAGCGCTCAATCAGCGAAACCCATAGTCAAAACCGAGCCAGTGGTGACTCCACAGACACAGCAAGATGTCTGGCAGCGTATCGCTATGCAATTAGAGATGCCAATTCCTGACCACAAACTCGTTGACTACTATCGTACGTGGTACCTAAAACACCCCAATCACCTAAAAACTGTTTCACAACGTGCCGAACCATTCTTGTATCTTATTACCGAGAAAATAGAGCAGCGCAACATGCCTTTAGAATTGGCTCTTTTACCTGTGGTTGAAAGCTCTTTTGATGCATTTGCCTACTCACATGGCAGTGCGGCAGGGCTATGGCAATTTGTTCCTGGCACGGGCAAGCAACAAGGCCTTAAGCAAAACTTTTGGTATGATGGTCGCCGTGACGTCGCCGCTTCAACCGACGCTGCCCTAGATTACCTTACCTATCTCAATAAGCGTTTTGATGGTGAGTGGACTCACGCCATCGCTGCCTATAATAGTGGTGGTGGTCGAGTATCCAGTGCAATCCGTAAAAATACTAAACTTGGTAAACCTACTGACTTCTTCTCGCTAGACTTACCAAAAGAAACCAGTAGCTATGTACCTAAACTTCTTGCGCTTGCGGATGTAGTGGCGAATCAAGAAAAGTATGGGATCAATATTCCGACGATTACCAACAAGCCCGTGGTTGAGCTGGTCGATCCGAAAGAGCAACTTGATTTAGCCATTGCGGCTAACTATGCCGGTATTAGTGTTAAACAGCTTCAGAGCTTGAACCCCGCCTACAATCAGTGGGCCACGGCTCCAAATGGCCCACATCAACTGCTGTTACCAACAAGTAGCATAGCTCAGTTTAATAACGCGGTTAATGAAAACCGTGGTAAGGGTATGAAGGTCGTTCGTTACAAGGTGAAATCGGGCGATAGTCTTAGTGTGTTGGCGCAAAAGTACAACACCACAGCAAAAGTGATTCGCAGCGCTAATAACCTAAGCGGTAACAATATTCGTGTTGGCCAACACCTTATGATCCCGACGTCAACGCGTGATGATAAAGCTTATGCGCTAAGCGCATCCAACCGTTTAGCCAACACTCAAGCCAAAACTCGAGGCAAATACAAGCTCACTCATATAGTTCGCTCTGGCGACAACTTATGGTCTATCGCTCGCGCCAACAAAGTTTCTCATCAATCACTGGCAAAGTGGAACGGCATGGGCCCAAGAGACACCTTGAGAGTTGGCCAAAAACTAGTGATTTGGAAGAACAACTCAGATGGAGCTATCATCCGTACTGTTTTCTACAACGTGCGTAGTGGTGACACAATCAGTGGTATTGCGAGCAAGTTTAAAGTGAAATCAAACGACATTGTTAAATGGAACGATCTCAACAGACAGAAATACCTTAAGCCAGGTCAAAAGCTTAAGCTGTATGTTGACGTAACTAAGGTAAGTGTATGAACCCGTCAAGTAACCCGTTAGTTATGCTAGTCGATATTTTCCGTTCGCCTAGCGCATGTTTCTTAGCACTATATCAACGTGGAGCTTGGGGTTGGCAACCTTATATATTCTTGGTTCTGTCCCCTTTCTTGTTCTGGGGTGCTTACTTTGACATGGTCGACTTCGAGTGGCTAAAACAAGGGCTGACAGCCCAACTCGCAGAAACCAGTCCACAGCAACTTGAATTGCTCGAAGCCAATACCTTAATGGCGAGCGAAATCATTAGCGATATTGTTGGCAGAACACTGACAATTTTAATGCTCGCATTTTGGTTCAATCTCGCAACTAAACCTAGCCAACATCAGCATGGGTTCTGGAAGTGGTTTGCCGCCAGTGCAGTAATTACCTTCCCGGCGATTATTGGCGATCTGGCAAGCTATGTAAGCGTGCTGTTGAAACACGGACAGGTAATGGTTTACGCTGCTGATTTAAATAGCCTGAACGGATTGCTCAAGCTACCACTGACAAATGAGTGGTCTCAGTTTGCCAGTTCATTCCCGCTATTACTGCCTTGGTACATTGCTTTGGGGTATGCTGCGGTAGGTACATGGACTGAATTTGAACGCGGCCAAGCTCTGGTTATTGCCGCACTACCTTGGCTTGCCTACTACCTAATTTGGGCGCTCTACATCTTAATATTCTAACCATCTGTAGCTAAGTGAAAGCTCACCAAAATTGGATTATGATCAGAGGCGTCAGAGATTGGCGCCTCAGCTTTTTCTAGCACTAAGCCACGATAAAAAACATGGTCTAAGGGTAAACCGGTAACAAACTGAGTACGATGATCTGGCTGGTATGACACTTCCTGCAAGCCTAATGATGCCAGTGCTTCCAACATCACGCTAAACCGCTCTTCACTCCAACTATTAAAATCTCCAGCAACAATAATTGGCCCTCGATGCTTAGCTAGCTCGTCAGTCAAGGTTCGTAACTGGCGATAGTATTCAGCAGTGCCGTAGGTAAAGTTGATCGCATGAATATTGACCACCGCTAAGCGCTCTCCAGAAGACAAAGGATAGCGCGCATAGAGTGCGGATTTAGGTAAGCGTAGCCAGGGCTCTAACTCGGTGTAGGCACAGGCTTTACTTGGTGTCGTCAATGATAAATTTAATACTCCCGCAGAGGTGTCAAACGCTTTAAAAGCGTCCACCTGGCTACCAAACCACCCTTGTTCGCCAATCCACTTTGTTAGTTCAGCTGTCATGCTCGATTCCTGCAGCAGCACCAACTGTTTCCCCTCCGACAACTCGGCTAAGCGTTCCTGCCAGTTGGGCTTATTCTGCTTATAGATATTCCACACTAAAAGCTCCAACCTACCGCCATTATCCACCACAGATGCCTTTTCATTGTGGTAACAGTGTAAAGAGCCGTGTACTTGATTAGCTGAAATTGAGGTCAATTGCACTTGTTGGGAATAGCTAAAGGCGGTCTGATAACCAATGATTACGGTCAGAGATAAAACGAGAGCGGTAAGAACTAAGTAAACAATTTTCTTCATTGGCGAGCCTAAACAAAAAAGAGCCTCACGGCTCTTCTCAAAAATACACTGGATTAGATAGCGTCTTCATCTTCTTCACCCGTACGAATACGGACAATACGCTCGACATCAGTAATAAAGATTTTACCATCACCAATTTTGCCTGTTTGTGCGGTTTCGATAATGGTATCAACACACTGATCGGCCACATCATCCGTGACTACAATTTCAAGCTTTACCTTAGGTAAGAAATCAACCATATACTCTGCGCCACGATACAGCTCAGTATGACCTTTTTGACGGCCAAAGCCTTTAACCTCAGACACTGTCATACCTGTAATGCCAACTTCAGCAAGTGCTTCACGCACGTCGTCTAACTTAAATGGCTTGATAATAGCTTCAATCTTTTTCATGTTCTTCCCTTAAACTATTGTAATTGTCTCTATTATCCCATGTTCGCTAACTAATAAAAAGCCCGAGCATAATGGCTCGGGCTCTTCAATCATAGGTAAACTATTTCAAGCTTGCGTAGTATGCGGCTAGATTCGCCACATCGGCATCACTTAGCATTGCGGCTTGCGCCTGCATTACTGCTGCGAGACCACCGTTGCGCTCTTTTTTCTTATAGGCATTAATAGAACTCACTAGATATTGCTCATTTTGACCTTTTAGGTTGGGGTAACCAGGGATCACAGCTATACCATCAGCACCATGACAAGCCGCACATATTGCAGCTTTAGCCTGACCTGCAGCAACATCACCCGCAGCCAATACATTGCCACTCAGTAGTCCCATCCCTAATACCAATCCAATCGCGACTTTTTTCATTGCTCTTCCTTATAATTCCGTAATATTTGTACGTTTTTATGTATACAATTTTACATAAACCGTTTTCGCTTGTCCCAGATCAGTTCACAATCCTGACCTATAAACTGACGATCAATAAATAAATCACCGACCGCAGCTACTCGCTCTCCACACATCAATATTGGTGTTCTACGTCTTAACCAACTCGGGACACCATATTCTTGGAATAATTTTTTCAGTTTACGACTATGCCCGCGCTCAGTTGGGTGAGCACTCAGGCCTTCAGGATTAAAAGTGATACGAAGTTTGCTTTGGCCCAATGCTTTTTGAGACATGGAGCCATGAGTTGAGCTGACAATGGCGAGAGTACCTAAGGAGTCAGGCAGTAAACAGTGGCTATCAATTTGGAGCTCTTGCTGCCACAGTGTGAGTGGCCGCCAATCTTGAACAATATAAAGACCACGCAAATAGCGACGAATTTGAGCTTGAGGTAATTGGAGTTGTGGATTGGCATCACGCTGTGCCAGTGCAACCTCCCGCCAAATCAGAGCCAGTTGCTCTCGGCTTGGCATACGAAGTTGCCCTTGCTCTAACCACATACGAATAATTCTGCTGCGGATAGACGGTGTTAACGGTTCTAACTTTTCGATACTCAGACTTTCGTCGCTCTGCAAGCACTGCTGATATTTATCGATTAATAGTTCATCAATAAGGCACTCTTGCTCAGAACAAAGTTCGGAAGCACGTTGAATAGACTGCCTGATATGCGGCCATCGTTCGACTAATGCAGGCGTAACCGAGTGACGAATATAATTGCGCTCAAAGCGTTGATCCTGATTGCTCTCGTCCTCAACCCAGTCGATTTGTTTTTCCCCTGCATACTGCTCAATCTCTTTACGAGGAACCGTCAATAGTGGACGCAGCAACTTTGCGCAGCCAAACTCCATCACTTGCGCCATAGATGAAAGTCCTTTAGGGCCACTTCCACGTTTAAGTGCTAGGAAAAATGTTTCAAGTTGGTCATCAGCATGCTGCCCTGTTAGTAGCAGATCACCGGGCTTAAGGTGTTTTTTTAATGCCCCGTATCGAGCGTCACGGGCACTCTCTTCAAGGCTTCGAGCTTCTGTTACAACACTCACTCGCTCTAACACAAATTCAACACCAAGTTGCTGACACCACTTTTGACACTGCAGCGCCCAGTGGTCAGCATTAGGGCTTAAGCCATGATGAACATGGACAGCAAAACACACAATATTTCTCTTCTGACAGTACTGCGTCATTAACTCCAACATTACCCGAGAATCAAGTCCGCCACTGAGCCCTAGTATTATTTGGTTTCCGGTTTTGTAGTGTTGTTCTAGTGTATTGTCGAAAATAGATTCTAGGTTCATAACTATCAGCAATTGGAGTGGTTAGTGGTAGTTTATCATTGGCAATAAAAAAGGCTGAACCTAAGTTCAGCCTTCTGTCTCAAATCACATAGATTAACAGTAGCCGTAGCTCATTAGACGCTGGTAACGACGCTCAAGAAGCGTGTCGTTGTCGAAAGCTTCCAGCTCCTCAAGCTGACGAACTAGGGTCGCTTTCATGTTTTGCGCCATTTGCAGATGGTCACGATGTGCACCACCGAGAGGTTCCTCGATAATTTCATCGATAAGTTCTAACTCTTTAAGACGCGGAGCAATCAAACCCATCGCTTCTGCAGCTTGCGGTGCTTTATCCGAATCTCGCCAAAGGATAGATGCACAACCTTCTGGAGAAATAACCGAGTAAGTTGAGTACTGAAGCATATTCACATAGTCACCCACACCAATCGCTAGTGCGCCGCCAGAGCCGCCCTCACCTACAACGTTACAGATAACAGGCACTTTCAGACCCGACATCACTTTTAGGTTAGTAGCGATAGCTTCAGATTGACCGCGCTCTTCTGCCCCAACACCTGGGTAAGCGCCTGCGGTGTCGATGAAAGTGATGATAGGCATATTAAAGCGTTCAGCGGTTTGCATTAAACGCAAAGCTTTACGGTAACCTTCCGGCTTCGGCATACCAAAGTTACGCTTCACTTTTTCTTTTGTCTCACGACCTTTCTGATGACCAATGATCATTACAGGGCGACCGTTTAACCGTGCCATACCACCAACGATCGCTTTATCGTCAGCGTAATGGCGATCGCCAGCAAGCTCATCAAACTCTGTAAATACGTGTTCAATATAGTCTAGCGTGTAAGGACGCTGTGGGTGACGAGCAAGTTGGGCAGTTTCCCAAGCACCAAGGTCGCTGAAGGTCTTCTTCTTAAGCTCTAGGCTCTTCTTCTCTAGTTGTTCGATCTCTTTTTCAAGATCAACACCAGACTCTCCACCATGACGAGATACGTCACGAAGTGCTTCAATTTTTGCTTCTAGCTCTGCGATTGGTTTTTCAAATTCTAAAAAATTCAGGCTCATCTATAGATCCTTTATGATTCGGTGGCGTTGTACCGAACTTAGTTAAATTCGAGTTCTACCTGGCCTTTCCCAAGTAGTTGTTTTAAATCATCTAATAATGCGTCGCTTGGCGTCACTCGCCATTCTGTACCTAACGTTAAACGCGCCCGGGCATCAGAGCGTTGGTAGTATACATGGACAGGAACGCTACCCGCCCGATGAGGCTCTAGTATTTGACTAAAACGCTCAAAAAATCGGTCATTGATTTGCGATTGATCGATGGAAACTGATAATCCCCGTGCATATTTTTCACGAGCAGTTCCAAGATCCATAACCTCGCGCGCGGACATTTTAAGACCACCATTGAAATCATCAAAGCTGACCTGTCCAGAAACAACCAAAATTTTATCTTTTTCTAACAATTCTGCATATCGATCTAACGCATCGGAGAACAACATCACCTCCATACGTCCACTGCGATCATCCAGTGTCATAATACCAATACGAGTACCACGCTTGGTAGTCATCACACGAGCCGCAATAACAAGACCAGCAATGGTAACACTTTGATCACGTCTGGTTGGCGTTGCGTCTTTTAGTCGACAACTGGTGTACTTACCAAGTTCCTTTATGTAGGCATTTATTGGATGCCCGGTCAAATAAAGGCCTAAAGTATCGCGTTCACCTTCGAGCCACACTTTTTCCGGCCAAGGTTCAACTTTAGTGTATTTGTGCTCAACTTCTTCAGGTGCTTCGGTCAACACGCCGAATAAATCGGTTTGACCAAAGGCTTCTGCTTGGTGGTGTTGGCTAGCCGCTTTTACCGCATCATTAAGTGAAGCCATCATTGCAGCGCGATGCGGGCCAAGGCGATCCAATGCGCCCGCATAAATAAGTTTTTCAATAACTCGCTTATTGACCTTTTTCAGGTCGATACGAGCACAGAAGTCGAATAGGTCTTTAAAATGGCCGTCTTTGTTGCGCGCTTCGAGAATAGCATCGATTGGGCCTTCACCCACTCCTTTGATAGCACCGATGCCGTAAACAATCGCACCATCTTCATCGACATTAAAACGATACAAACCTGCGTTGATATCTGGCGGCAGAACTTTGAGTTTCATACGGAAACACTCATCGACCAGACCAACGACTTTCTCGGTGTTATCCATATCGGCCGTCATTACCGCCGCCATAAATTCGGCCGGGTAATGCGTTTTAAGCCACAGCGTTTGGTACGAAACCAGCGCGTAGGCGGCTGAGTGCGATTTGTTAAAGCCGTAGCCGGCAAACTTCTCCACCAAATCGAAGATCTTCATCGCCAACTCGCCATCAACACCATTGGCGATCGCGCCCTCTTCAAAGGTAGCGCGCTGCTTAGCCATCTCTTCAGGTTTTTTCTTACCCATAGCACGGCGAAGCATATCCGCACCACCTAGGGTATAACCAGAGAGCACCTGGGCGATCTGCATTACCTGCTCCTGATAGAGGATAATGCCGTAGGTTGGCTCTAGAATCTCCTTCAGAGAGTCGTGCTGCCACTGCTCATCTGGGTAAGAAACCGCTTCGCGTCCATGTTTACGGTCGATGAAGTTATCTACCATGCCCGATTGCAGCGGACCGGGACGGAACAGAGCTACCAGTGCGATAATATCTTCAAAACAGTCTGGTTGAAGGCGTTTAATCAGCTCTTTCATACCGCGAGATTCGAGCTGGAATACCGCGGTGGTTTCCGAGTTTTGCAATAAGTTAAATGACGCTTGGTCTACGAGTGGAATCGACTCAATCGCGACCGGTGGTTTGCCTTCTTTCTCTAGACGAGGGTTAATCAAGCCCAGCGCCCAATCGATGATGGTTAGTGTTCTCAGGCCTAAGAAGTCAAACTTAACCAGACCCGCGGTTTCAACGTCGTTTTTATCGAACTGAGTGACGGGGAAGTGACCTTCCGCATCAGCATAAATCGGCGCAAAGTCAGTAATTGTAGTTGGCGATATTACAACACCACCAGCATGCTTACCTGCGTTACGTGTACACCCTTCTAAGATGCGACACATATCGATCAGCTCTTTAATTTCTTCGTCGTTTTCGTACAGCTCAGGCAGTGCAGGTTCTGCTTTGAATGCTTTTTCTAGCGTCATACCCGGATCTGGCGGGACCAGTTTCGAGATGCGATCAACAAAACCGAAGCCATGACCAAGTACACGGCCTACGTCACGAATTACCGCCTTCGCTGCCATAGTACCGAAAGTGATGATCTGCGATACCGCATCACGGCCATACATTTCAGCAACGTGGTCGATAACTTGGTCGCGCTTATCCATGCAGAAATCGACATCAAAATCGGGCATGGATACACGCTCGGGGTTGAGAAAACGTTCAAACAGCAGATCGTATTCAAGTGGATCAAGGTCGGTGATCTTAAGCGCATAAGCCACCAACGAACCTGCACCAGAACCACGCCCCGGGCCTACTGGGATCTCGTTGTCTTTTGACCACTGGATAAACTCCATTACGATCAAGAAGTAGCCAGGGAATCCCATATTGTTGATAACTTCCAGCTCGATTTTAAGACGTTCATCGTACTCTGGGCGACGCTCTGCTCGTTCTTTTGGATCAGGAAACAGAAACTCTAGACGTTCTTCTAAACCTTCCTCTGACTTTTTCACCAGAAACTCAGTCTCTTCCATACCTTCGGTTGGAAACGCAGGCAAGAAATACTCACCAAGGCGAACTGTAACGTTACAGCGCTTAGCAATTTCAACGCTATTTTCCAGCGCTTCTGGGATGTCAGAGAACAACTCACACATCTCTTCTTCACTACGTAGATATTGCTGAGGACTATAGTTTTTTGGTCGACGGGGATCTTCTAACGTGTAACCATCGTGAATCGCGACACGAATTTCATGGGCATCAAACAAGGTTTCATCAAGAATAACCACATCATTGGTGGCGACAACAGGGAGATCATATTGATCTGCAAGTTCTAAAGCAAAGTGCAGGTACGTTTCTTCATCGGCGCGCCCGGTTCGAACTAATTCAAGATAAAAACGATCAGGAAAATGAGTCTGATAAAACTCGATACACTGTTCGACAATCTTCTGATTGCCTTTAAGCAATGCTTTACCTATCTCACCACTTTTAGCTCCAGAAAGAACGATCACACCTTCTGAAAGCTCTGCTAGCCATTCTTTATCGATAACGGGTTGATGCTGAACATGCCCGCGCAGATACGCTTTGGATATTAGTAAAGTAAGATTTTTGTAACCGACATTATCTGCGGCTAACACTGTCACCTTGGTTAGCTCATCACCAAACTCAGGTGACTGCATAACAAAATCAGCACCAATAATTGGCTTTACACCACAACCATGAGCGGTGCCATAAAACTTAACCAATCCACATAAGTTGCTAAAGTCAGTGAGCGCCACGGCAGGCATGCCCAACTCGGCCACTTTCTTAACCAAGGGTGGCACTTTTGAAAGGCCATCGACCATGGAAAAGTCACTATGAACTCGAAGGTGGATAAACTTAGGGTCTGACATGAATAGGGTCCGAAGCGGTTACAAATGATAGAGATATTTGAGGTATTTTAAGTGAAAACCTTCGACTTATATACCCCTGAAACAGCATTGCTACTCAATGCCAAGCGCACGCTTAACGGGTTTAAAACTCTTACGATGCTGATCAATGACACCGTGTTGTTCAATCGCTTCAAAGTGCGCTTTAGTTGGGTAGCCTTTGTGCTTAGCGAAACCAAACTCAGGGTGAAGCTTATCAAGCTCTTCCATCTCTTGATCACGCACCACTTTAGCGATAATCGAAGCGGCACTAATTTCAGCAACGCGTAAATCGCCTTTGACGACCGCTTGCGAGTCCATGGTTAACTCAGGGCAGCGGTTGCCATCAATCAGGGCTAAATCAGGTTGTACTTCTAAGCCAGAAATTGCTCTTTGCATCGCAACCATAGTCGCTTGCAAAATATTAAATTCGTCAATCTCTACAGGAGAGCAACGTCCCACCGACCAAGCTAGTGCTTTTTGTTTAATCTCAGGGAGTAACGCCAGACGCTTTTTCTCAGACAGCTTCTTTGAATCGTTCAAACCTTCGATTGGATTGTTAGGGTCTAAGATAACGGCGGCCGTCACAACATCGCCAACCAACGGTCCACGCCCAACCTCATCAACACCAGCGATACGAAGGTATCCCTGTGGATATTCAAATGGCGGTAATTCTTTGTTTTGTTTAGTCATCTTGTTAATCTCTGCCGATCAACTTAAGTACAGCTTTAGCGGCCTGTACATCGGCATCTTTGCGAATGAGTTTGTGCATATCAGTAAAGCGATCAATGAGCTCTTGGTTATCACTATTTAGCATCTTATCGACGGCAGGAACTAAGTACTCAGGAGCACATTGATCCAAAATAAACTCTTTAACCAACTCCTCACCCGCCAAAATATTTGGCAACGACACATGCTTGGTGATCGCCAACTTTTGCACCAACCATCCTGTTAATCGGTTCACTTTATAGCCAACCACCATTGGGCGCTTAAGCAGCATACATTCAAGAGCAACTGTACCTGAGGCAAGCAAGACTGCATCAGCAGCCGTAATCACGTTTCGCGCAGTGTCTTGAACAATAACAAAGTCGAGATCTGGCGCAACAGACTGCCAGATCTGTTCAAATTGCTGGCGACGTTTATCATTCACCGCAGCCACAACAAAGCCAATGTCTGGATGCTTTTTCTTGATTTCACGACAGGTTTGAATGAAGGGTTCAGCAATCAAGCCGACTTCACCGCCACGACTGCCAGGTAGTACAGCTAACCACTGCTTGTTTTGCTTTAGGCCAAGCAAGGCTCGCGCCTGTTGTTGATCCGGAACAAGCGGAATCGAGTCTGCTAAAGTGTGTCCAACAAACTCACACGCGACTTGGTACTTATCGTAGAATGCTTTTTCAAACGGTAAAAAAGCCAGAACAAGATCGGTCGCGGCATCAATTTTGAAGATACGTTTTGGACGCCATGCCCATACAGAAGGGCTGACATAGTGAACCGTTTTGATCCCCTTCTTCTTTAGATCGAGTTCAAGGCGTAAGTTGAAATCTGGAGCATCAATACCGACAAAGACATCCGGTGGATTATCGCTGAAATACTTTACCAAGTGAGCTTTCACTTTTAACAGCCTTGGTAGTCGTCCCAACACTTCAACCAAGCCCATAACAGCGAGCTCTTCCATATCGAACAGAGACTCACAGTCTTGAGCGATCATCTTCGGGCCACCAATGCCAACAAACTCTGCATCTGGATATTGTGCTTTTATCGCTTTGATAAAGCCTTCACCCAAAGTATCTCCTGACAGTTCGCCGGCGATAATGCCAATACGTAGTGGTTTTTCCATTGCTGAATGACCTACCTAATTTGTTGCTTTAAAAAGTAAAAAAGACCGCAACCGTAAGATTGCGATCTTTTATGCAGCTTCACAAGTGTTATTAGCGAATAATACCGCGCTCAGAAATCTCTAGCATATCTAGCATAGGTTTGATTGATTCAAACTCTTTCGCCATTTCAACTAGACTTGCTTTTGCGTCTTCAAGCGTTTTACCCGAACGGTAAATTTCTTTGTACGCTTTCTGCAAAGCACGGATTTCTGGCTTCTCAAAACCGTTACGCTTAAGACCTACTAGGTTTAGGCCAAACGGTGTTGCATGGTTACCTTGCGCAA
Source organism: Vibrio sp. VPAP30 (assembly GCF_001188205.1). Classification (NCBI taxonomy): domain Bacteria; kingdom Pseudomonadati; phylum Pseudomonadota; class Gammaproteobacteria; order Vibrionales; family Vibrionaceae; genus Vibrio; species Vibrio sp. VPAP30. Next base: position 20,819 of record NZ_LBLS01000008.1, read on the forward strand.
GTACGTAAGGAAGCACGTCTTGAACAACAGCAGAGCAGCCGCCTGTGTATGAGTAAGCACCGATATTACAGAACGGGTGAATCGCTGAAAGAGCCATAACACCCGCATAGTCACCAAGGGTAACGTGACCACCAAGGATAGCATTGTTGCCAACGTGAGTATGGTTACCAACAATAACATCATGGGCGATGTGCGCGTTAACACACAGCAGGTTATCATTACCAATCACGGTTGTTGCTTTATCTTGAGTCGTGCCACGGTGGATTTGTACCGCTTCGCGGATTACGTTGCGATCACCGATCACTACGGTTGTCTCTTCTCCACCATATTTCTTGTCTTGGTTTTCTTCACCAATCACAGCGTGGGGGAAAATACGATTGTCTTTACCGATGGTTGTATGACCTTTGATCACAACATGTGACATCACTTCAGTACCTTCACCGATCTCGATCGTTCCCGAGATATAGGTGAATGGACCAACAGTCACATTAGCTGCGATTTTCACATCACCTTCAATTACAGCAGAAGGATGAATTTGAGCCGTTTCATGAATCATATTAAAACTCTCGACGAGCACATTTTAGTTCAGCAGAACATACTACTTCGCCGTCAACTTTTGCTGTGCCTTTGAATGCAGCAATACCACGGCGCTCTTTTAAGAATTCAACTTCAATCACCAGTTGGTCACCAGGTACCACTGGTTTACGGAACTTAGCACCGTCTACACTTGCGAAATAGTATAGCTCGTTGTCTGAAGGAGCACCGAATGATTTGAATGCCAATAAGCCAGTTGCCTGCGCCATTGCTTCAAGGATCAGTACTCCCGGGAATACAGGTAGTTGTGGGAAATGACCTGTAAACTGAGGCTCATTCACTGAAACATTCTTAATCGCCGTTAGATATTTCTCTTCTTGGAAATCAATCACACGATCAATAAGTAAGAAAGGGTAGCGATGCGGCAACAATTCCTGAATTTCAGTAATGTTCATCGTTTTGTTTTCAGTAGTCAAAGTCATATTCCTATATTGAATGCTAATTTTGTATCTGACGGGCATTATAGATGAAAAAGACCCGCAATACGCGAGCCTTTTTGAACCATGTTAGAGTTAGGCGTCTTTGTCGTTCTCTAGCAGCTTTTCAACCGCTTTTAGGCGCTTATTCATGTCATCAATACGATGCACACGAGTTGCTGTTTTACGCCACTCTTTATTTGGTTGTAGTGGGATGCCAGAAGAATACATACCTTTCTCTTCAATGCTGCGCATGACCATACCCATACCTGTAATTGTCACGCCATCGGTAATCTCAATGTGACCGTTTATCACAGCACCACCACCAATAATACAGTATTTGCCTATCTTAGTACTGCCTGCGATAATCGTACCACCCGCGATGGCTGTACCATATCCGATGTGTACGTTATGGGCGATCTGAAGCTGGTTATCAAGGATAACATTGTCTTCAATCACGGTGTCATCAAGCGCACCACGGTCAATGGTCGTACAAGAGCCAATTTCAACTCGATTACCTATACGCACAGAACCTAGCTGAGGGATCTTAACCCACTCACCTTTTTCGTTCGCATAACCAAAACCATCAGAGCCAATTACGGTATTTGCTTGCACCAGACAATCCGAGCCTAATGACACTTCATGGTAAATTGAAACATTCGACCATAGCTTAGTGTTGTTGCCAAGCTTGGCATTTTTCCCCACAAAACAGCCTGCGCCAATAACAACGTTATCACCTAGCTCAACACCCGACTCAATCACAGCATTAGCACCAACGGAAACATTGGCACCCAATTGAGCATTGTCAGCAATGACCGCTGAGGCAGCTATATCTTGAGCAGGAGCAGGTGTAGTGTCGAGCGCTTGCGCCACTTTAGCAAAGGCAACGTAAGGGTCATCAACGACAAGTACATTACCGGAGCAAAGCTCACGTTGTGCCTCTTTAACCATCACAAGTGTCGCTTTACACTCAGCAAGATGCTTTGCGTATTTAGGGTTAGACAGGAAAGTAACATGACCATCCTGTGCACTGTCCATTGGTGCTACCATGGTGACAACAGCCGTTGCATCACCATGTAGCTCTCCACCAGTAATCGTGGCCAATTCAGCCAAAGAAAGAGTCGTCATAAATAATTATTTTAGTGAGTCAATTACAGCTTTAGAAATATCATTTTCTGGTTTAGAAAAGCGCACAGCTTGCTGCTCCAGCACCATATCGAAGCCTTGCTTCTCAGCTACTTTATTGATTGCTGATTGAATCGTTTTAAATAGCTTTTGCTCTTCTTCCGCTTGACGACGCTGTCTTAGCTTTTCGAAAGACTGCGCTTTTAGCTTCAGTTCATTCTCTAGTTGGCCAATCTCTAGACGCAATTTGTCGATATCGTCTTGGCTCATCAACTCGCCATCGCGCTTGAGCTTTTCAACCTTACCCTTACCTTTAGCCTGAATGGCCTGAAGTTCAGAAGATTTATCTTTGAATTCATCTTGAAGCTTTTGCGCTACCACTTCACGCTGAGGAAGAGCCTGAAATACTTGAGCAGTGTTTACGTAACCAATCTTCTGAGCAGCTTCAGCAGCGTTGGCAAAAAAAGAAGACGTCATTACTAGAAGGCCAAGACCAGCCGCTTTAATAGTTTTGTTCACTGTATTTTCCTTTATATTAGAAGGTTCTGCCGATGGTGAATGTGAAGAATTCTTCGTCATCACCCTCATAAGATTTAATTGGTTTCGCAACGGAGAAGACTAGCGGCCCCATTGGAGACATCCATTGCAGCGCTGCACCGTATGAAGCACGGTAGTTCATTGGATCAGAGTAGTCATTGTAGTAGCGAGTACCTGTATATTTAGAGTCGTAAACAAACTCTGTATCCCACACGCTTGCCGCATCGACAAACATACTGGTACGAATCTGACTTCTGAAATCGTCAGAAGCAAATGGAGTCGGTACGATAAGCTCCATACTCGCTAGGGCGATAGCATTACCACCAACCGAGTCGTCAGTTGCTGTCAAACAAGAGTCGGTATTACAAGTACTTGGATTACCATTGACTGTGTAGACCGCTTTTGGACCTGCACTGTTCGAGCGGAAACCACGCAAAGTGGTAAAGCCACCTGCATAGTAGTTTTCGTAGAATGGGAACAAGTTATCATTGCCATCTGTCTTACCGTAACCATTCCCGTAACCTAAGCGGCCACGCATTAATAAGGTAAACTCATGCTTCTTAGTTAACGGCACATACTGTCTAACGTCATACTGCAGCTTAAAGTATTGTGCGTCAGAACTTGGTACGGTTGCCTTAGCAAATGCACGCTGATAGTTACCTGCTGTTGGGAAGTAACCTCGGTTCAAGTTATTGCGCGTCCACGACACATTCAAATCAAAGTCGTTGGTAATAATATCACCGTTCGGCTGACCAATACTTTGGGCAAACAGCTGGGCCTGATCGTAAGTCGGTACATTGCCAATCTTGTTGTGAGTTAAACCCACACCAAATTCGAAACGGTTAAGTTCATCAAATGGGAAACCCCATGTCAGACTCGCGCCATAACTTTCGTTGGTATAGTCAACGATGTTCGCTTCTTTCGCTTCGAATTCGTTGTAGAAGATCTTACCACCCAAACTGACACCATCGAGATTCCAGTATGGATCTCGGTAGTCTAAACTGACATTTTTCTGATAGTCATTCATCATCGCGTTGATACCAACGCGATTACCACTACCTGCGAAGTTATCTTGCTGCAGACCTACTTGGAAACTAATACCTGATTCAGTACCGTAGCCAACACCAAAGTTGATACTTCCTGAGTTAGCTTCCTTAACGTTGTAAACCAAATCTACTTGGTCTTCACTACCAGGCACGCGTACGGTTTGTACATCCACCGTTTCAAAGTAACCTAAACGATTAAGACGATTTTTACCTGTTTCAATCGATTTCGAGTTGAGCCAACTGCCTTCCATTTGACGCATTTCGCGGCGCAATACTTCATCTTTAGTTGCATTGTTGCCGACAAAACGAATGTCACGGACATAGATACGTTTACCCGCTTCTACATTCACCACCAAAGAAACTGATTGGTTCTCATCATCAAACTCAGGAATGGTACGCACTTGTGGGTAAGCATAACCCGCTTCACCAAGTAGTCGCTTAACATTCTCTTCTAAACTAGTGACCGCTGAACCGTTATAGGTTTCCCCCGCTTCGAACGTCACCAGTTTTTCAAATTCTTGTTCTTTACCGATTAACTCACCACGGAATTTGACATCTTTGACCGTGTACGGCAGACCTTCATTCAACCCTAGGGTGATATAAACGCCTTTTTTATCTGGTGAAATGGCAACCTGAGTAGAATCGATCTGAAACTTCAGATAACCACGATCTAAATAGTAAGATTTTAGCGCTTCGATATCACCTGCTAAGACTTGCTTTTGATACTTATCATCAGAAAGGAAGTTCCACCAGGCAACATCAACGTTCAGCTCAAAACGGTTTACTAGCTCTTCATCAGCGAACGTTTCGTTGCCAATAAAGTTGATCTGTTTAATCTTTGCCGACACACCTTCAGTAAAGACAAACTTAAGGTCACTACGGTTACGTGGCAGTGGTGTGACAACGGCTTTTACCGTCGCGTTGTATTTACCAACGCTGTAGTAGAAGTCTTCAAGGCCTTTTTCAATCGTTGATAGCGTTGTACGATCAAGAGCTTCACCCATCCGAATACCTGAAGCATCTAAGTTTTGCTGCAGCTGTTCTTCTTTAATCGCCTTGTTGCCTGAGAAGGAAATACTCGCGATAGTTGGACGCTCTTTTACTTGAACAACAAGCACATCGTTGTCGCGCAGAACTTTAATATCTTCAAAGTTGCCCGTAGCGTATAAAGCTCGGATCATCTCAGAAACATCTTGGTTCCCTACGGTATCGCCAATTCGTACTGGCATTTTCAATAGTGCCGCACCCAGTGCAACACGTTGTAAGCCTTCAATTTTAATATCTTGAACTACAAAGTTCTCGGCACCGTTTGCGCTCACGCTTGTCGCTAACAGGGTCGCAAACAGAATATTTTTCATCGCCATTTTGTTTTAGTTATTCCTTACTTCAACCTTTACTCGGCTATAGACGAGCAAAATCATTGAAAATTGCCACTGCCATAAGAGAGAAGATAATTGCACCGCCCACACGGTAACCCATTTCCTGAAACTTTTCTGGAACTGGGCGTCTTATTACAGCCTCAATAGCAAAAAACAATAAATGTCCGCCGTCCAACATTGGCAACGGTACAAGGTTAATAATCCCTAAGTTCACACTGATTAATGCAAGGAACCCTAGGAAGTAGACTAAGCCATAATCGGCTGTTGTCCCGGCTCCTTTCGCGATCGAAATAGGCCCACTCAAGTTATTAAGACCAACATCACCAACAATCAGTTTTTTCAACATGCTAATGGTTAAGTCAATGACCTGGCCTGTTTTTTCAACCGCCTTTCCGACTGATTCAATTACACCAAATTGCAGATCGAAGCGATAATTTTCTGGCCATTCTGCGACCTCAGGTGTAATTCCAGCAAAACCTATCACTCGTTGATTGGATAGCTCACGGCTATCAGGTGTAATCACTAATGATAAAAGCTCTCCATCACGCTCCACTTCAAGGTTCAATGGCTTGTTTGGGCTTTTGTGAATGCTTTCTACCACCTGCTGCCATTGGCCGATCTCAACACCATCAACCTTGGTCAGTAAATCACCTACTTTTAAACCAGCCCGCTCACCAGCCCCACCTTCTGACACATTAGTCAGCTTGGCTGTCACTGGCGGTGTAAATGGAACAAAGCCCAAGGCTGACATAGCAGACTCTTTCTCTGGGTCAAAGTTCCAATTCGTTAAGTCAAAATACTTAGTTTGCTCTATTCCCACCCCCTCTGCAGGAGCAACAGTCATGGTTAACTGATTATCACCAATATGAGAAATGAGCCCCATATTGACCGATTCCCAATCCGCAGTTTTGACGCCGGAAACGGCTTTAAGTTCCATTCCCGGCTCCAATCCCGCTTCGGCAGCAATAGAGTAAGGCGTAACTTGACCAACAACTGGTTTAACCGCAGGAACGCCAATTAGGAATACTAACCAGTAAGCAAATACCGCAAACAAGAAATTGAAAATGGGACCGGCAGCAACAATCGCCGTTCGCTTCCAAAGCGGCTTACGGTCAAAAGCAAACTCATGCTCACCTTCAGCCAGCTCGTCTAGTCGACCATCGAGCATTTTCACATAGCCGCCTAGAGGGATGACAGAAATGCTGTACTCTGTGCCATCCTTGCCGACTTTACTCCAAATTGATTTACCAAAACCAATCGAGAACTTTTCAACTCGAACGCCACATCGACGCGCTACCCAAAAATGGCCGAATTCATGTACTGCGACTAAAATGCCGAGTGCAATAATAAAGGAAACAAAATTCCAGATGATACCCGTCATAGTGTACGTCCACTTATGATATTGGCTGCTAACTCTCTTGCTATTCTATCTAGCTCAAGAATACTTTCCAAGTCAGCACAATGTGACTGACTGACTGAGGCGCAAAGTTTACTAACTACTTGTTCGTTTACTATTGCAATATCAGTAAACTTAAGTCGATGACTCAAAAAGGCATCGACTGCAATTTCATTAGCTGCATTAAGTAGAGTGGTTGCATGCTGCCCTTCGTAACACGCGTCAATCGCAAGCTTAAGGCACGGGTAACGAGCAAGATCAGGCTCAAGAAAGGTCAGCTCCCCTACCTTAGTAAAGTCGAGTGGTGCGACACCTGCCTTAACTCTCTCTGGATAAGACAGGGTTAATGCGATTGGTGTTGCCATATCGGGCTCGCCCATTTGCGCCAACACGGAGCCATCTCGATATTGGACCATAGAATGGATAACTGATTGAGGGTGAATGAGCACTTTTAGCTGATCACGAGAGGTGTTAAATAACCATTTCGCTTCAATATACTCCAACCCTTTGTTCATCATGGTCGCAGAGTCAACAGAAATCTTTGGCCCCATTGACCAATTAGGGTGAGCAATGGCTTGCTCCGGGGTTACTTCGCTTAAAGCGCTGATATCGCTGTAGCGGAAAGGACCACCAGAGCCAGTCAGTAGTATATTAGAGATCCCATGTTGCGTAAGATCACAGCGGCCTAAATGAGTTTGTACCTCACTAGGTAAACACTGAAAAATAGCATTATGCTCGCTGTCTACAGGGAGAAGTTCAGCGCCATATTCTTCAACCGCATCGATAAACAGTTGCCCAGACATTACCAGCGCTTCTTTGTTTGCAAGCAGCACGCGTTTACCTGCTTTTACTGCCGCCATGGTTGGTAATAGACCCGCAGCACCAACAATTGCTGCCATAACGGTATCAACCTCATCGCAAGATGAAATCTCACACATGGCATCAACACCGGCTCTCACTTCGGTACCAATTTTTAGTTCGATTAACTGAGCTTTTAGTTTCAGTGCAGCTTGTTCATCAACCATGACTGCATACTTAGGCTGCCACTTCTGACACAGCTGACGCATTTTGTCGACGTTCTGCCCGGCAGCAAGCGCTACTACTGAGAACTTTGCAGGGTTTTGCTCAATGACTTTGAACGTGCTTGCTCCAATTGAGCCAGTCGCACCTAAAATCGTTAACTTACGCATAGCAACAAACCATTAATGAATAGGGCAAGCCGAAGCTTGCCTTAAAATGTGAAGTAGAGGAATGCAAACACAGGGAAAGCGGCAGTCAAACTGTCTATACGGTCAAGTACACCGCCATGCCCTGGAATAATGTTGCTACTGTCTTTTATACCAGCTACGCGCTTGAACATGCTCTCAACCAGATCACCAAGCACTGAAATCACTACCGTCACCAGAGTGATACCAACCATAATAAACCCGCTAGCAAATTGAATATCAAACCAGAATGCCGTTCCCCAGCCGACTAGGATTGCAGTAATAATTCCGCCAATTAGGCCTTCTATAGTCTTATTTGGGCTAACGTATGGAGCCATCTTATTCTTGCCCATGCTCTTACCCGCGAAGTAGGCACCACTATCTGCAGCCCAAACAATGAAGCAAACGTACAGGACCAGTTTAGCACCGTGATAAGGGTCTGCATCGATGCCTTCTGCACGCAGAAGAAGCACACTCCAGAAGAATGGCAATAGAGTTAAAATGCCGAACCCATAACGCAAAAAGTTAGAACTTTGCCATAGAGAAGAAGATTTAGGATAAGTAATGGCAAGTGCGCTCGCGACTAACCACCAAATACAACCGATCCCTAGAATAATATAATGCGGTTGGGTGACCAAATTTAGGTTCAATGTATCGGACGGTACAAGCCATACCGTAACAGCACTAACTAACACTGTAGGAATCAAGGCGAACATCCGTGACGATGTATCAACAAATTGAGTCCATTCCCAGAACCCGATCAGCGTTACGGCGCCAATCGCGACCATAAACATAGGTAGAGAAAGTTTGAATATGCCTAATATTACCAATGGCGCTAAGATAAGCGCCGTTATAATTCTTTGTTTCAAGCTTTGATCCTTTATTCGCTTTCCATCAGAGCTTTAACTTGTTCACCTGTGCAACCAAAACGGCGCTCACGGTTTACAAACCAAGTTACGGCTTCAATCAAGCTATTTTCATCGAACTCTGGCCAGTAAATCGGAGTGAAGTACATTTCAGCGTAAGCCATCTGCCACAACATAAAGTTACTGATGCGGCATTCTCCACTGGTTCGAATCATCAAATCAACTTCAGGTAAATCTGCCATAGTGAGATGCTTGGTGATTAGCTCTTCGCTAATATCATCTTGATTCAACTCACCTGCGGCAACCTTAGCTGAAATTGCTTTCGTCGCCTGCATAATATCCCACTTACCGCCATAATTAGCTGCGATATTGATGACCATGCCTGAATTGCCTTCGGTCAAAGCTTCAGCCTGTGCAATCTTCTTTTGCAAACGCTCGTTAAAGCGCGACGTGTCACCAATAATACGTAAGCGTAAGTTGTTCTTATGCAGTTTTTTTACTTCAGTTGAAAGTACGGTAATAAATAGCTCCATCAACACACCGACTTCCTCTTCAGGTCGTCGCCAGTTTTCACTGCTAAACGCAAACAAGGTAACAGCTTTGATACCTAGCTTTGCAGAAGTTGAAATCGTTTTACGTACGGCAGCAACACCATTCTTATGCCCAAAGACACGTGGCTTACCTTGTGCTTTGGCCCAACGACCATTGCCATCCATGATGATTGCGATATGTTTCGGGAGTAAATCAGGAGAGAGTTGTGAGTTTTGCATAAGACGTTGATGAATAATCAGCAGGGGACAGAGAGTAGCATAAAAAAGCGCTGTGCTGCGAGCACAGCGCTCTTTATTGAGAAAGTTTATGGAGAATTAGACTTCCATCAACTCTTTTTCTTTCGCTGCTAACACTTCATCAACTTGTTTCACAGCTGTATCAGTAATTTTCTGAATCTCTTCTTGACCTTTACGATCTTCGTCTTCAGAAATTTCTTTGTCTTTTAGTAGCGCTTTTAGATCACCGTTAGCGTCACGACGAATGTTACGAATCGCAACACGGCCGCCTTCAGCTTCACCACGTACGATTTTAACTAGGTCTTTACGACGTTCTTCCGTTAGTGGTGGAAGTGGAACACGAATGATAGTACCAGCGGACATAGGGTTTAGACCTAGGTCAGACATCATGATCGCTTTTTCAACTTTTTGTGTTAGCTCTTTATCAAATACTGTGATTGCCAGTGTACGAGCATCTTCAGCGACTACGTTCGCAACCTGGTTTAGAGGCGTTGGCGCACCGTAGTACTCCACAGAGATACCAGACAGTAGACTTGGGTGTGCACGGCCTGTGCGAACTTTAGAAAGGTTGTTTTTTAGCGCTTCTACGCTTTTATCCATGCGCTCTTGAGCGTCTTGTTTGATTTCGTTAATCACAATATCACCTTAATGTGTAAATCTTTCTTGAAGAAAGCTTAATCGGGAGTTTTCAAAAGGCAATACCGCAGTACAATTCATTTATACTGCGGCGATAAGAATTATTCAGCGTCGCTGATTAGCGTGCCTTCTGCTTCACCCATAACCACGCGACGAAGTGCGCCTGGCTTATTCATATTGAATACACGGATTGGCATTTTGTGGTCACGTGCCAATGTAAATGCTGCCAAATCCATTACTTTTAGTTCTTTTTCAAGAACAGCATTGAATGAAAGCTTATCATACAGCTCTGCGTCTGGGTTTGCTACTGGGTCTGCGGTAAATACACCATCAACTTTTGTCGCTTTTAGAACTACATCCGCTTCAATCTCAATTCCGCGCAAACATGCAGCAGAGTCAGTGGTAAAAAATGGATTCCCCGTACCTGCAGAGAAGATAACCACACGGCCTTGACGTAGTTCGCGAATTGCATCTGCCCAGTTGTAGTCGTCACACACACCCTTAAGAGGAATTGCAGACATTACGCGAGCGTTTACATAAGCACGGTGCAGGGCATCACGCATCGCTAGACCATTCATTACCGTTGCTAGCATCCCCATGTGGTCACCGACAACACGGTTCATACCAGCTTCAGCAAGACCGGCACCACGGAAAAGGTTACCACCACCGATAACCACACCAACTTGAACACCAAGTTCAACCAGCTCTTTTACTTCTTGGGCCATACGATCAAGAACCGCAGGATCAATGCCGAAACCATCTTCTCCTTGAAGAGCTTCGCCACTCAGTTTTAACAGAATACGTTGATACGCTGGTTTAGGGTTCGTAGTCATGGAGTTTACCTTCCAAAAGAGAGTTGTTGATTAACAGTCATGGATTGAGACTTAAAAAGTCTACATCCATCACGGCTAAACGATTGTCCGTTAGTCGTAAAAAGACCGCAGCCTTGGCTACGGTCTAAACTTTGTGCGTATCTCTAAGGATTAACCTTTTTGAGCAGCAGCTACTTCTTCAGCGAAGCTCATTTCTTCTGCTTTCTCGATACCTTCACCTACTTCTAGGCGAACGAATGTAGCAACAGAAGCGCCTTTTTCTTTCAGCATTTCACCTACAGATTTCTTAGGCTCCATGATGAATGCTTGACCAGTTAGAGAGATTTCGCCCGTGAATTTCTTCATACGGCCAACAACCATTTTCTCTGCGATCTCAGCAGGCTTGCCTTCGTTCATAGCAATTTCAACTTGAACTTCTTTCTCTTTAGCGACTACGTCAGCTGGCACGTCTTCTGGGTTAACGTACTCTGGCTTAGAAGCAGCAACGTGCATTGCAACGTGCTTAAGAGTTTCAGCATCGCCTTCACCAGCAACAACTACACCGATCTTCTCGCCGTGACGGTAAGAAGCAATAGCAGTACCTTCAACGTATTGAACGCGACGGATGTTGATGTTTTCACCGATCTTAGCAACTAGAGCAATACGTTCTTCTTCGAATTTAGCCACTAGCTCTTCAACAGAAGCTTTAGATGCAAGAGCGTCTGCTGCAACTTTCTCTGCAAATGCAGTGAAGTTACCATCTTTAGCAACAAAGTCAGTTTGGCAGTTAACTTCAAGAAGAACAGCAACACCATTTTCTTCTTTGATGATGATTGCGCCTTCAGCAGCTACGTTACCTGCTTTCTTAGCAGCTTTAGCAGCACCTGATTTACGCATGTTTTCGATTGCTAGTTCGATGTCAGCGTTTGCTTCAACAAGCGCTTTCTTACATTCCATCATGCCCGCGCCAGTACGTTCGCGCAGTTCTTTAACTAGAGCAGCAGTAACAGCCATTCTCTATTCCTCAGTTGATTCTGTATTTGGTAAAAAACAGGGGCCTACATTTTCGGCCCCTGCTGATAACTATAACTCAGTTTATGCGACAACTAAGTTGCACATAATCTAAGTGTGACTCGGAGCCGCTATTATTCAGCTTCTACGAAACCATCTTTTTCAGCAGCTACCGCTACGTCTTTGTTACGACCTTCAGTTACTGAAGTTGCAGCAGCGTTTAGGTAAAGCTGAACTGCACGGATCGCATCGTCGTTACCTGGGATGATGTAGTCAACGCCGTCTGGGTTAGAGTTAGTATCTACTACAGCGTAAACTGGAATACCTAGGTTGTTTGCTTCTTTAATCGCAATGTGTTCGTGATCAGCATCGATTACGAATAGAGCGTCTGGTAGGCCGCCCATATCTTTGATACCACCAAGAGATTTCTCTAGCTTCTCCATTTCACGAGTGCGCATTAGAGCTTCTTTCTTAGTTAGTTTGTCAAAAGTACCGTCTTGAGCTTGAGCTTCAAGTTCTTTTAGACGCTTGATTGACTGACGAACAGTTTTGTAGTTTGTAAGCATACCGCCTAACCAGCGGTTGTTTACGTAAAACTGGTTGCTTGCGATTGCAGCTTCTTTAACAGCTTCAGATGCAGCGCGCTTAGTACCTACGAATAGAACTTTACCTTTCTTCTCGCCAACTTTAGCTAGTTCAGCTAGAGCGTCGTTGAACATTGGTACAGTTTTTTCTAGGTTGATGATATGAACCTTGTTACGAGCACCAAAGATGAATGGCTTCATTTTTGGGTTCCAGTAACGAGTTTGGTGACCAAAGTGAACACCAGCTTTTAGCATATCGCGCATTGATACAGTTGCCATTTTAAAATCCTCTATGGGGTTAGGCCTCCACATCCCCCATAACTCCGACTAGGCTTCTGCCCAGCACCCCGGAATATGTGACGGAATGTGTGTGATTTAAAGATAAAAGTTAGTTGGAAGTAATAAGCTTCGCCACTCAATAATTTATTAAGCAAAGAAAACTGACCACATTTCCGGCGCGCTTTATACCATATTTTTACCCTTGGTGGCTAGTAAAAAACGCTCTGCACTGTAGCAAAATACACTAAACCCGGCCTTAAACCTATTAGAAGAATCATTCTCATTATGAGGCGTTCCTGCTAGAATGCGCCCATTCGGCGCCTCAGAGTGCAACCAAATAAGTAGAGAAAGCCAATGTCAATCAAGATTAAAACAGCTGAAGAAATCGAACGTATGCGAGTAGCGGGCGCTTTGGCCGCAGAGATCCTAGAGATGATCGAACCTCACATCAAAGAGGGGGTGACAACAGACGAATTGAATCAGATTTGTCACGACTACGGGATTGAAAAAGGTGCATACTCTGCCCCACTTGATTACCACGGATTTCCAAAATCAATCTGTACTTCAATCAACCATATCGTCTGTCATGGTATTCCCGCCTCTGCAGACGAAGTGGGTAGCAACGGCCAAGTGAAACCTGCGGTACTAAAAAACGGCGATATCATTAATGTTGATATCACAGTAATTATCCCGAATGATACTAATGCGGACCTGTCAGTACGCCCGGAAGGCTACCATGGTGACACATCAAAAATGTTCTTTGTTGGTGATGTTTCACCGGCAGACAAACGCCTATGTATGGTAACTCAAGAAGCTCTTTACGTGGGTATGCGTAAGGTGAAACCAGGCGCGACCGTAGGTGATATCGGCACGTCAATTGAAAAGTACATCAAAGAGAACAACAAAAAGAACCCACGCAACAAGTTCTCTATTGTCAAAGATTTCTGTGGTCACGGCATTGGCAATGAGTTCCATGAAGAGCCGCAGATCGTGCACTACAAGAACCAAGATCGCCGCGTTTTAAAAGAAGGCATGTGTTTTACTATCGAACCTATGATTAATGCAGGCAAGTTTGGTGTTACCGTCGATGCAGAAGACGACTGGACGGTATACACAGGCGATAACAAAAAATCAGCGCAGTATGAGCACACCATCTTGGTTACCAAGACAGGTTGTGAAGTTTTAACATTACGTAGCGACGATACCATTCCACGAATGATGAGCAACGCTTAATCAAAATCAGCCTACAATATCCCCGCTTCGTCGGGGATATTTTTTTATTGGCACCATTTTGTTAGATTAGTTCTCTATAGGACTATTTTGCATGGATTCGCTGTATGCCCTTTCAATCACCACTCACGTTTAAAGACACCCAGATTTCGATTAGCGAGCTAAAAAGCCAACTCGAACACTTTGCTAATTATCAAAAACAAGAGTTCCTCGCTCACCACCCAGTGACTGATTTAGTCTTAGGTAGAGCGGAGTATATTGATTTGCTGCTCAACCGCCTATGGGACCATTTCGGTTTCGCTAACTTACCAAACATCAGTCTCGTCGCGGTAGGCGGATATGGCCGAGGAGAGCTACATCCTCTGTCGGATATCGATATTCTCGTCGTTTCGCGTAAGACTCTTCCTGAGTCACTTGCGGGTAAAGTAAGTGAGTTCATTACCTTACTGTGGGATTTACGCTTGGAGGTAGGTCACGCGGTTCGAAGTGTCGAAGAGTGTGCAGCTATTGGTAAAGACGACCTTACCGTTGCCACAAACCTACAAGAAGCCCGGCTACTGTGTGGCTGTGAAGATACCTTCCACCAACTAAGGGGGGTTATTCACTCCGAGTCATTCTGGCCCAGTGAAGTCTTCTACAAAGCAAAAGTACAAGAGCAACGCGACCGCCACGCGCGATTCCATGATACCACCTACAATTTAGAACCTGACATAAAGTCCACCCCTGGTGGTTTAAGAGATATACATACCCTGAGTTGGGTTGCTCGTCGCCATTTTGGGGCGACCTCTCTACTTGAGATGAGCCAATACGGCTTCCTTACCGACGCAGAGTACCGTGAACTGGTCGAATGTCAGGACTTCCTATGGCGAGTTCGTTTCGCCCTACACATAGAACTAAAACGCTATGACAACCGACTCACATTTGCTCACCAAACACAGGTAGCGGAGAACTTAGGCTATTCGGGTGAAGGCAATCGTGGTGTCGAGATGATGATGAAGGAGTTCTACCGCACTCTTCGTCGCGTTGCTGAGCTAAACAAGATGCTGCTTAAGCTGTTTGATCAAGCGATCCTCAACAATGGCATTGAAGCAGATCCAGAAATCCTCAGTGACGACTTCCAACGCAGAGGGCACTTGATCGAAGCTCGTAAGCCTGCACTATTCCAAGCTCGCCCTGAAACGATTTTGGATATGTTCCTGCATATTGCTAATGACTCTACCATTGAGGGCGTAGCGCCGCCGACAATGCGACAATTGCGTACCGCACGCCGACGACTGAATAAGTTTCTGCATACCATTCCTGAAGCAAGAGAGAGATTCCTCGATCTATGCCGACACCCAAACGCGCTGCACAAAGCCTTTAGCTTGATGCACAAACTTGGTGTCTTGGCGGCTTACCTCCCACAGTGGAGCCAAATCGTCGGTCAGATGCAGTTTGACCTGTTCCACGTTTACACCGTTGATGAACATAGTGTGAGGTTGTTAAAACACATCAATACCTTTAGTGATCCTAGTAATCATGGCAAGCACCCTATCTGTTGCGAGGTATATCCGCGTATTCACAAGAAAGAGTTGCTCATCATCGCCGCTATTTTCCACGATATAGGTAAAGGTCGAGGTGGTGATCACTCTGTGATTGGTGAAGGTGAAGCTTACGATTTCTGTATCGAACATGGCTTATCGAAGCCAGAAGCTAAGCTGGTCGCATGGTTAGTAAGACATCACTTACTGATGTCTGTCACCGCACAGAGACGTGATATCTACGATCCAGAGGTGATCACCGAGTTTGCGAAAAAAGTGCGCGACGAAGAGTACTTAGAGTATCTGGTCTGTTTAACCGTTGCCGATATCTGCGCGACAAACCCTGAGTTGTGGAACAGTTGGAAGCGCACCTTGCTTGCTGAGCTGTACTATTCCACTCAGCGTGCTCTGCGCCGCGGGTTAGAGAACCCCGTCGACGTCAGAGAGCGTATTCGTCATAACCAACATCTTGCTTCAGCCCTGCTGCGCAAAGAAGGCTTTAACGCACGAGAAATTGAAGTTCTTTGGCAAAGGTTTAAAGCCGACTACTTCTTACGCCATACCCATAAACAAATTGCTTGGCACTGTGCACACCTATTGCGTCATCAAGACCACTCACAGCCGTTGATCTTAATATCGAAAAAAGCCACCCGCGGCGGCACTGAAGTTTTTGTTTACAGCAAAGACCAACATGCCCTGTTTGCGAGTGTGGTAGCAGAGCTTGACCGCAGGAACTTTAACGTTCACGACGCCCAAGTTATGACCAGTAAAGATGGCTATGTGCTCGATACCTTTATGGTGCTGGACCAAAATGGCGATGTTGTCGATGAAAGTCGACACAAAGCAGTTATCAAGCATCTTGCTCACGTTTTGGAAGACGGACGCCCAACCAAAATCAAGACCCGACGTGTGCCGCGAAATTTACAGCACTTTAAGGTCAACACGAAGGTTGACTTCCTACCGACTAAGAGTAAGAAACGCACCTTGCTAGAGTTTGTCGCTCTTGATACCCCAGGCTTGCTCGCTACAGTCGGCGCCACCTTTGCTGATTCGGGGGTTCACCTCCATGCCGCTAAAATTACCACTATCGGCGAACGCGCCGAGGATCTATTTATTATCACCAGTGAAAATGGTGGCAAATTGAGTGAAGAGCAACAGCAAGAACTCAGAGACAAACTAATAAAAAACGTCGCAGAACTAGCACCTTGAGAGATCTCGACCACAAGTTACTAACTTGAAAAAAAAAGCACTGTCTACCACGATCATAGGCTGCTACATTAATAGTGAATTGTTCATTCCCTGCTCATTTTGGGGTGGGGATAATTACTGCAACACAATAGAGGTAGCCTATGTATCCACACCTCACAGGTTTAGGTATACACGATCCTAAACAAATTGAGCGCTATTCCCTTCGCCAAGAAGCGCACAAGGATGTGTTAAAAATCTATTTTCGTAAGCAAAAAGGTGAGTTGTTTGCGAAAAGCGTCAAGTTCAAATACCCGCGACAGGTAAAAAATGTGCTTGTCGATAGCGGCAGTCACAGCTATAAAGAAGTCACTGAAATAAACCGCAACCTGACTTTAGTCATCGACGAACTTAATAAGATAACTAAACCAGTGAAGACTGCAGAGATCGACATTAAAGAGAAGATTTTGTCGGATCTACGCCATCTTGAGAAAGTCGTCTCAAGTAAAATTGCTGAGATTGAATCGGATTTAGATAAGCTTAAATAACGAACGCCGCGATTCGGGGTTCGAGAAGCGAGAAGGGTTAGCACTAGTGCTAACCCTTCTTGTATTGTCGTCATCCTCAAGAGTGAGGAACGAACGAGTTGGGGAGCTCTGAAACGAGTAGAACATCTTACGAGGTTCCCTACTCCTTCCTGCGTCAGTCTATGGAATGACGAGGCCTTTACGCCGTTTCCAGATCGGCCTTAAACCAGCCAGCCTGCGTATTTGCCGACTAGATAGAGAGCCACACCCGCCATAACGCCAGCAACAATATCATCGACCATGATACCCAAGCCGCCATGGACACGCTTATCTAGCCAGCCAATTGGCCAAGGTTTAACCATGTCGAAGAAACGAAACAGAACAAAGCCCGTGACTAGCCACTTCCAGTCCGTTGCCGACAAGTTAAATATAGGCACCACCAACATAGTAATCCAAAAACCTGCGAATTCATCCCAGACAATTGAGCCGTGGTCGTGCACGCCCATATCATCTGAGGTGACTTGGCAGATCTTAATACCAACGATACAAGAAACAGCCACTGCAACAATGTAAAGTGGCAATGGCAGTTGCACCAGCAGCAAATAGAAAGGGATAGCCGCTACCGTACCCATGGTGCCCGGTACGACGGGGGATAATCCACTGCCGAACCCCGTCGCCAATAAATGCCAAGGATTTTTTAAAGAGATAAGTGATAAAGGGTTAGTCATAGTCAGTACTGTTTACTTAAAGTGATCGTAGCCACTCAGATCCCAATCAATCGGTTGGCCATGGTTGTGAAGTTCGAACGTCCCCTTAGGGCGAATCTGTCCTATACAGGTAATCTTAGTGCCACAATGAGCCAGAGCACTCTCGATAGAGCCTTTGTTTCGTTCTGGCACAGTGAAACATAACTCGTACTCTTCACCACTCGACAACGCATACTGTTGAGCATGAGGCACAGAGCCTAAGAACTGAACCAGTTCATTAGAGACAGGTAAAGTAGAAACGTCAAGACTTACACCAACGTGAGAACGTTGCAAAATATGTTTGATATCAGAGATAACACCATCGGAGATATCAATTGCAGCACTCGCTAAATCAAGTAATGCTTGACCGACTAAAACCCTTGGATTCGATAAATAGTGACGCTTTTCTAGCTCCTCCGCACTAGGTTTGTTACCTAAGCTTGGGTCAAGAATGACATCAAGCCCTGCTTGGCTATCGCCTAAATATCCTGTTACATAAACCCAGTCACCAACTCGTGCCCCATCGCGTCGCAGTGCTTTATCGGCATCCACTAAACCTTGCACGGTTAACGTTAAGCTCAGCGGACCTTTCGTCGTGTCGCCACCTATCAATTGAATACCGTAGTAATCTGCCAGTGCAAAAAACGCATCACAAAATGGCGCTAACCACGCTTCATCAGGCTTTGGCATGGTTAGGGCGAAAGAAACCCAAGCCGGTGTTGCTCCCATTGCCGCTAAATCACTAATATTAGAGGCTAACGCTTTATGTGCCACCCAAGCGGGATTGGCACTGGAAAGGAAGTGCGTACCAGCAACTAAAGTATCCGTACTAATGGCAACAGAGAGATTATGAGGGACTTTCACTAGCGCGCAGTCATCACCAGCGGCCAGTATTACATCTTTGCGCTGACTTTGGCGCCCAACAAAGTACTTGTCGATTAAATTAAACTCACCTGACATATCTTTCTTTTTCTGAATTGGCTTAGGCTATAAAAAAGGCCAGCAATTGCTGACCTTTTCATAATCTGAATCGATTATTTCTTACGTACGTGCGGTGCCGCTTTATCTAGCACACCATTGACGAATTTGTGGCTTTCTTCTGCTGCAAATACTTTTGCAAGTTCAATCGCTTCGTTGATAACCACTTTGTAAGGGACATCTTCACGACGAGTCATTTCATACATCGCAAGACGAAGCAATGCTAGCTCCATCATGTCCAAATCTTGCATTGGACGTGCTGTGTATGGGCGAATCTTACAATCTAGCTCGGTGTGACTTAGCACAACACCTGTTAGTAGGTCACGGAAGTATGCAACGTCTGTGTCAGGAGTAGAAAGTGCCGGTTCTGCAGCATGATGTTCTTCTTCATCATACTTACCACCAGACAAAAATTGCTCCTCAATTGTAGCAACATTTTCTTTAGTAATTTGCCAAGAGTAGATCGCTTGTAGAGCGAATCGACGTGCATTACGACGTGCGGCTGGTTTCACACTGGCCCCCATTAGGAATCGATTTCTGAAAGAACGTTTATCATCTCAAGTGCGCTTAGTGCAGCCTCTGCACCTTTATTACCAGCCTTGGTTCCTGCGCGCTCAATTGCTTGGTCAATTGTATCAACGGTGAGTACGCCGAATGCAACTGGAAGGCTGTATTCCAGAGAAACTTGCGCTAGACCTTTGTTACATTCACTACAAACATAGTCGAAATGCGGTGTACCGCCACGAATAACAGTACCAAGAGACACAATTGCATCAAATTTTCCTGTTTTAGCTACGCGTTGAGCAACAAGTGGAAGTTCTACTGCACCTGGGCAGCGAACTACTGTGATGTTATCTTCGCTAACTTGGCCATGACGTTTTAAAGTATCGATTGCACCAGACAATAGACTTTCGTTAATAAAACTGTTGAAACGAGAAATAACGATAGCAATTTTTGCGTTTGGCGCTGGGAAGCCACCCTCGATCACTTTCATAAGCCTTCCTTTAACTATGTTCATCAAGTGAGAATCGCCGGATTCTAGCACAAATCTGTGAGCAATATCTAATAGAAATTAGCACAAATGGGTTTGTAGAAAGTTTCCAAGCGAGAGAAGAAATTCCGCTTCCTTGCTAGGCAACGAAGCAACAGAACGAAAGCTTCAGCTAAAGTTTTGATTCAGTGAAGCTCCCTACAATAAGTCGTTATTCGCAAACGTACTCAACAACGTTCAAACCAAAACCACCCAATGCGTGGTATTTTTTATTGGTTGAAGAGAGCAAGCGCATATCGTGCACTCCAAGGTCTTGCAAGATTTGTGAGCCAACACCAACGCGGCGTGAAGTCCCTTGTTTCTTCGCCAAAGTTGGAGCCTCGCCTTTATCTTGCGCTTCAAACATCTTAACTCGGTGGATTAGGAGATCGGTTGACTCTTCATTACCAAGAATAACCAGCACCCCTCCCTCTTTACCAATACGCGCCATGGCATTATCAAGTGTCCAACTGCGTTCGACATTGCGGTCACTGTGCAAAAGGTCGGTAAAAGTGTCTTGTAAATGCACTCTGACCAATGGCGCCAGATCCGTTAGTTTACCTTTACACAATGCATAGTGGACTTGATTATCTATGGTATCTCGGTAGGTCACTAACTCGAACTCACCAAATTCTGTGGGCAATTTACATTCAGCCACACGTTCGATCGTCGTCTCGGTGTTATTTCGATACTCGATGAGATCAGCAATAGTACCAAGTTTGATGCTGTGCTTTTCTGCAAATATTTCTAGATCTGGACGACGCGCCATCGTGCCATCGTCATTGAGAATTTCAACAATCACACCTGAAGGTTCTAAGCCAGCGAGTCTTGCTAAATCGCAGCCAGCTTCAGTGTGACCCGCACGAGTCAAAACACCACCTTCTTGAGCGGCTAATGGGAATATATGTCCAGGCTGAACCAAATCAGCCGCTTTTGCTTCTTTAGCAACCGCTGCTTGAACCGTTCGCGAGCGATCGGCAGCCGAAATCCCCGTAGTGACACCTTCCGCCGCTTCAATAGATACCGTAAAGTTGGTTGTATATTGCGCATTATTGTCTTGTACCATAGGTGGCAAACCAAGACGCTCACAACGCTCTTTAGTCATGGTTAAACAGATCAAACCACGACCATGTGTCGCCATAAAGTTGATCGCCTCAGGAGTCACTTGCTCGGCAGCCATAATGAGATCGCCTTCATTTTCACGATCTTCATCATCCATCAAAATGACCATTTTCCCTAAGCGGATATCTTCGATAATTTCTTGTGGCGTACTAATTGGCATCTTGGTATTCCTATTGTTATAGCTTAAGCAGATATGTTTTATCGTCGTCAGCAATTATTCTATGCAAAACCGTTCTGCTGTAAAAAGTCTAGGGTAATTCGGGACTCTGGCTGCTGTTCTTGTTGGCTGGTTAGCAGTCGCTCCATGTAACGAGCAAGTACATCAACTTCTAAATTCACTTTCCGCCCAATATGAAAATCAGCGATAGTTGTCTCTTCACCAGTATGAGGAACAATAGTCAGCTTGAAAGCGTTTTTACGTAAATCGTTTACAGTCAAGCTAATACCATCAACTGTGATTGAGCCTTTCTCAGCAACATATTTAGCAATCTCAGCCGGCATCGCGATCCAAAACTCTATCGCGCGTCCAACCTGATTTCGTTCAACAACCTCTCCAACGCCATCGACATGACCAGAAACGATGTGCCCACCAAATCGAGTGGTGGGTAGCATGGCTTTCTCAAGGTTAACTTTGTCACCAGCTTGATAATCTGTAAAACCTGTTTTTTGCAACGTTTCGAGTGACAAGTCCGCGGTATAACTTGTGTCGCTGTAGTCAACTACAGTTAAGCACACACCGTTAGTGGCGATACTGTCACCGAGTTTTACATCTGACATATTCAGCTTACCGACTTCAACGGTAACGCTGATATCTTCGCCTTTTGGCGTTATCGCAGTTAGGGTACCAACTGCTTCTACAATACCTGTAAACATGATTACGATTCTTTTCTGTTTAACTTGGCAACAATGCGGATATCTCTCCCCACCTGCCGTACATCTTGAATGTCTAGATCGATGGCTTGTTCCATCGACGCTAAGCCTAGCGCGCCAAAAAGACCACGCCCATCGCTACCCATAATTTTAGGTGCGAGATAGACAATTAGCTCATCAACGAGATTGTCCTTAATTAGACTACTTGCCAGTGTTGAACCGGCTTCAACCCATAAATGATTGATATTGTGCTGCTCAGAGAGTGTTTTGAATGTTGCTTCAAGGTCGATTTGCTGATCAGCGTTAAGCTTAGGGGTAATGTCTCCACTTGGAGCGACAATAATACGCTCACCAGGGGTAGAAAATAACTTCAAAGCGGGATTAAGCTGTTGCTGTCTATCGAGAATCACTCGAGCAGGCTGGCGTATATTAGTCCTATCGTATTGAGCTCGAACCTTGTTTGGCAAATCGTCCCAGCGAACATTGAGGGATGCATTGTCTTCAATCACGGTCTTACTGGTAGATAGAATTGCACAACTTTTAGCGCGGAACATTTGTACATCATGTCGTGCTTGCGAAGAGGTTATCCACTGGCTTTGACCATTACTCAATGCCGTTTGCCCATCAAGACTCGCCGCCATTTTTAGCTGTACAAAAGGCATTCCTGTTTTCATTTTTTTAATAAAAGCGGGGTTAAGCTCCGAGGCATCTTGCTCTAGTAAACCAACCTCGACGTCGATACCCGCGTCACGCAACATCTGAATACCGCGCCCAGCCACCTTAGGGTTTGGGTCTTGCATTGCACAAATCACTTTTGCCACTTTGGCTTTAATCAAACCTTCAGCGCATGGAGGCGTGCGCCCATAGTGAGAACAAGGCTCTAAAGTCACATAAGCAGTCGCACCGATAGTTTTCTCACCAGCCATGTGCATCGCGTGAACTTCCGCATGGGCCTCACCGGCACGGTAATGAAAGCCCTCTCCGACAACCTGACCATTTTTTACGATCACGCAGCCCACATTGGGGTTCGGTGGAGTGGTATAGATGCCGCCTTTCGCAAGTTGTATCGCTCGCGACATCATTTTGAAATCTTGGGGGGTAAATGTTGCCATTGAGATTCGTTTTTAATCCTCTAACCGAGCGATCTCTTCGCCAAATTCACGAATATCTTCAAAACTACGATAGACGGAAGCAAAGCGAATATAAGCGACCTTGTCGAGCTCTTTGAGCTGATCCATCACTAAATTACCAATCATCTCGCTTGGCACTTCTCGCTCACCTGTCGCTCGAAGCTGAGACTTAATTAGGCTAATAGCAACGTCTACCGCGTCTGCGCTCACTGGGCGCTTTTCTAGGGCACGCTGTAAGCCACCGACCATTTTATCTTCATCAAATGGTTCACGGTTGCCATTCGACTTGATCACCCTTGGCATCACCAACTCTGCTGTTTCAAAGGTTGTAAAACGTTCGCTACATGCCAAGCACTGGCGACGGCGACGAACTTGGTGCCCGTCAGCTACTAAACGAGAATCGATCACTTTCGTGTCATTCTCTGTACAAAAAGGACAATGCATATCACCTCCATATAAGTGACAGACAGTTTACCGGATTAAACAAAGCTAGCAAAAGCAAAAGGGGCTAGATAGCCCCTTTTTCAAACAATCACTTGCAGTTTTTGTTAACTGCGCGGCAAGTAGTTTGCTTTACCCACCCACTTGTAGCTGGTTAACTCTTCTAGTCCCATAGGACCGCGAGCATGTAATTTCTGCGTAGAAACCGCAACTTCAGCCCCAAGACCAAACTGAGCACCATCAGTAAAACGTGTCGATGCATTAACGTATACCGCAGCCGAACCAACTGAGTTAATAAACAGCTCTGAATTTTCAAGGCTGTTAGTCATGATCGCATCAGAATGGCTCGCATTGTGTACGCGCATATGGTCAATTGCTTCTTCAATACCTACCACCACTTTTACGCCGAGGGTAAAGCTAAGCCACTCGGTGTCAAAGTCACCTTCAGCAGCATCACGTAACTCTTTAGCATCGCTTAGTAGCGCCTTAGCTCTAGGCTCTGCGACCAATGCCACCTTGTCATTTAAGCGTGCAGCTAACATAGGTAAAAACTCTGCCGCTACCTTTTCATGTACCAGCAGTGTGTCGAGTGCATTACATGCAGAAGGTCGCTGTACTTTCGCGTTCTCTACCACCTCTAAAGACTTGGCTAAATCAGCACTTTGATCGACAAAAATATGACTGATGCCAAAGCCACCAATAATCACAGGAATAGTACTGTTTTCCTTACACATTTTGTGCAAGCCAGCACCTCCACGCGGAATGATCATATCCACATAGTCATCAAGCCTAAGTAACTGAGAAACTAGCTCTCGATCTGGCTTTTCAATGTACTGAACCGCAGCCGCAGGTAGCTCGGCTTTCGCCAGTGCAGATTGAATTACCTTCACCAGCTCCATATTTGAAAAGAAAGTCTCTTTGCCACCACGTAAGATACTCGCGTTACCCGTTTTTAAGCACAGTGCGGCAATATCGATCGTCACATTTGGACGCGCTTCGTAAATAACGCCAACCACACCTAGTGGCACGCGGCGACGCGACAATGACATACCATTTTCAAGTACTTTACTATCTAGCTCGCTACCAACAGGATCATTTAGGCTAATAACATTACGGACATCATTAGCAATACCCGTTAAGCGCTCAGTATTCAACAGTAGACGGTCAAGCAGTGCTTCCGTCAGGCCCGCTTCACGGCCTTTAGCAATATCTTTCGCATTGGCTGCTAAAATGTTTTCGGCATTGGCTACTAGTTCGTCAGCGATGATAGCCAAAGCTTGGTTTTTTTGCGCTGTAGATGCTGTTGCTAGTTGGAAAGCCGCCTCTTTGGCAGCTTTGCCCATTGAAATCAATTCCACGTTTTCTTTCCTTACTCTTGGATAACAACCATATCATCACGGTGAAGCACTTCATTACCGTAGTCGTATCCTAAAATTCCAATAATATCTTTGCTGTGTTTGCCAACGATTTTTGCCATATCTTGACTTGAGTAGCTTGCAATACCGCGTGCAATCAAGGTGCCTTTATTGTCAGTTACTCGAACAACATCACCACGTGCAAACTGACCACTGACTTTAGTTAAACCTTTAGCTAACAAGCTACTACCTTTGCCCATCACTGCATTAACGGCACCATCATCGATCACTATATCACCTGAAGCCGCTGGGCCGGCGAGAATCCAACGTTTCCGGTTTTCCAATGCTTCAGCACACGGTAAGAATCTTGTGCCGTGTGGCTGCTCACCGAGTGAATCAAATACCACGTTTGGCGCACTTCCAGCAGCAATAATTACTTCAATACCAGCACGACGAGCAATATCCGCAGCTTGCAGTTTAGTTGCCATGCCACCTGTCCCCAGCGTGGTGCCACTACCACCCGCGATTTTACGCAGCGTATCGTCAATGGTTTTGACTTCTTTGATTAACTCAGCGTTAGGATCTTTACGCGGATCAGCAGTAAATAGACCTTTTTGGTCAGTTAACAGCAATAGTTTGTCCGCACTGCACAAGATACCCACCAAAGCCGATAAGTTATCGTTATCACCAACTTTAATTTCACTGGTCGCTACGGCGTCATTTTCGTTTACTACTGGGATAATATCATTGTCGACCAATGCATTAATGGTATCGCGAGCATTTAAAAATCGTTCGCGATCTTCAAGATCGGCGCGAGTTAACAACATTTGACCAATTTTCAGGCCATAAATTGCAAACAGTGATTCCCAAGTTTGAATAAGTTGGCTCTGGCCCACTGCGGCCAATAACTGCTTGCTCGCCATAGAGTTGGGCAGTGCGGGGTATCCTAGATGTTCACGCCCTGCTGCAATTGCACCAGACGAAACCATAACCACTGAGTGGCCTTGTTTTTTAAGCTCAGCACATTGGCGAACCAACTCAACCATATGAGCACGATCCAACTCCAATGTACCTCCAGTTAAAACACTAGTACCTAGTTTAACCACCACTGTCTGAGACTGAGGTGCTTTTCCGCTTTTTTTAGTCATTGCCTTTCTACTATGAAAAAATAAAAATCATCACAATCAAGAATCGCATTTATTGGCGAGAAAGATTGATTAGACCTGATGTTTTAGCAATCTACTGATAAATTCACAAGCAGAAAAGGCGCGAAAAGCGCCTTTTTGGTTAAGAAGAATGATAAGCAAAGAAATTTAGACGAATTCGACAGATTCTTCGTGCATATTAACGGAGATTTCAAACTCGTTGGCTAATGTGTCCACTAGCTTTTGATGAAACACTTCTTGAGTACGAGTGACATCTTCAACGGCTTTTTTGGGTAGTGATTTCGCTTGCCAGTCTCCTGTAGCATCGTAAAGACCAGATCGATAACGCGCTTCAAAAGCTTCACCATTTCGCTCTAACTCTAACCACCAGCCCCAAAATTCACGCTGCTCTGGTGATTTTTTGTCGTTAACGCATACGGACAAGCAATCAAATAAATACGCACCATCTTTACTTTGCGATTCGCGCAAGTAAGGTCCAATAGCTCTCAGTGTCGACAATAAGCGGTAATGGGTCGGACTTTTCGTCTGTTCAGACATAATGAATCTCCATATTCATTTACTTATTTTTATATAGAGCGACTCAGGACTAGAAAGTCTGGGTAGCTCATATAATTAAGTGTTGTCTAAATTAGTCGAAATGTCATCTAATTAGCTCCTCCTCCAACCACTTGATCGCTAAATCGAGGGATTGCTCATACCCTTGTGTAACTGTCTTAGCACTAATTTTCTTGGCTTTCCCGTAATCACTAAACAAAGCGACTAACTGGTTATCACTGTATGGCGAGACCGGATCGTGCTCTAGACTCATCGCCAAAATTGGCACACGCGTCTTGCGGCTTCCAAGAATCCCTTGCACTTTGAGCGACCAAGCCATTAATTGACCCGCTAAGCTATGGATATCTACCGCACTCTTACCAAGCCGCGAAGCCAGAACATCTAAATACATCTTGGGCATTTTCTTCAGCTTCTCTGGGGAGGAAAGTACATCGTGGATAGGCGCCCCAAGCGTGACACAAGCTTTGATTTTCTCTTGTTCCATAAAAGACAAACGCACCATGGCATTACCACCAAAACGGAAGCCAATCAAACCAACACGATGGTGATCGACCCAAGGAAGGCTTTTTAGCTCATTGAGGACGGCCTGATGAAGACAAGAGGTATCTTCGGTCAGGTTCCAGTGAGTATTGTGGCCTATCGATGGCATATCAACGGTTAACATAGCGATGTTTTTCTCAGCTAAGTAATCTCTAAACAGGTTCCACAGATCGGTTTGAAGGCTATCTAGACCAGCAGTAACCATAACTACAGGTTGTGGTTTCTCAGTGCTAGTTAAATGGAGGTGAGCAACAATCGTTTTGCGCTGATAAGGCACTTCGATACGTTTGACGATATATTTGGTTTTATTTGCCGCTTCCGAATAAGCGTTGCTCGCCAATACTTGTGCTTGGATGGCTAAGCTATCATTTTTGAGATGAGGGTAGCCAGCAATACTAAAACACAAAGATGCGTTGAACATTTCATCCGCCACAGCTTCGCCTTTTAATTCAGAGGAGCGCTTTTGATGCAGCATTCCAAGCTTTATCCACTCATAAGTCCAGTTACCACTGTGGTAACCCATCACGGTATCAAGCCACTCCTCATGTGTTCGAGAATGCTTTGAGGCCGCAATTTTTGCGAGGACTGACTCAATCTCGATAGGGTCAAGACCTTGCCACGCCCACTGAAGGCGGCGTAAGTTTCGATACCACTTAAAACCATCCGCTTTTTGCTTTTCCTCTAAGAAGGTTTCGCTTGTTGGCATGTATTGCGTGAGTGCAGAAGTTTCTTTCGCTTGCTTATGATTAGCAAACAGAGACTCCGAGAGGTTCTTACTGACTTCCTCAGGCATGTATTCTGACCTAAATAGTTGCGTTTATTAAATAGTAATAAAAAAAATGACCCAATAAAGGGTCATTTATCAAGAAACTGTCGCTATATTGTTCAATCAGTTATTTTTGCTTGCGATTGATCGGCTCAATGTACTGAATTGACATATCCCATGGCTGTTCAATCCAAGTATCTTGAGCAATATCGACAACATAATCATCAAGCAGCTCAACACCAGCAGGCTTCGCACATACAGCAATCAATTTTGCTTTCGGGTACATTTCACGCAGTTGGCGCGCGGTGTCACCACTATCTACTAGGTCTTCAACAATTAGGAAGCCTTCACCGTCACCTTCTGGTGCTTTTACAACCGTCATATCACGTTGGTGGTCGTGGTCGTAGCTAGAAATACAAATGGTATCAACATGACGAATACCCAGCTCACGAGCCAAGATCGCTCCAGGGACAAGACCGCCACGGCTTACCGCCCAAATGCCTTTCCATTGCTCTGCTGGCATCTGTTTTTCCGCCAATTCACGACAAAGTGTGTGCATTTGGTCCCAAGTGATAATGAATTTTTTACTCATTGTAATAACCTAATAGTTTTAAAATCTGCATCCCCTCAACACGTCAATGAAACTTGGACGATTGCAACAGGCAAGTCTGGGGAAAAGCTACGCAAACGTTTATTTTAACGCAGGCGCTATACAATACCAATGGGGAATTTATCCCAATAACAAAAATAATCGCCATAACAGATGTACTGTTATGGCGAAAATAGCGAACTGACAACAGTTAGCGAACGAAACCGCTAGCTGTCAATTAGGCGACTAGATACTTCATGATGAAGACTGCTGACAGCACCCATACACTGATCGACACTTCACGACCGCGGCCACTCAGTAACTTGATTGCCGCGTAAGAGATAAAGCCAAGTGCGATACCTTCTGCGATTGAGTATGTCAGAGGCATTAGTAGACAGGTGACTACAACAGGTGCCGCTTCTGTCAGGTCACGCCAGTCTACACTGACTAAACCAGACATCATTAGAATTGCCACGTAGAAAAGTGCGCCCGCAGTAGCGTACGCTGGAATCATGCCGGCTAATGGCGAGAAAAATAGCGCCAACAGAAAAAGAACACCAACTACAACGGCAGTCAGGCCAGTACGCCCACCAGCTGCAACACCTGCCGTCGACTCGACGTAAGAAGTCGTGCTAGATGTACCAATCATGGCGCCTACAGACGTTGCGGTTGAATCAGCAAGTAGCGCTTTGCTTAAGCGCGGAAGCTTGCCATCTTCTTTAATAAGATTAGCTTTTGTCGCCACACCGACTAACGTCCCCGCAGTATCGAATAAATCGACAAACAAGAAAGCAAACACAACCGAGATCATACCCACTTCAAATACATCGACAATATTCATTTGCATAAAGGTTGGCGCAACACTTGGTGGCGTTGACATAATACCGCCCCACTGAACATCACCTAGAATCAAACCGAGCGCTGTAATAATCAGAATCGCTATCATCACTGCGCCGCGTACACCGCGGTAAACCAAACCGATAGTTAGGAAGAAGCCTAGCGCCGCTAGTGCTGGCTGCAAACCGGTAATGTGGCCAAGGCCGACTAAGGTTGCAGGGTTATCAACAACAATACCTGAGTTTTGTAGGCCAATGAACGCAAGGAAAAGGCCAATACCGGCAGAGATCCCCGTTCGCAGTGACATAGGAATCGAGTTGATTATCCATTCACGTACCTTGAAAATACTCAAAGCCATAAAAATGATACCCGAGACAAATACAGCACCCAAAGCCACCTGCCAAGAATGCCCCATACCTAGGACAACCCCATAGGTAAAGAAGGCGTTAAGTCCCATACCTGGTGCCAGTGCAATTGGGTAGTTGGCAACAAAACCCATAATAAAACAGCCGATTGCTGCTGCAAGACAGGTGGCAACAA
The DNA here is from genome assembly GCF_001188205.1 of Vibrio sp. VPAP30. Lineage (NCBI taxonomy): Bacteria > Pseudomonadati > Pseudomonadota > Gammaproteobacteria > Vibrionales > Vibrionaceae > Vibrio > Vibrio sp. VPAP30. Next base: position 50,620 of record NZ_LBLS01000008.1, read on the forward strand.
ATACAGCGCCTTTATCCATACCGGCGTCGGCAAGCATCGCAGGGTTAACAAAGATGATGTAAGCCATCGTCAAAAAGGTAGTAATACCTGCAATGACCTCAGTTTTGACGTTTGTGCCGTTCTCACTGAGTTTGAACAGTTTTTCGAACATGATCGAATCCTAAAGGGTAAAAGTAAACGGTTGCGTAATCGATTGGCTCGAATTATAAAGTCATCAAATAGTAAATTCCAGATAGAATTACGACTCTAATCAATATTTCTGGTAATCATAGCCTCTTTCAAACACCAATAATGGTGGATGATAAGTAAAAAAACTTTATGTTTCATAAAGTAAAATGATTTATTCCTTAAATTTCAAAAAGGTGCTTTTTTATACCATGTTATAAACTTTCAACGATATTTAGGATATTTATGCGGGATGCGATATGTGTTTATGCGAATAAAACAGAGAGATATGAGTTAGCGGTGGGAAACCACAGAGTTTGTGGGCAAATTGTGAGCGCACCTTTGCTTAGATAAAAAAACGCCACTCAATTTGAGTGGCGGTTGAATCATGTCAGCTATACAGAGCTGTAAAAAAATTCCAATAATAGGGGTGAACATACTGTTCGAGAATCACAAGCTTGAGGTTAGTAACCAAAGCTTGTTGGGTAAGTAAAGCTGCCTGTGTAAACAGAGTTGTTTAGCCAGAATGCTGCACTTGGTAAACCTTTCATAACTATCACCTTCTAAATCAATTAAAACGGATTACAAATATTGATTTCTCGGTTCCTTGGAGGCGACAAATCGGACTCATCCTTTGAGCATTTTCTCTTCGCTTTGGAAGTTGGTTACAAATATACCTTAAAGAAATTAAATTACAAGCTTTAAAGTGACGAAAGTCACAAATAATTTATAAACTGACTTAGATCAATTCAATCTTGTAATTAAATTACAAATATATCAGTTTATTGTTTGAGTTTAATACAAAGCGAGAAATCTTGTTGCACAAGCATTGTCAAACGAAATCTACAATTTGTGATTGCACCGAAACATTTGCTTTCCGCTTTTACTACACCCTTTAATCAGGGAGTGCTATTCTGTGCTCCTCTACCCAATAGGTCAGATTTAGGTTTTTGTGCCAGATTAATAGCAGAAACCAAACACATAATCTGGCATTATTCTTTTTAAGGAGTCATCCGTGTCTGAATTCCATTCTGAAATCAGCAGCTTATCACCTGCTCCACTTTGGCAGTTTTTCGATAAGATCTGTTCTATTCCTCACCCTTCAAAACAAGAAGAAGCCCTAGCACAATACATCGTTGATTGGGCTAAAGAGCAAGGCTTAGACGTTCGCCGTGATCCTACTGGCAACGTTTTCATTAAAAAGCCAGCTACGCCGGGCATGGAAAATAAGAAAGGTGTCGTTCTACAAGCACACATTGATATGGTGCCACAAAAGAATGAAGACACAGATCATGACTTCACAAAAGATCCAATTCAGCCATACATTGATGGTGAATGGGTAACAGCGAAGGGAACCACACTAGGTGCCGACAATGGCATGGGTATGGCCTCTTGTCTTGCGGTACTGGCTTCAACAGAAATCAAGCACGGTCCTATTGAAGTGCTTCTAACAGTAGACGAAGAAGCAGGCATGACGGGTGCATTCGGCCTTGAAGCGGGTTGGTTAGAAGGCGATATCCTTCTTAATACCGACTCAGAGCAAGAAGGCGAGGTCTACATGGGCTGTGCCGGTGGTATTGATGGTGAAATGACTTTCGATATCAAACGCGAAGCGCTTCCAGCAGGCTTTACTACTCGTCAACTGATCCTAAAAGGTCTAAAAGGTGGTCACTCAGGCTGTGACATTCATACTGGTCGCGGCAATGCCAACAAACTGCTTGCTCGATTCCTAGCAGGTCACGCGCAAGAGCTAGATCTTCGCCTTGTCGAGTTCCGAGGTGGTAGTCTGCGCAACGCGATTCCTCGTGAAGCGTTCGTGACCGTAGCAGTACCAGCGGAAAATGAAGCTAAACTGGCAGAGTTATTCGAGTTCTACACTAACCTACTTCGTACTGAGCTAGGTAAAGTGGAAACAGACATCGTTTCGTTCAATCAAACGATCGACAAAGACTCACAAGTTTTAGCTGTTGCAGACCAGCAACGTTTTATCGCGGCATTAAATGCTTGCCCCAACGGCGTGATTCGCATGAGTGATGAAATTGAAGGCGTGGTTGAAACGTCTCTAAACGTTGGTGTCGTGACTACTGAAGTAAACCAAATCCAAGTCTTGTGCTTAGTTCGCTCTCTGATTGATTCTGGCCGTCAACAAGTAGAAGGCATGCTGACTTCTGTCGCTGAACTGGCTGGCGCTCAAATTGAGTTCTCAGGTGCTTACCCAGGTTGGAAACCAGACGCAGACTCAGAGATCATGGCTATCTTCCGTGACATGTACGAAGGCATCTACGGTCACAAGCCAAACATCATGGTTATTCACGCTGGTCTTGAGTGTGGCCTGTTCAAAGAACCTTATCCAAACATGGATATGGTGTCATTTGGCCCAACCATCAAATTCCCACACTCACCAGATGAGAAAGTGAAGATTGATACGGTTGCCCTATTCTGGGATCAAATGGTTGCCCTATTAGAAGCGATTCCTGAAAAAGCGTAATTCTCATTACTAAATCTAATCCTAAAAGCCAGCTTACATTAGCTGGCTTTTTTTATTGCCCCCTAATTCCTATCCATAAATATTTTTTGTCGTCACGGTGATTTCTTTTCGTTAGTCAGTGGGAATCATGGTTGCTAGAGTCGCCCTCGTTGAAGCACCTAAGGGTAAATTCTCTGCCCTCTTCAGGCACTACACTCGGCATAAAACGACCGTGTTAAGTTGGGGATGCTCACTTCAATCGAGCATCTTAATTACTCTCTAGGGTCTGTTGATCTTTCGAGCTGATTTTTGCAGCTGTTTGTGGAAAATTTATACAAGGCAGAGGCTTTGAAGTGTAGCTAGCCTACATGAAAAGCCGATAACGCAGTAGAAATGAACCACAAACGCTGCCCGAAGGGTTCGGCTAAAATCGTTTTATGCTTTGTTAAGGGGTATTTACTTAGAATGACTAAGCTACACACCCCTTGCCGCGCCTAAAACGATTTTATCTCGAACAAAATTTAACCGCGAAAGACCAACAGACCCAAACTTATTATTACTGCGATGAAAGAAAAACTACTTGTTGGTTGGCGAGAGACCCTCAGCCTACCGAGCCTTGGTATTGATAAAATTAATGCAAAAATCGATACCGGAGCCAAGACCTCGTGTTTACACGCATTCAAAGTAGAGAGCTTTAACAAGGACGAAGCTCAATGGGTTCGCTTCTGGATCCACCCAATTCAGCATAATACGGACATAGAAATTATGTGTGAGTCTGAAGTCATTGATGAGCGTATTGTTCGCGACTCAGGTGGCCATGAAGAATCGCGTTATGTGATCAGCTCTAGTTTGAGCATCGGTGGCGAAACTTGGCCAATTGAAATTACCTTAACTAATCGCGAAAACATGACTTTTCGTATGTTGTTAGGCCGTACAGCCATGCACAACCGCATCGTTGTCGACCCTGTTGAATCGTTTTTAGTCCCTTTCGAGGAAAGCAAATAATGAAAATTGGTATTTTATCTCGTAACGCTAGCTTGTACTCAACCAAGCGTTTGATTGAAGCGGCAAAAAACCGTGGTCATGAGGTAAAAGTCATCGATGCACTTCGTTGCTACATGAACATCAACTCAGACAAACCTGAAATTCACTTTAAAGGTGAAGAACTGTCTGGTTTCGATGCCATCATTCCTCGCATTGGCGCTTCTGTCACTTTCTATGGCACAGCGGTACTGCGTCAATTTGAAATGATGGGCGTTTACCCAGTTAACGAGTCGGTAGCCATCACTCGCTCTCGCGATAAGTTACGCTCCATGCAACTGCTATCTCGCAAGGGTATCGGCATGCCAATCACTGGCTTTGCCAGTAAACCTGATGACGTGAAAGACCTGCTTGAAATGGTTGGCGGTGCGCCAGTTGTTATTAAGTTACTAGAAGGGACCCAAGGTATCGGCGTTGTACTGGCTGAAACTCGTAAGGCCGCAGAAAGTGTTGTTGAAGCCTTTATGGGCCTGAAAGCCAATATCATGGTTCAGGAATACATTAAAGAAGCGGGAGGTGCTGATATTCGTTGCTTTGTGATTGGCGATAAAGTGATCGCTGCGATGAAGCGTCAAGGTGCAGAAGGCGAGTTTCGCTCTAACCTCCACCGTGGTGGCAGCGCATCGTTAATTAAGATTACTCCAGAAGAGCGACGCACTGCGGTCGCGGCTGCGAAAATAATGGGTCTAAATGTGGCCGGGGTTGATCTACTAAGATCAGAACGCGGTCCATTAGTCATGGAAGTAAACTCATCTCCAGGTCTTGAAGGTATTGAGGCCGCAACTGGTAAAGACATTGCTGGAATGATTGTCGAATTTATTGAGAAAAATGCGGCAAGCAAAAGGACTAAAACTCGTGGCAAAGGCTAAAAAGAATAGCGCATTCGAATTTCTCGGCGAGTCTATCCCGCCGGGAGAGCGTATGGTGATTGAGTTAGAAGCGGCAAAGCTTTACACCCATTCACCCTTATCGATCCCGGTCGAGATCATAAACGGAAAACAAGCTGGGCCCGTTCTTATGGTCAACGCAGCAATTCATGGTGATGAGCTTAACGGCGTTGAGATTGTTAGACAGTTAATCAACACTCTTGATGCTAACAAGCTCAAAGGCACCTTCATTGCTGTATCCATTGTTAACGTATTCGGCTTTATTCATAAATCGCGTTATCTGCCAGATAGACGAGACTTGAACCGCTGCTTCCCAGGTAGTGAAAAAGGATCGCTTGCTTCACGCATGGCAAACACCTTTTTCTCTCAGGTCGCTAAGCGCTGTGACTACATTTTGGATTTACACACAGGTGCAATTCACCGCACCAACCTGCCACAGATTCGCGCAGATTTAAGTAATCCAGAAACACTTCGTATTGCTCAGGCGTTCGCTACGCCAGTGATCGTTGATGCTCCACTACGAGACGGCTCTCTGCGTAGCGAGGCTGAACGCTTGGGCATTCCGGTTTTAACCTATGAAGCGGGAGAAGCGCTAAGGTTTGAGCCTATTTGTATCAGTGCGGGCTTCATCGGGGTTCAGCGTGTCATGCAGGCAATTGGTATGCTGCGTTCAAGTCGCAAAAAGTTGCCAACACCGATGATCGCTAAGTCCACCAGCTGGTTGCGCGCGGAAAGTGACGGCATTCTTCGAACTGTGGTGACGTTAGGCGAAAAAGTAGAAAAAGGTCAGGTGCTGGCTTACATCAGTGCGCCGTTAGGCCACAGTGAGATAGAACTCACCGCTCGCAAAGGCGGGATTGTTATCGGTCAGCAAACTTTACCTTTGGTTAACGAAGGTGACGCCATCTTCCATTTGGCTTACTTTGAACAAGACGATCAAGAAGTTGAGCAGGTGGTTGAAGAGTTTATCGAAGAAGTGATCGATGCTGATTTGGAGCCCTTAACCACAGGTCAGATCAACTCTCCGTCTTAGTCTGGGTATTGAGTAAAAAAATAGCCCGCATTTTTGCGGGCTATCTTATTTATTCGTTTATCCAAAAGAGGCCCAAATCACTGTGGCGACTAAGATAGGACATACGAACTTCACGTAGGCAGGCCACAGTTTGCCAAACCAGCCTTGAGTAAATTCGGGACAGCCTTGCTCTAGCTCTTTAATCTTAGAGTGACGATTCCATACCCAACCGCCAAATAGGCAGAACAACAGTGCTGCTGCTGGCTGAAGATATTGGGTTGCTACCATCGCCACCAAACCAAACATGGCCGCAAAGTTGTAGACAATCACCACACTGAACAGTGCAATCAAACCACCTAGCACCCAGCTTGTTGGTATTCTCTTGGTATTAAAGCGCTCACTCACTAAAGCAACCGGACACTCCAGCATAGAGATAGATGATGTTAGTGCGGCAATGGTTAGTAGTAAAAAGAATACAATCGCAAACAACTGGCCGAGCAAGCCTAAGCTATCGAACATTAGTGGTAATACAGTAAACACTAGGGTATCTGAGCTAAGCAGTGAGCCATCCTCAGCGTAAATTTGTACCCCTTTTTGCATCGCGACAAACATAGCAGGCATAACAACAAGGCCTGCAATAAAGGCGACTGCGGTATCCACTAAGGTGACGTTCATTGCCATCTTAGGCAGATTCTCTTTTTTGCTTAGATAAGAACCATAGATCAGCATCGAACAACCACCGATAGTTAGCGAGAAGAAGCCCTGCCCCATCGCCGCTAAGATCAGTTTACGATCCATCACTTTTTCAAAATCTGGAATCAAGTAGTGCTTCAAGCCTTCCATCGCACCATTTTGCGTCATGATGTAGATGAATAGCAGAGCAAACAAGACAAATAGCGCTGGCATCAATCGAGTAGACCACTTTTCAATCCCCTGTTTAACGCCACCTTGAACAATGAGCACAGTGAGAATGTAAAAAGTAATCGTACCGAACAGATTGCGCTCAACACTAAAGCCTTTAAACCAAGCAGTCGCGGCTTCCATACCTAAAACATCGGTAATGGCACCAAGCAAAAAGCAAATCAACCAACCGCCGACGATACTGTAGAAAGCAAGCACGGCACTTGGCACAGTCAAGCCAATCCAACCAACGGCGGCACCGACTCTTTTTCCTGCCGGATTAGTCGTTAAAGATCGCATACTATCAACAGGGTTAGCCTGACCATGACGACCTATCGCCATTTCAACGACCAACATAGGAAAAGCGACCACTAGGATCATCACCAAATAAACAAGCAGGAAGGCACCGCCACCGTTGCTTGCCGCTTGAGTAGGGAAACCCCATATATTGCCTAAGCCAACCGCAGCGCCTGCTGCGGCAAGAATAAACCCGAGACGAGAACCAAAGTGTTCGCGAGATTGAGAATTGTCTACTTGTGCCATACCACTTAAATCGCACCAATGAACTAGTTAGCTAGTACATTAATGCAAAACACCATTATTGACAATAAAAATGGTTTATAGAGGAATGAAAAGGATTAATTAGCAGCCTGTTTAACTTGAAAATTCAGGATTACAGATCAGTTTCACTGAATAGAGACTAATCTTAGTTTAATTTCTATCACTTTGTTTCGCTTCATAGAGAGCGACATAGCCGCTCTTTTCTATGATCGAATTCCTTGAGCAATCATTACCTAGATAGTGAAAATCTGATAATCCTTGAGCTGAGGGATTTTCTTATGCAGTTGCTGCTCTTGTTCCGCCATTTGTTCAAGAGAATCACAGAATTCTTCACTCTGCTGCTCAACCTCAACCGCGTGTTGCTTTAATCGCTCCGCAATACGCTCTTTTAGCTCACTCATTGAGTTCGCCATTTCAGTTAAGTTTAAGCCGCCCTCAGCTTTCATCTTTTCAGACATCGCATTGAATGCGCTAGTAATAAACTCTTCGTTGAACAGTGCTTTCGCTTTTTCGAAATCTTCAGCCCATGTTTCACTCAGTGAACCAAAGCTATTTGCTGGCAGCACAAGATCGCCATTGTTGTAGTAGCGCGCTTCAATATCAGCATAGAATTGCGTCATTGATTGTTTAACGCTATCGAACGCTTCTGGCGCATTAAAACTTACCGCCACATCATCGATAATGTCATTAGCAAGGGCTAAACCATCCTGAGCAATCTTTTTTGCACGCGGCAAATAATCATTCAAGCTTTCACGATATTGCGCAATTGCTTGTTGCTGGTCACCATCAAGCTCAATTTTCTCACCATGAATCAATAAGTTGTTACCAGCGTCGAAAACTGCTCTCTCACCACTGTTTTGTAAAATTTCCAAGCGTTCACCATTGAGATGAATCTCATTCTTTAAATCCACTTTACATTGTGCCGCGTAAACGTGGCTTGAAAGCAACAGAGGTAAAACAAATAATACCTTTTTCATTGTCATCCCACTCAATTCATTGACTGTTAGCATAGCAAAGTTGTTTTTTAGTTTGTCAGCTAATGGTTTCTATCTCGTAGCTATGTTCGATTTCACCAATCTTATAGCTGACTTCATCACTGACACACTTAGACTTTAAAGCCTGACCAAGTGGGGATTCAAACGTAACCAGCACGACAACATGCTCTTTAGCTGCCACCTTTAGTCCACCAGCACACGGCGATAAAAAGAACCAATGGCGATGGTCATCAAGGTCGAGCAATGAAACTAAGCAACCCAGTCCAACGACTTGTGGCTCATGCGGCAACACTAAATTGTTCATGATCTGAATTTCTTGCTCACACTCTTGAACGCGTATCGCTTGCCCATGTGCCAAATACGAAGCTTCGAGCGCCAACGTGTCATACTTGTGTTCAGGAACCGTCTCTTCATCGGTCGCAGACTCGATCGCCCTTTGCGCAGAACTGACTGCAATGTCTAATTTACTCTGCAATTGGGAGAGAATTAATTGCCACAGCTCCAGTTTATTCATACTAATATCATATTCCTTTGTTGTAATTACCTTTAGAATACCCGTGACTACAGCAGAAGAGAATAGCGGGAATGGCCTTATGAACACGTCCACTCATCAACCCATAGTGGAACAAACACTTGGGCAAACTTTTGGATTTAATCACCTAAGGTTAGGTCAGCAACAAGCAATTGAAACGATTCTTGAAGGTCGTTCTTGCGCCGCTATTTTTCCAACCGGGTCAGGTAAGTCTTTGTGCTATCAGCTACCCGCAATCCTTTTGCCACACCTGACTTTGGTGGTCTCTCCTCTTCTCGCGTTGATGAAAGATCAGCTCGCTTTTTTACACAGCAAAAACATCGCTGCCGCTTCGATAGATTCAAGCCAAACTCGCGAAGAAACTCAGCAAGTAATGGAGCGAGTCCGGTGTGGTGAAGTCAAAATACTGATGATCTCAGTAGAAAGATTAAAAAACGAACGTTTCCGCCAATTCATATCGCAAGTTCCTATGTCTCTACTGGTTGTTGATGAGGCACACTGTATCTCAGAATGGGGGCACAACTTTCGCCCCGATTACTTAAAACTTCCTCAATATCTTAAAGAGTTCAATATCCCGCAAGCTCTACTACTCACAGCGACAGCCACTCAAGCCGTTATCAAAGACATGAGTGAGAAGTTTTCCATCGCTAGCGAAGACCTTGTTGTCACAGGTTTCTATCGTTCCAACCTAGATATAAGCGTTATTCCGTGTGAAGAAGACAACAAAGCCGACGGATTACTAGACCTTCTTCGTCCCACTCCGACAGCTCCCACAGTTGTCTATGTGACTCTCCAACAAACAGCCGAGTCTGTGGCTAAAGTTCTGCGCAAAGGGGGGATCAATGCGCAAGCTTACCATGCAGGTATGAAGCCTAATATTCGTGAATCCATCCAAGATCAGTTTATGCATGGAGAAATTGACTGCATTGTCGCTACCATTGCATTCGGCATGGGCGTCGATAAATCAGATATTCGCCGTGTCGTCCACTTTGACCTGCCAAAATCTATCGAGAACTATGCTCAAGAAATTGGTCGAGCTGGTCGAGATGGCAAGCAGTCTCAGTGTATTTTGCTCGCCAATCAAAACGGCCTCAGCACGTTAGAAAACTTTGTCTATGGCGATACTCCTGAATTAGGCGATATTCACTCTGTACTCGAACAAGCACTAAACAATAGTCCACAGTGGGAAGTGGTACTTTCAAGATTGTCTGCGGAAACCAATATTCGTCAACTGCCATTAAAAACGCTGTTGGTTTATATGGAGATGGCTGGTGTTATACAAGCCAAGTTCAGTTACTTTGCCGATTATCGATTCAAATTTATCAAAGACAAGCAATTTATCATCAATCAGTTTGATCCAGCTCGTCAGCAATTTGTATCCGCTCTGTTTGATTGCTCAAGCCAAGCCAAAGTGTGGTGTCAGGTCGATTTCGACTCATTGTGGAATCATTTCCAAGGTGAACGTCAAAGAGCCGTTGCTGCTCTCGATTATTTTAATGAAAAAGGCTGGATTGAGCTTGAAAGCAAACTCATGACAGAGGTGTATAAAGTGATTACACCGACGCAGAACATTGCGGAGTTATCTCAAAGCTTGTGGTCATTGTTTAAAGAAAAAGAAAATAGCGATGTGAAACGGATTCACAACCTGCTTAGTTACTTTCAGTCAGAGCAATGCTTAAGTTCTGAACTAGCACGCTATTTCGCTGACTATAACGCACCATCTCGATGTGGTCACTGTAGTGTTTGCCGTGGCGATAAAGCGATTCTTCCTCAACCAAACGTAGAGCTGCACAACAACGAGCAACTTTCTAACTGGTTAAATGAACTCAATCATAAAGCAGGAGAAAACCTCTCACTACATCTGCAAGCTAAATTCTTGTGCGGCATCGCTACACCTAAATTTACTAAGATCAAAGCGCGTTCTTTATCTGGATTTGCACAGCTAGAGTCGACCCCATTTGCCCAAGTACTAGAGCAAATTGATCATTTAGGCAATTAAAAGAAGCTGAGTTGTTTCGCCTGTTCTTCCGGTTTAAGCATAACATTTAACCCCAACAGCCGGATCTCTCTGCCCTGTTGGCGCTTCAAAATATCACTCAATAACTGCTTAAAATATTCCAGTTCAAGGTACGGGTGAATATGTTCAATCGTGGTTAACTGGAAATCAGCGAATTTGAGTTTGATTCCTTGCTTGATGATTGCCTTATCAGGAGAGACCTTTTGCAATCGTTTTTCCAGTTCAGGAAAGAGCTTTTCTTCTATTACTTGCCAACACTCCTGAAAAGAAGAAATGTTTTGGCTAAAGGTTCTCTCTACACCGACTGATTTTCGCTCTCGTTCAATCACCACCTCACGATTATCCACTCCATGGCTCTTATTCCATAAAGAAGCTCCTAAACGACCGAACTTCAGCAACAGCTCGCGGTAATTACTGTTCTTAATATCCTCACAGGTAAAAAAACCAGACTGGTGCAATTTCTCTAGACTGACTCTCCCTACTCCCGGTATTTTTTCTAAGGGCAGTTTATCGACAACCTGTTGGACCTTATCTGGTGGGATCACATATTGGCCATTAGGTTTGTTCATATCAGAAGCAACCTTAGCCAAAAACTTAACCGGAGCAATTCCAGCCGATGCCGTCAGTGAGAGCTCATTGTAAATATCTCTTCTGATCGCTTCAGCAATCAAAGTCGCCGACCCCTGACACTGGGTACTGTTTGTCACATCTAAATATGCTTCATCCCAAGACAAAGGCTCAATGAGTGAAGTATAGCGAGAGAAAATGTCGCGAATTTGCTTGGAGACTTGTTTATAAACTTGCATTCGACCAGGAACCACTAATAACTGAGGGCATAGCTGCAACGCTCGCGCCGTCGGCATCGCGCTACGAATACCAAACTTCCTTGCCTCATAGTTGCAAGTACTAAGCACACCACGTTGTTTTTCATGCCCACCTACGGCAAGTGGTCGCCCACGATAGGATGGGTTATCCCTCATTTCGACCGCTGCATAAAAGCAGTCCATATCGACATGGATGATTTTTCTCACTTTTTCGCTCATCACCACCGATAAAAACCTACAAATAACTGTATATAGATACAGTTTAATTTATATAATGAAGTTCTCATAGAGAAAATTGTCGCTAAATTATCCGCGCAAGCTCGAAAGATAGGTTTATTATTAAAGCTATAGCGACGATTAAGAGGCAGGACTTTGAACAATAAAGTACTGGTTGTAGAAGATAGCCGTGCGTACCAAAACTACCTGACGCAGCAGTTAACAGCTATCGGTTGTCAGGTTTATAGTGCCGAGACCCTAGCTGAAGCAAAGCACATCCTAGAGCAACACCGCGAGTTTCGATTTGCCGTTTTAGACTATACCTTGCCTGATGCTCAGAATGGAGAAGTCATCGATTTCGTTCTTGAACATAAACAAAAAGCCATCGTCCTTACGGCGACCTTTAATGAAGATGTAAGAGAGCGTTTTCTCGCCAAAGGCGTTGTAGATTATCTGCTTAAAAATAGTATGGCCTCGGTCGCTTATCTTATTCCTCTCGCTAAACGACTACTAAACAACGATAAACATCACGCCCTTGTCGTTGATGACTCGGCCACCGTTCGCAGACATGTCACCCAACTATTGGAGCATCAATATATAAAAACAACTCAAGCAGAAAATGGTCAAATTGCAATTGAGAAACTAAACCAAGATCCATCGATTACTTTTGTCATTACCGATCATGATATGCCTGAAAAAGATGGCATTACAATGATTCAAGAGATACGCCAGACGTATGACAAGAATGCTCTGGGTATCATTGGCCTATCTGGCAGTGACTCTAAAACCTTAACGGCTCAGTTTCTTAAGGCAGGAGCCAATGATTTTTTAACTAAGCCTTTCAACCAAGAAGAGTTCTACTGTCGAGTCCATCAATTGCTAAATATGAAAGAAGCGACAGAAGAGCTGTATAAACTCGCCAATCAAGACGCTCTAACCGGGCTTTGGAATCGTCGATTTTTGTTCGGCCAAGCCTGTGCTTCTTGTACTAATCGCAGCATCGCTATGATTGATATCGACCATTTCAAAGCAGTCAATGACACTTATGGTCATGATGGCGGTGATGCAGCGTTAAAAGTAATCGCCAACATTTTGAAGATCTACTTTCCAGATGAAGTCGTCGCGAGATTTGGCGGTGAAGAATTCTGTATTCAGTCTAACATCCCATTTGATGATTTTATTACTCGCATCGAAAATGTCCGAGTGAGAATCGAGAAAACGATGATCAAACACAATTCAAATACCATTCAAGTAACGGTAAGTGTTGGAGTTTGTAACAGCAATGCAAGTTTAGATGAGCAAATTAAAATCGCTGACGATCGACTCTATACAGCTAAAGAGGCTGGCAGAAACCGCACTATTTACAGTTAATGTGCTTCACTCTTTGAATACAAAAACACCGACATAATGTCGGTGCTTTACTCCGATTAAGACGTAGCGTTAAGCGATACGATCTTTCTCCCAAGCGGCAAGTTTCTCAGCACGAATAGCCTCACGTGCTTCGCGCTTCTTACGCGCATCACAAGGTTCAGGACAATTGCAGACTTTGTCGATGCCCACTGCACCTAGACCGCCACAGCTACCTTTTACTACTTTTTTCTGGATGATATAGCCGATTGACATAGCGGCAATCACAGCCATAAACACACCAAAGGTAATTATAAATGTACTCATAATGACATGCTCATAATTATATTATTGATTCATAAACGGCTTGTAAGCTTCAGAAGCTAACTCTTTAAAGCCATCTTGGGTTTTCACAATCATAAACGCAGGAATGTTATTGTCGTTAGCAACCTGCATACCTAGCTCTTCACCAAGAACCATCAAGCCCGTAGCCAACCCATCTGCAGTCATAGATGATTTATCCAGTACCGTCACTGATACCACCTTGTGGCGAATCGGTTTGCCTGTTTGAGGGTTGATGATGTGCGAGTATCGTACGCCATCACGCTCAAAATAGATACGGTAATCGCCTGACGTCGCTACTGCCATATCTCCAGGTTCAATAATCTCTTGGATAGCACGCTCATCCGTAGACGGTTTTTCAATCGCGATACGCCATTTAACCCCTTCACGGTTGAGACCTTTCAGGCGCATTTCACCACCGACTTCAACCATGAAGTTCTCAACACCTTGAGATTGAATGTAGTCTGCAACGACATCCACACCCCAGCCTTTTGCGATCGTGGATAGATCAACGTACAAGTTAGGAATATCTTTTTTAAGTGTATTACCTTCAACAGAAAGGTGTTCAATACCCGTCATCGCTTTACGCGCTGCGAGCTCTTCATCGGTAGGGACAACTTCAGGTCGAGCTTCTGGGCCAAAGCCCCAAAGGTTAACCAATGGACCCACCGTCACATCTAATGCACCATGAGTAAGACCGTTTAAACGAATCGCTTCTTTCACAACGGTAACCGTTTGTGGAGATACGGCGAATGATTCTGATGACTGAAGCTGGTTAAAGCGACTTAACTCAGAGTCCTTACGGTAGGTCGACATCTGGTCATTGACCTCTTCAAGCAGTCGATCGACTTCTTGCTGAAGCACCTCTGGTGAAGGGATACCCTCCGCTGAGATGTATTTAATGTTGTAAGTTGTGCCCATTGTTGGGCCACTTAGATGAACCTGCTCCGCGGGCTTTTCACAGCCAGCTAAAACGAGTAGAGAAGCAAATGCAACAAGCCATTTTTTCACTTGTTAGACTCCTTAAATTCGAAACGGGAATAGCACATACGTTTTATATAGAACGCATCGACTATTACCACTCTTTAAAAAATAATGGCTGACTTATAGCAGTCAGCCATCTTATATACGTAATTTCAATTAGTTGGAGTTGTAGCTAGGCGGTAAATAAACCCAAGCCTATGAGCATAGATCGTCTATGTGATTAGGTTGGGTTTATGAAACCAACAACGCTACAGCTTCAAATACGCTGAAATTTAGCCGCCGAAGTCATCCAGTAGAATGTTCTCGTCTTCTACACCTAGATCTTTAAGCATGCCGATAACAGCTGCGTTCATCATCGGTGGACCACACATGTAGTACTCACAATCTTCAGGAGCTTCGTGATCCTTCAGGTAATTTTCGTACAGTACGTTGTGGATGAAGCCTGTGTAACCATTCCAGTTATCTTCTGGCATAGGGTCAGACAGTGCACAGTGCCACACGAAGTTCTCGTTTTCAGCTTGTAGGCCGTCGAAATCTTCTACGTAGAACATTTCACGCTTAGAGCGTGCACCGTACCAGAAAGACATCTTACGAGTAGAGTTAAGACGCTTAAGCTGATCGAAGATGTGCGAGCGCATCGGAGCCATACCAGCACCACCACCAACGAAGACCATCTCGTTGTCTGTGTCTTTCGCGAAGAACTCACCAAATGGACCAGAGATAGTACATTTGTCGCCCTCTTTAAGAGACCAGATGAACGAAGACATAATACCTGGCGGTACTTCAGGATTATTAGGCGGCGGCGTAGCGATACGCACGTTTAGCATAATAATACCTTCTTCTTCTGGATAGTTAGCCATTGAGTAAGCGCGGATTGTTTCTTCGTTTACCTTAGACTCGTAGCGGAATAGGTTAAACTTGTCCCAATCTTCGCGGTACTCTTGTGGTACATCGAAATCAGCGTATTTCACGTGGTGAGCAGGAGCTTCAATCTGGATGTAACCACCAGCACGGAAAGGTACTGATTCGCCATCTGGAATTTGTAGTTTAAGCTCTTTGATGAATGTTGCTTTGTTATCGTTAGAGATAACTGAACATTCCCACTTCTTAACGCCGAAGATCTCTTCAGGAAGTTCGATGTCCATGTCAGTTTTCATTGCAACCTGACACGCTAGACGCTCACCTTCACGCGCTTCACCTTTAGTAATATGGTCAAGCTCGGTTGGCAGAATGTCACCACCACCTGATTTAACTTTTACGCGACACTGGCCACATGAGCCACCGCCACCACAAGCAGAAGATACGAATACACCAGCACCAGCTAGAGCACCCAGAAGCTTACTGCCTGGTTGTGTAACGATCGCCAATGATGGGTCGTTATTCACAGAGATTGTAATGTCACCTGATGGTACTAGTTTAGATTTAGCGAACAGAATCACTAAAACTAGCGCCAAAATAATCAGGGTAAACATCACTACACCAAAAATAATAGTATTCATGACTATTCCTTTAATTGCTGCCGTTTACCCGACTTACAGTTGAACACCAGAGAAAGACATAAAGCCTAACGCCATTAGACCAACTGTGATGAACGTGATACCAAGACCGCGTAGACCTGGAGGTACATCAGAGTACTTCATCTTCTCACGAATACCTGCAAGAGCAACGATAGCTAGCATCCAACCCACACCTGAGCCGAAGCCGTATACTACTGACTCTGCAAAGTTGTAGTCACGTTGTACCATGAAAGATACACCACCGAAGATCGCACAGTTTACTGTGATCAGCGGTAGGAAGATGCCTAGTGCGTTGTACAGAGGTGGGAAGAAGCGATCTAATATCATTTCTAGAATCTGTACTAGAGCCGCGATTACACCGATAAAGGTAATGAAGTTTAGGAAGCTTAGATCCACACCTTCAAGTAATGCATTCTCTTTTAAAACTAGGTTGTAAAGTAGGTTGTTCACAGGTACTGCAACAGTCAGTACGAAAACAACGGCAACGCCAAGACCGAAAGAGGTCTTAACTTTCTTAGATACAGCAAGGAATGTACACATACCTAAGAAGAACGATAGTGCTAAGTTTTCGATGAAAATCGATTTAACTAGCAAGCTAATGTAATGTTCCATGACGTCCTTACTCCTTCGCTTCTACTTGCTCTGGTTTCAGAATACGGATTGCCCAGATAAGGAAACCGATTAGGAAGAATGCAGATGGTGCTAGAAGCATCAGACCGTTAGGCTGGTACCAACCACCATTGCTCACTAGAGGTAGAACTTCCATACCAAACAATTTGCCAGAGCCAAATAACTCACGGAAGAAACCAACAGTGATAAGAACGAAACCGTAACCAAGACCGTTACCAATACCATCGATTAGCGATGGAAGTGGCTCTGACTTCATTGCGAATGCTTCAGCACGACCCATAACGATACAGTTGGTGATGATTAGACCTACGAATACCGATAGCTGCTTTGAGATATCGTATAGGTAAGCTTTTAGCACTTGGTCTACCACGATTACTAAAGATGCGATGATCGCCATTTGAACGATGATACGCACACTGTTAGGAATGTGGTTACGGATGATTGAAACGAAGAAGTTAGACAATGCAGTTACGAAGATAACCGCTAGTGTCATTACAAAAGCCGTTTCTAGTTTGGTTGTTACTGCCAATGCAGAACAAACACCAAGAACCTGAAGCGCGATTGGGTTGTTATCCAATACGGGTGCTAACAAGCTCTTCTTAACGTTTTGTGCGCTAGACATTAGTTCAGACCTCCGTCACGAACTTTTGCTAGGAATGGACCAAAGCCCATGTCGCCTAACCAGAAATCAAATGTACCTTGAACACCGTTACCTGTTAGTGTCGCACCTGATAGGCCATCAACACCGTGTTCAGAACCTGCTGGAGCACCACCTTTGACAATCTTGATTGCTGGTTTGTGGTTTTCATCAAACAGTTTCTTGCCTTCAAACTGAGCACGCCAAGATGGGTTCTCAATTTCACCACCAAGTCCAGGAGTCTCACCCTGTTCGTAGTAAGTGAGAGCAGATACAGTGTTACCGTCAGTTTCTACTGCAACAAAAGCGTACATCATTGACCATAGACCAGTGCCGTGAACAGGCAAAATGATCTTAGATACTGAGTCACCGTCTTTAACTAGGTAAACCACACCCGTGTTTGCACGACGAATAATCTTCGCTTTGTCTTGATCAGCCGTTAGCTTGATTGACTCTGCTGGATCTTTTGCAGCTTTGCGTTGGTCATAAGTCGCAGCGTCGCCGTCGACAAAAGCGCCAGTGTCAAAGTCGACTAGACGAGGCTCAATGTACTGAGCGAATAGCTCTGGTACTTTCTTGCCTGCCGCATCGATGCCTGCAACTTCAACGATTTTGGTCTGCTTATCTAGTACAGCGTTCGCTTTTTGTTTGTCGCGTAAACCTACAGCTGCTGTTGATACGATGATTGAACAAACAAGGCTCAACCCGATAACAACACCCAGCGTTTTTTTAATGCTGTCGTTATTACTTGCCATAGCGTGCTTGTCTCCGCTTGATGTTCTTCTCGATAACTAAATGGTCGAATAGAGGTGCAAACAGGTTCGCGAACAGAATCGCCAGCATCATACCTTCTGGATATGCTGGGTTTACCACACGAATAAGTACACACATCACACCGATTAGCGCGCCGTACCACCATTTACCTTTGTTAGTAAATGAAGCAGATACAGGGTCTGTCGCCATAAAGAACATACCGAATGCAAAGCCACCTAGAACTAGGTGCCAGTGCCATGGCATGTTGAACATTGGGTTAGTATCCGAACCGATGACATTAAACAGCGTTGCTGTTGCAATCATACCGATCATCACACCTGCAATAATGCGCCATGAAGCAATTCTCATGTAAACGATCATTGCAGCACCGATCATTAGTGCCAATGTAGATACTTCACCAATCGAACCAGGAATGTTACCGATGAAAGCATCCATCCAAGTGATTGGAGCGCCTGTCACTGTATTGACTAGTGCACCGTTGCCACCTTGTGCCCATTGGCTAAGCGCCGTTGCACCAGAGAAGCCGTCAGCAGCTGTCCAAACTACGTCACCTGAGATTTGCGCAGGGTAAGCGAAGAATAGGAAAGCACGGCCAGCAAGTGCTGGGTTAAGGAAGTTACGACCAGTACCACCAAAGATCTCTTTAGCAACCACAACACCGAAGGTAATACCTAGCGCCGCTTGCCATAAAGGAAGTGTTGGTGGAACAATAAGTGCAAATAGGATAGAAGTAACAAAGAAACCTTCGTTAACTTCGTGCTTACGCACCATACAGAACAGCACTTCCCAGAAACCACCAACGATGAAGACCGTTGCATAGATTGGTAGGAAGTAAGTTGCACCTAGGATTATCTTACTGCCAACGCCGGCATCGGCGGCTAAAGTGCCCCCAAGCATTTCTGTTAGCCAGTAGTGCCAGTTACCAGCAACAACCGCTGCTAGCTGATCACCTACATACATATGGTTAAGTGCTGATATAGCTTGGCCACCCGCATTGTACATACCCCAGAACATTGCAGGGAATACCGCGAACCAAACCATGATCATGATACGTTTTAAGTCAACGCTATCACGAACGTGCGAGCTTTTCTTCGTTACTAAGCCTGGCGTGTAGAAAAGTGTTGCTGCTGCTTCATATAAAGCAAACCACTTCTCATGCTTACCACCTGGCTCAAAATGATGCTCGATGTCTTCAATAAACTTTTTAAGAGCCATGAAAATTACCCTTCCTTCTCGATGGTATCTAGGCATTCACGAAGGAGTTCACCGTACTCGTACTTACCAGGACACACAAAGGTACACAATGCTACATCTTCTTCGTCTAGTTCTAGCGCACCCAGTGCTGCTGCACTGTCAGTATCGCCTGCACATAGATCACGAAGTAGCAGAGTCGGTTCCATATCTAATGGCATAACACGTTCGTAGTTGCCGATTGGAACCATTGAACGATCACTACCGTTAGTGGTGGTTGTCATATTGAACAACTGACCTTTAAAGATATGACCAAGGAATGAGCGAGTCACAGAGAACTTGTTTTTACCAGGCATAGCCCAGCCAAACAGTTCTTTTTCACGGCCTTCACGTAATACAGAAACCTGTACGTGGTAACGACCAAGGTATGCGTGAGGTCCAATTGCATGAGTACCAGTTAGTACTGAACCAGAAATCACACGAACTTCACCTGGCATTAGCTCGCTATCCGTTACGTCATCAAGGCATGCACCTAGAGATGTACGTACTAGACGAGGGTTATTCACTACTGGGCCTGCCAGAGAAATAATACGATCAGTGTAAAGTTCACCAGTTAGGAACAACTTACCGAAGGCGATAACGTCTTGGTAGTTGATACTCCACGCCACATTTTCTGCATTTATTGGGTATAGAAAATGCATGTGGGTGCCAGCAAGACCTGCTGGGTGAGGGCCATCAAATACATGCTCTTCAACATTTGATTGAGAAGAACGAGGAAGACTTGTACCAGATTTACATACGTAAACCTTGCCATCAGTCAGAGTTGAAAGCAGATCTAAACCTGCAACGAACGCTTCTTGTTGCTCATTGATGATCAACTCAGGCTGAGCCGCCAATGGATTGGTATCCATAGCAGTAACGAAAATAGCCTTAGTAGAAGATTCGATTGCTGGAACCTTGCTAAACGGACGAGTACGTAAAGCGGTCCAAAGACCTGATTCAACCAGTTGAGTTTTCACCGCTTCACGGTCAATACTTGCTAGTTGATCAGCTTCAAACTTATCGAACGTCACCTGCTCTTCACCTGCAACTTCAATCACAACTGATTGAAGTACACGCTTAGCGCCACGGTTAATCTCGATCACTTTACCAGCTGCTGGTGAAGTAAATTTCACACCTGAGTTCTTCTTATCTTCAAAAAGAACTTGAGCTTTCTTTACTTCATCGCCTACGCGGACATGCATAGTAGGACGCATGCCGACGTACTCTTCGCCAAGCAAGGCGACTTTTTTGATGGTCTTACCATCATTAATCACCTGGGTAGGAGTTCCTGCTACAGGAAGGTCCAAACCCTTCTTTATTGTAATCATACGCACTTGCACTACTTTTATCGGGAAAAAGATTCTTTGTTTGCGTAACTTTTAGACACGACACTAGTGTCCGGTTTTGGTGAAGTTTTAAACACCAAAATCGCAACATCCTATTAAAAATCTCGCTACAAGAATTCAGCGAGATTTATCAGGTGCGGTAGTCTATCATCTTTTTTGAAGTTGATGCCATGATGAATGCTATGATTAACAGAGATATTTCGAGCGAATAGGGTTTAAAGGCTATGGAATAGTCATAACTTTGAGCCACCGCACAAACACAAATCTGAGCGCTATTTCCTATTTTTCTAATTCATTCACATCATGAAACATTCTGTTTTAAAACCAACCATTGCATTTATTTGTTTCTACCTTGTTAACATCAAAACTATCGCTACCAATAAAAAGGGTAGCAAACGCTACCCCTTTTTGTGGCTTATTTTGAGCCGCCGAGACACATAGGGCTATCGGGTGCGAGCTGATTCTGCTCTTTCCATTCACCAGCCGTATAGGTATGCATCGATAATGCGTGGATTTGGTGAGCAAGCTCTTGTGCAAGCACTTGATTTACTTGGCGGTGTCGCGCAATCAAACGCGCCCCTTCAAATTCCTCGCTGACAATGACCACTTTAAAGTGGCTTTCTGAGCCTGGTGGAACATTATGCATGTAACTCTCATTGACGACATTGAGATAGTCAGGGCTGAAGGCTTCAGTCAGTTTATTTTCAATAACTTCTTGTATCATCGGTTTTTACCATCAGATATTAACAACTTTATAAGGTTAGATAATAATCGCCTCTAGCATAAAGCTAAAGGTTTTAGTTTCCTCAACCTTCAGCTTTTGCGACAATTTGACCATTACTGACTTGCTTGCATTCCAAATATGAAAACTGAGCTTACTTTGCATCAGCGCACCCTCTCTTTATTCCGCTACCCGAAAAGAAACAACGAAACTCTTCAAGCATGGGATGCTGGAGACGAATACCTGATAAATCATGTTGAAGAACTAGAGTTACCAAATGATCAGAACATTCTGATTATTAACGATAACTTTGGTGCTCTAAGCTGTTGGTTTAGCAAACGACATAAAATCACTTTGATGAGTGACTCGTTTATCTCTCATCAAGGTGCACACGTCAATCTTAAGGCAAATGACTGCCCGACGATCACTTACTTGACCACGATGGATCAGATTCCGAGTAACATAGATCTAGTACTGTTTCAGTTACCTAAAAGTAATCGCCACTTAGCCTGGCTGCTCAGTCAGCTGCGCGATACGCTAGATTGCTCAGTCCCTGTGATTGCTGTCAACAAAGCCAAAGAAATTCACACTTCGACACTCAAGCTGTTCGAAAAATACCTTGGCGAAACCAAAACATCGCTGGCTTGGAAAAAACATCGCCTTGTCTTCAGCAATGCCAACAGTCAAACACCAATCAAAGTCTCTCCTGACACTCGTTGGTCTGTTGATGACGAACAGATTGAGCTTAACAATCTGCCTAATGTTTATTCTGGAGAGAGCTTAGATCTCGGCGCTCGTTTTATGCTTGAGCACTTACCACAAAATCCACAACTAAAACACGTACTCGATTTAGGCTGCGGTAATGGCGTGTTATCGGTAAAAATGGGCCAACTAAATCCTCAGATAAAACTCACTTGTGTCGACGAGAGCTTTATGGCGGTGGAATCCGCGCAACAAAACCTTATCTCAAACTTAGGAAAAGAGAGAGAGTTAGACTGCATCGCCAACAATTGCCTTGATGGAATGCCCGCGAAAAATGTCGATTTAGTGATGTGTAATCCCCCTTTTCATCAGCAACAAGCGATTACGGATCACATTGCATGGCAGATGTTCTGTGATGCAAAGCAAATTCTTAGTGTCGGTGGACAATTATTAGTTATCGGCAACCGTCACCTCGGCTACGATGGAAAGCTAACTAGACTGTTTGGCAAGTCGAACGTAAAAGTTGTCGCTTCCAATAAGAAATTTGTTATTTTACAAGCGACTAAATAGTCCACTATTATCTGTCTATACGTTTCAGTAGGCTCGCAGAGTTAACAAGAAAGGAAATTACAATGAGAAAACTGGTTCTAGCCGCGTCAATGGCATTACTCACTGCGTGTTCGGCGCCGCAGCAAGAGCAAATCAACTTCATGCCTAAGGCGGTATTGAGCAACAGCGATATTGTTCAAGATGCAAGTTTTACTCTAACCAGTAAAGACATGCGTTCAGCTCAGTATGTTGCTTTAGTAGACAGTGGACGTTCAAACATTGAACCGATTCACTCCAAGCAAAACGTTCGTATCTCGATTGAAAACGCTCTATTGGATCAGTTTAAGTCGCAAGGTTTCCGTAGTACTGTCAATAGCGAAAACTCAATTGAAATAGAAGTTCAAGAAGCGCTAGTGTCCGTTAAGCATACTGTGATGGAAAACCAGATGGACGGAAAAGTGGTACTTGAAATCACGGCAGAAACGCCGCAGGGCAAACTTGTTAAGACTTACACGGGTACAGCAAAACGTACTGGAGTACTTAGCGCATCAAACGAAGAGATCGAAGAAGTGCTCAATGATGTTATCAACCTTGTACTTCAAGAAGTTTCTAACGACCGTGAACTTCAAAACTACATGCAGGAGCGATTCTAATGTGGAAATTAGCAATTGCCTCACTTGCGTTAGTTAGCAGTCTAGCATTTGCAGGTCCCAAGGTAGAGTTCGAAACCAATCTTGGTTCTTTCACTGTTGAGCTAAACCAAGATAAAGCACCAATCACCGTGGCAAACTTTTTAAAGTATGTCGACGATGGCAGTTATGTTGGGTCTCAGTTTCATCGCGTGATTCCTAACTTTATGGCGCAAGGTGGTGGATTTGATAAAGATATGAAACCGCTGGCCACCTATTCTCCAATTAAGAACGAAGCGTCTAATGGGTTGAAGAATAGTACCGCGACCATTGCCATGGCACGTACCAACAACCCGAACTCGGCAACACGTCAGTTCTTCATCAACTTTGTCGACAACAATTTCCTCGACTACGACCAGCGTCCACCGGGTTATGCTGTATTTGGCAAAGTAACCCAAGGCTTTGACGTAATTAAAAAAATGGGTAAAAAGCCAACCCACTCAGTAGGACGTTACCGCGATGTTCCTGTTGAACCAATCATAATCACAAAAGCAACTCTTCTAAAATAACTTTCTAGGCTCTAACCACTTCGGTTAGGGCCTTTCTTCTTGCACACCGGAAACTCAAACAAGGAATAGTGTATGTCTTTTGACTCTCCTTCCATGTCTTGGCGAGAAACTATTCAAAGCTACATGGATAAACGCCTGATGTGGGTGTTCATGCTTGGCTGTTCAAGTGGTTTTCCCTGGGTATTGATCGGTTCAAATATGTCGGGTTGGCTCAAAGATGCTGGTCTGACTCGCGCCGCAATTGGCTACTTTGGTAGTGTCTTTGCTGTCTATGCAATCAACTTTTTGTGGGCTCCTCTAGTCGATAGGGTACGAATCCCGCTACTACACGCTATGCTGGGGCAGCGCCGAAGTTGGGTGTTCTTATGTCAGTCTGTGGTTCTGGTTTGTACTCTGTTTATTGCAGGTGTCGACCCCTCACAGAACCTAATGCTGACATCCATGCTTGCTCTCGGTATTGCCATCTCTTCGGCAACACAAGATATCGCCATTGATGCTTATCGAATTGACACTTTCCCTAAGTCAGAACCATCAAAGCTGCCGCAAGCTTCCGCTATGGCAGTGATTGGTTGGTGGACAGGCTATTCAGTTCCAGGCTATCTAGCCTTTATTAATGCTGATGCGATTGGTTGGAACGGGGTTTACTATGGTATGGCTGCAATTGTTGGTCTTCTGATGGTATTCACCCTACTGGTCGGCGAGCCAAAGACTCAGCGAGATTCATTACAAGCGCAAGCTGAACAGCGTCATAATAAGGTGGTCGGCAATCGAGCTGTTGCTTGGTTAACAGTAACCGTTGTTGAGCCATTCTTAGACTTTTTCAAACGTAATGGCTTTCGCGTTGCACTGACGTTATTACTCTTCGTCTTCCTATTTAAGATTGGTGAAGCGTTCCTTGGCAGAATGTCAATTACCTTCTATAAAGAGATTGGTTTTAGCAATGAGCAGATCGGCTACTACTCTAAGTTGATTGGCTGGGGCTTAACAATTCTATTCACTTTGATCGGTAGTATGGTCAATGTTAAGTTTGGTATCGTACGCGGTCTTATGATTGGCGGTATCGCAATGGCCTCGAGTAACCTGATGTTTTCTTGGATTGCTAACGTGGGGCCAAATGAGAAGTTATTCTTAGCCACCCTAGTGGTTGATAACTTTACCTCTGCTTTCTCTACTGTAGCCTTTGTTTCATTCTTAACAGTGGTCACAGGTCAAGCCTTCTCGGCAACTCAGTATGCCTTGCTAGCATCGCTCGGAAACTTTGGTCGAACAACCCTAGCTTCTTTCTCGGGTGAGTTAGTCGACTACCTCAATGATTGGTCAACCTTCTTTATCCTGACCGCTGTAATGGTCATCCCAAGCTTGATCATGCTCTATTCGCTAAGGCACTATTTCACCGATATGCTAGACAGAGCAAGAGAGCGCGATAAACAAGAAATGCAGCAGCAAAACGCAGAAAATACATAAACAAAAAAGGCTTGGGTTTACCAAGCCTTTTTACCACCTCTATTCCAATTTGTTAAGGGTACATACCTTTCCCGAACAAATTAAAGACTCTCGCCACACCTTGGGTAAATAGCATAGGCTCAGTCAGTACGGTTAAGCATAAACAATCTTCTCCTTGACGGGTGAAAGGACTATGTTTTACCGAGCCATCTTTAAGTAAGTAGTCACCTACTTGATAATGTCCCTCTTCATCACTGAACCCCCCGTGCAATACTAATGTAGACTCTAGCCCCTTATGAGTGTGCTGGGGTATTGTTACATCTTCGGCGATGTACATCAGGTTGACTCGAGCTTGCTCTGATATATCAATCGAAGCGCTATAGACCTTACCGCCATAATTTTTCCACTCACTTATTCGATCTCTAAAGCGAGATAAGGAAAGGGGTAACCTAAAGTTTTTTCCATTGACTTCAATAAAGGTCGGTAAGCGAGGGGGTCGCAAAGGTTCGCAGTTTTGCTCTAAGCTAACGATCTGTTCAAACATGGAGTCTAAACCCTGAGTCGAATCGATGCTCTCGTTAAACAATTCTTCACCGCACTGAGCTTCAAAATGCTGAACCATCTGTCGACACTTAGGACAACTTTCAATATGAGTGGCAATGGTAAAAGCACTCACATCATCAAGCATACCCTGTACATACGCTTGTAACATAGATGTTTGTGGGTGGTAACTCATACTATTCTGCCTCTATAGAAATACGAAGTTTCTCTACGGCTAATCGAAGCCGCGACTTGACGGTGCCCAATGGTATATCGAACATTTCTGCAACCTGCTGATGCGGTAGCTCTTCGAGATAAACTGCCTTAACTACCTTTTTTTGTGCCTCAGGCAAGATATCGAGATATTTAATAATTTGCTGCTTGAGTCGCTCTGTTTCCGGAGAGTAATGCTCAACCATATCCGGCGGGCAATAATCATTGGGCCAAAGGTCTTCAGAATGAAGGTGTATATCTCTCCCCTTCTGCTTTCTGAGAGTGTCAAAGCACAGGTTTCGGACTATCGTATATATCCACGTCGATAGGGAGCTTTTATCTCCGTCGAAAAGACTGCTTTTCTGCCAAACTGTCGCCATCGCTTCTTGAACGATCTCTAGTGCAATCTGCTCATTCCCCATATAGCGATAAGCGAATTGCTTTAAACGTGGGGAAAAGTGAGAGAAAACAAGCGCAAATGCCTGCTTGTCTTGCTGTTGAACCTTTTCCATGCACGATGCCCAGTCATTTTTATTAAAAGCTTGGGTATCCATGTCGACCATTTCGATATCCTTAATAACGCCCTTTGTAATAGGTATACGACAAAAAGCACTACTCGATCACTGCGTAAGTTCATTACCCAGTGTTTTTTTCAGAAAATTGAGCGCGTCGCTACAATCCACTTGCGCCACCAAGTGATCAAACTGCTGGTTGGTGAGGGGGATAATCTCTAACCAGCGCTGGCTTACCCAGCTCGCGTCATCAAAAAATTTCTGTTCATATAAATTGCCGATATCGGGAAACTGTTGATAGACGCGATTTAGATAGTGACACAATGGTTCCGCCTCAGAATCAACATTAGTTACTTCCCAATTCGGTAGCCACTTCACTCGCGCATAGCGCAGACCGTCAAACTCGACTCTAAGATGCTTTATCTCAAACTTGGTTAAACCGGTAACAGAGATCCCTAACAGGCCATCATCGAGTTGTTCAAAATCAACCACCTTCACCAGAGTGCCAATTTTAGACAGCTCACTGCAGGTTGCCGCTCCTGCTTTATCAAACAGGCACACGCCAAACGTGCCATCTGACTTTAGAGCTTGTGAGATAAGCCTCTTATACCTTGGCTCAAAAATTCTTAGGCGCATTTTACCTTCTGGCAACACAAAAGAGCTCAAAGGAAAAAGCATAATCTCGGACATAAATATAACTCCAAATATATTTATTAACAGTTACGTTACAACACGCCAACCCGATCATTCACCAAATATGTTGAATACATGACAAGCATAAAAATAAAGGGGAACGTTTGCGTAAACGATACCTGCATCACTTTTTGTGCAACGCAATGAAAGTTCCGTTACATTTGAAAATTTAGTTTACGAATGAGAACCAGATCACCTGTTTTATGTTTTTTTACACACGTTGCACATGGCTTTTGAGATTTTTGTCGATATTATTCTCCCCATAAAGCACAACTAAGATCGTGCAACTAAGTAAATATCTACTGAATATTTGAATTAACAAACATAGAGAGTTCCCAATATGCGTAAATCACTTTTAGCTCTAGGTGTTGTTGCAGCGATGTCTGCACCAGCAATGGCTGCCGACTACTCAGACGGTGACATTCACAAGAACGATTACAAATGGATGCAGTTCAACCTAATGGGCGCATTCAATGAGAAAGGCGCAGGCAAAGAGTCTAGCCACGACTATCTAGAAATGGAATTTGGTGGCCGCTCAGGAATCTTCGATCTTTACGGTTACGTTGACGTATTTAACCTAACTTCAGATCCAAGCAGTGATAAAGCTGGTGCAGAGAAGATCTTTATGAAGTTCGCACCACGTATGTCTCTAGACGCGCTAACAGGTAAAGACCTATCATTTGGTCCAGTTCAAGAACTGTATGTCGCAACGCTTATGGAGTGGGGTGGCAATGCTGGTGTTAACAATCAAAAGATTGGTATCGGTTCTGACGTAATGGTGCCTTGGTTAGGAAAAGTTGGCCTAAACCTATATGGTTCTTACTACGGCAACAACAAAGACTGGAACGGTTTCCAGATCTCGACTAACTGGTTCAAGCCTTTCCATTTCTTCGAGAATGGCTCATTTATCTCTTACCAAGGTTACATCGATTATCAATTCGGTATGGATGACAAAGCGGGCAACAAGTTCAATACAAATGCCTCAAACGGTGGAGCAATGTTTAACGGTATCTACTGGCACTCTGATCGTTTCGCAGTAGGTTACGGCTTAAAACTATACAAAGATGTTTACGGTTTCAAAGATGGCGAAGCACTGCCTTGGACTCAAACTGTCGACTCATCAGGTGTAGCTCACTACGTAGCTGTCACTTACAAGTTCTAAGCGAATTCTATTTAATGAATTATAAAAATGGCACCTTCCGGTGCCATTTTTTATTTGCTTTCCAATTCGCCACCATTATCCTTGGTGCAAAGTAATCTACTTGCGTGATTTCGGTGAATATTATTATCTTAGGCCCTGGGGCAATGGGCTCCTTATGGGCAGCCAAATTTAAAGCAGCAGGTCATAGTATTTCTGTCTGGTCTAAATCGCCAGATCAAACCCTAACGCTGCAACTTGATCAGCAAACTGCGCATAGTTTTACCAATGGTAATATCAGTCGCGTTAAACAAGCGGATCTGATTTTGGTGACGGTCAAAGCATGGCAAGTTGAGCAAGCACTTAGCCCACTGAGTACTCATATCAACCCTGATGCCATCATTGTATTGATGCACAATGGTATGGGATCCTCAAACTCAGTCGAACGGTTATTACCCGCAAACCCACTAGTATTAGCCACTACAACGCATGGCGCGTATAAACCAACTAAGCAGCAAGTCCTGCATACTGGCAGCGGGCAAACACAGCTAGGTGGTTACAACTCAAAAGGTAAGCAATGTGCATTTCTCCAAGAGGTGTTTTCACACGCCCTGCCCCCAGTTAATTGGAATGAACATATTCAACATGCCCTGTGGACTAAACTCGCGATCAACTGTGCAATAAACCCCCTGACTGCGATTCATCAAGTAACTAACGGTAAACTCGCCTCGAACGAATATCAGCAAGAAATCAGAGTTCTACTCGATGAAATTCACAACGTACTTTCCGCTGAACAGGTGCCACTATCACGCGATAAGCTGTCTCAAACCGTGAACCATGTTATTGAGGCTACCTCAGCTAACCACTCTTCCATGCAACAGGATATTTTTCATCATCGCCAAAGCGAGATAGACTTTATTACTGGATATTTACTTGAACGTGCCGCAGCTCATGGTATCTCAACACCCAAAAATCGCGAACTGTATCAAGCTATCAAACAAATCGAACAAAATTGGAATTTACAATGACTAAAAAAGTACTCATCCCAATTGCTCCTGGCAGTGAAGAAATGGAAGCCATAACTATTATTGATATGATGGTACGTGCGGGCTATGAAGTCGTTGTAGCCAGTGCTGACTTTGATGGTAATCTAACCTGCAAAGCTTCGCGAGGTGTAACCCTAACCGCCGATTGCAAACTGGTAGGCATTGCTGACGACGAGTTTGACGCAGTGATTTTACCCGGCGGCATAGGTGGCGCTGAAGTTTTTCGTGATAGCACTGTTCTGGTCGAAATTGTTAGACAGCAGATGTATGAAGGCAAGCTAGTCGCAGCGATCTGCGCAGCTCCGGCCTTGGTATTAGCACATCATGATCTTTACTCAGACGCCCTTATGACCTGTCACCCAAGCTTTGAAAGCCATATTGCAAAGAAAAATTGGCGTGTAAAACGAGTGACATACGATATCAACCACAATCTACTCACTAGTCAAGGGCCTGGTACCGCACTTGAGTTCGCGATGGAAATCATCATTAACTTATCCGGCAAAGCTCACGCTTGGACAGTGGCAGAGCCTATGGTGACTATCCCCACTCTGCAATACCATAAATTGGGTGACGAATAATGTTCAATGCCAATAGTATCGCAACTCAATTCCCAGCTCTAAACCAACAAGTGAATGAGCAACGATTGGTTTATCTTGATAGCGCCGCGACTAGCCAGAAACCACAATGCGTTATCACTGCCATCTCAGACTACTACAGTCAACAAAACGCCAATGTCCATCGAGGTAGCCATAGCTTAACGGCTAAGGCGACCAGTGAATTTGAAAACGCACGTGAGACGGTCGCAAACTTTATTGGTGCAGCCTCAAGTAAAGAGATCATTTGGACTCGCGGGGCTACAGAAGCATTGAACCTAATCGCTCAAACCTATGCCCGCTCACTACTTCAGCCCGGTGATGAGATACTGGTCAGTGAAATGGAGCATCATGCGAATATTGTCCCTTGGCAAATTGTCGCTGAGCAAACCGGAGCCAAAGTCATCAAAATCCCGATGACAAACCAGTGTCTATTTGATTTAGCTGAGTTCGAAACATTACTAAATCAGAATACTAAGATAGTCGCACTCGCTCATATCACTAACGTAACTGGAACAAGACAGCCTATCGAGCAAGTCATAGAGCTTGCCCACCAGCACGATGCCATTGTGGTTGTCGACGGCGCTCAAGGAGTCGTACATGAGAGAGTCGATGTGCAAACGCTTGGCGCGGATTTCTATGTCTTCTCAGGGCACAAACTCTTTGCTCCTGCGGGGATTGGCGTGCTCTACGGTAAACTTAGCTTACTAGAGTCCATGCCGCCTTGGCATGGTGGCGGGAAGATGGTTGAAAAAGTCTCTTTCAGTGGTACAACTTTCACTGGCGTACCTGGTAAATTTGAAGCGGGAACCCCAAATGTAGCTGGAGCAATCGCTTTGGCTACCGCGATCAATTGGTATTCATCATTGGATCAGGTTCAAGTTGGGCAACATATCCACCAGCTTGTCGAACGAGCTCACCAAAAACTGAGCCAAATTGAAGATGTGCAAATCTTAGGCTTTCAGCATGGTGCATCGGTTATCTCTTTCGTGATTGACGGCGTACACCATCAAGATGTCGCCACCCTATTAGATCAGCAAGGTATCGCTGTCAGAGCGGGCAACCACTGTGCCCACCCGCTAATGGATGCGTTAGGCGTGAAAGGCACTATCCGCGCCTCTTTTGCGGTTTATAGCACCATGCAAGACGTTGATAGATTAGTCGCTGCGGTTGAGAAAGCGGTGGATATGCTATAGAACTGTAAAATCACTTAAATTTCAAATGGTTATGATTTAATAACGGTCATCCTCAAGAGGGAGGAACGACCGAGTTGGGGATCTCTTAAAGCAACTCGAACACTTGATGAGATTCCCTACTCGCTCCTTTGTCGTTCTATGGAATGACCGAAAAGAGGCTTCTTCTTTTTATCAGGGCGAAGCCCGATCCAGTTCGCTCGAAACGAAGTGTTCCATAGGGCAACACCCATTCCATTAGCAAAGCGATCCATAGGACGAAGTCCGTTCCCTCTTCCCTACAGCTCATCAAACGCTTCAATCGCTTCAGAGAGCTTTTTCACACCGTGGATCTGCATACCTGGGATACCGCCTTTAGGCATATTAGCAGCCGGGACGATTGCTTTCTTAAAACCATGTTTAAATGCCTCATTTAAGCGCTCTTGTCCACTAGGTACAGGGCGAATCTCTCCAGCTAGGCCCACTTCACCAAATACCACCACGTCTTTCGGTAGCGGACGGTCTCTAAAACTAGAAAGCAACGCCATGACCAAGGCTAGGTCAGCACTGGTTTCTGTTACTTTTACCCCACCGACGACATTAACAAATACGTCTTGATCGGCCATTTGCAGACCGCCATGTTTGTGTAATACGGCAAGAAGTAACGACAATCGGTTTTGCTCTAGACCAACCGCGACTCGACGCGGGTTAGCTAATTGTGAGTAATCGACTAAGGCTTGAATCTCTACCAGTAACGGACGCGTCCCTTCCCACACAACCATCACTGAACTACCCGATGTTTCTTCTTCACCACGAGATAGAAATATGGCAGAAGGGTTACTTACCTCTTTCAGCCCCTGCCCTGTCATGGCGAATACACCAAGCTCATTGACCGCACCAAAACGGTTCTTATGACTACGTAGCGTTCTAAAGCGACTATCCGCGCCACCGTCGAGTAAAACCGAGCAATCGATAATGTGTTCAAGCACTTTAGGCCCCGCTAAAGTGCCGTCTTTGGTTACATGACCAACAATAAACACCGACACATTGTTTTGCTTAGCGTAACGAGTAAGTGCTGTCGCGGCTTCTCTTACTTGCGCAATACTACCGGGTGATGACTGTACATCCGATACATGCATAACCTGTATCGAGTCAATAACCATAATTTTCGGCTGCTCTTTCTCAGCAATTTGGCAAATACGATCAACATTGGTTTCTGACAACATTTTAAGATTGTCTTTAGGCAAACCTAGACGAGAGGCACGCATCGCGACCTGTTGCAATGATTCCTCACCTGTAACATAGAGTGTCGGCATCTGTGAAGCTAAGTAGCACATGGTTTGCAGCAGCAGGGTTGATTTGCCCGCTCCGGGATTACCACCGATAAGGATTGCAGCACCGGGGACAACACCACCACCAAGCACTCGGTCGAACTCTTTAAAGCCACTGGTGAAGCGCGGTACTTCTTGTAGATCGATTTCAGATAAAGTCTGTACCTGTGCCTCTATGCCTGAACCGGCATACCCTGAAAGACGCTCATTACGCGCCACAGTAGGAGATGCCGCTAAACGTATCTCACTGATCGTATTCCACGCTCCACACGCATTACACTGCCCTTGCCAGCGGGGGAAGTCCGCTCCGCAATCATTACAAACGTATGCTCTCTTCGCTTTTGCCATGTAACCTCAGGTATCTTAAATATTGTATTTGTGACGCAAACAGCATCCACGCTTGCGTATCTCACCATCTCTACTTGATTCGCTGTAACATATCACTAAAGATCTTTATATCAAGGTCGATATTTTGAGTAAGGGATACTCTAACAAAAAAATATGCAGCAGCCAGAAATACTCTCTCTTGCGGAACGTTTGATTCCTGCGTACAACTCTGACGATTTCGAGTTTCTTCTTGGTCAAATGACTGAGGGAGACCCACCGTCTGTCAAAATCTTGGTTAAGATGGAACTTAATCGTGTGATGGCTCCCTGTACCAAACCAATCGATCTCCGTGGGCGTGTTAAAGGAGAGTGCCGAGAATACGAACTCGATGGCCTTAAACACTGGCTTGATGATGTTGCTTTTAATGCTTATCACAAGAACACTCGCAAATTTGGTGGCTACACCGAAGGGGTTTGGGAAGCCCTCTGTAATACTCACAATAACTTCCGAGTTATGCAAAAACGCGGTAAACCGCTAGGCACAGAGATCACCAGCGAAATTAACGGCATCGATGTCGAAGCCGTAGTGATGGGCTATGACCTGAAACGTAGAGAAAATCGTCTGAAAGTCTCTTCCCAGATAGAGATCGAGCTATTGAGTGGGCAAATTGTCCACGCTGTTACCGTTGACCTATCTCCGTCCGGCGCTAAATTCAAAGTTCCGTCTGCGTTTAACTACAAACTCGGGGAAGTGATTAATGTTCGCCTGATTGAGTTAAGCAAAGCACTCGAAATCGAAGGCATTGATTCTATCATTCCTTACCGTATTGTCGGCATTGATGAATCTTACGAAAACGATGCAGTAAAGTACCTTCGACTTTTAAAACTCGATACCACCAATATTATTGAAGTGGTAATTGAATACATGCTAAAAAGCGAGGGGCAGAAGACTCGCCACGATAATCAAGACAAAATCATTCGTGCCCGGTCACGAGGTTTTGAACATACCTATCTTAAGCACACCTGCAACTTGCCGGTATTTTTTAATGGTAACGAGTTAAAGCTCGCCTTAATGACAGAGAATAATCAGAAGATCTGGCAATACTGGCACGACGAGCGCAACCAACAGAGTTTGAGTAATCTATTCAATAACCAACGCATGTCACTACTCACGACCGAAGGTATGAAAGGGAGCAGCAATGTCATCTACTCTTTTACCCATGAGCATCAGGATAAAACACTATTCTTCTCAATGATGATGCCTGAAGCCACACGCGAGTTGCGTCAACTTTTTTGGCATATTGGTGCCAAAAAAGAGAGCTGGAAAGTGTTTAGGCTATCGGTATTTGAACTATCGGCAGAGGAAAGGCTAGAACTTTCAGAACATACCAACGAACTCGGGCTTGAAACCTCTTCACTGACTCATTGTGGAATCTTGCAAGAAATTGCCGATGACACCAGCCGCCAAGACTATCTACTGGCTGAAAAACCTCGATTAGCGAGCAGTGAACTTAATCAATTTAGGCATGTGCGAAACCCAGACAATAATCCTGTATGTATCTATTTTGATGCGAAATCTCGCCGCAAAGAACCAAGGTACCAATTTAAGTCACCAATACGGCTCTCTGAGCCTGATACTACGGCATACGAAGGTATCAGCGTAGATATTTCTAAACATGGCGTTAGTGTTGCGTTAACAGCGCCATGCAAATTAAAAGCGGGCGAAACGTGCTCTATCAACTTTAAAGAATTGCAGCTCTATGACAAAAAGTTACCACTAGACGACGTCCCTTACCGAGTGATCAGAGTTAGCCCAGGAGGAAAGCAATTACAACTGGCGATTATTGAAGATAGTCATATCATGCGAACTATCGCTTTCTTTGGTACTTTAATCGAACACAATCAAGACAAGCTGAACGCTAAAAAAGAACTCCTGCCAAGTAATGAGCTACTTGAAGGGCTGCATGATATTCTGCTCGATAAAATGGTCAGTTCTCCACTGTTTATCGAAAAGAGAGGAGGTAGTTTGCGCCCGAAAGCGATCGGCATCAACTATCCGCTCAAACCATACCTAACCATTCTGGCTAAATTGGGCGATGAGAAAAACTTCTCTCTCGGACCAATTTACAAAGGCCGAACTAACACCCTACTCGCTCAACCAATGAAGCGGATTGAAGGGGCGCAACCTCAATATCATGAGCTGTACTTAACCACGGTCAAATTTGGTACCCGAATTCAATCCGTCGAGTCTAAGCTAAGTAGCGATTTTGATAGCCTAAAAGAGCGAATGATGTTTGTTAAAAATGCCCAGGCAATGGGAGAGTTTTACGCGATCCGAATTTGTGGTGCTCCAGTGTTTGATCCGATCACGGCTTTAGTGCGCAAAGATCTCGATGAACTGACGCAGATCAGCATGCATCACGCACGTAATTTGGAGAAGGACATTAATAATATCGTTGGGTACGGTGAACTGACTGACATCACCGAAGAAGTTTTGATCCGTTTAGGCTTAACCCAATAAAGAAAGCGAGGTACCAACCTCGCTTTGACACTCTATGGCTGAGGCTTAAAACTCACCCGCTTCTGTTTAACTAATAGCGCAGATAAAATACAAATAATCCCACCGAGCCCTACGTAGCGCACGGCACTCTTTGCTTGCTGCTCAACTTTGGGTTTGGCGTGATAAGCAATACCTAAACCCGCCGCATCCATCATCACCAAGTCATTGGCACCATCTCCCACAGCAATGGTGTTGTGAGGTTCAATTTCATACTGATCTGCAAGTTTATCGAGGATATCAGCCTTAGTTTGTGCCGAAACAACTTCACCGAGAACTTTACCCGTCAGCTTGCCTTTAACGATTTCAAGTTGGTTAGACTGTGCATGGTCGAGATCAAGAAGCTGTTTAAGGTGATCCGAGAAGTAGGTAAAACCACCCGATGCTATAGCTGTTTTCCAACCAAAATGTTTTAGCGTGCCAATCAGCTCAGGTAAATCAGGCATCAGTGGCAGCTCGGCACGGACCTCACTTAAAATGGATTCTTTGGCGCCAGCAAGCTTACCCACACGCTGGCGCAAGCTTTGCTCAAAATCCAACTCACCTTGCATCGCGCGTTCGGTCACCTCTGAAACCTCTTCACCGACACCTGCTAATTTGGCAATCTCATCGATACACTCGATTTGAATCGCAGTCGAATCCATATCTAACACGATCAAACCCGGCTTTGAAAGATCCGGCATATCAACAAGCGTAGAATAATCCAACTCTAAGGCTTGCAAGATCTCTTCGTGTTGTTTCGTCAGCTCTCCGGCCATCAAGGCAACTTCGTATTTGCCTACCTTCCAAACATCAACCACCGCATTATAGTACCCAACAAAAAAGTCGATATCTTCGAACTGGCTCGGGCAAAGAATCTCACCAAATACGACCCAACCTGCATTTGCTTTATCGAACTGGGTAGCAAGTCGAGATTCTGGTAGGCGATTGATAAGAGGTATGTATTTACGTATAGAGAGGGTCTTTAACGTGTCCATGTCTACTATTCCTAAAAAGTCTCTCAACACGTTAACCTATTGCAATTTGGATGCGCAAGTCTCAATATGCTCTAAAATATAATTAAGTTCTATTTGGGTGAAAAATGGACTCATCTCTGTTTTCTTTTCGTACCGCGATAAAAGTACTCGCGACAATCTCTTTGATTGCTATGGTGGCAACCATTGCGATTAACAGTGTCAAAATTACGAAGGGTAACGAGCAGATTCAAGCTAACCAATTAGAAACACTGACCAATATTCTGATCTCGCAGGCATCACTTTCTGCCAGTGACATGATCATCAATCAAGATCAAGAGCGACTGCTCAAATTGTCCAATCAACTCGCTCAAGACGCCCTAGTTGTTGACGCAACCATTTACGACTCAGAAGGGATAAAACTCGCGGCAAGCCAAGAAGCCAAATCGGTACGCGAGATGCTTGGTCTAGATACCCCGCTACAGACAGCACGCATTGGTAAACAACAATTGGTGGAACCCGTTCTTCACGATGGTTCAATAATTGGCTTTGTGCGCATTACGTTTGAGACGGGTAAGCTTACCGCCTTTTCCGATCACTACTATCGGAAAAGTGACCGATACATGTACACTATGGTTGGGCTCAGTTTTGTTGCGGGACTGCTGCTCACCCTGATTATTCGCCGTAAGCCTAACAAGCAAAAAGGTGAGAATCTGTTGTTGAAGGATATGTAGCGAGAAGCGAGAAGCGAGAAGCGAGAAATATTGAAGGGTTGGCACATTGTGTCAACCCTTTACTTTTATATCCAGACAATTAGATCCTAAAAAAAGTATCACTGCCTGCAGTTTTCGACTCACTTACCGCGGCCACATCTCGAAGGGCGAAGCCCGATCTCGCAGCGGAGCGATCTCAAGGACGTAGTCCGCCCCCTACTCTGCGTCACCAAGAAGAACAGAGTCTAGAGCAATGATCATCATATCGTTAAACGTTGTTTGACGCTCATCTGAGGTGGTTTGCTCGCCAGTCTTAATGTGGTCAGAAACAGTACAGATTGTTAGTGCTTTTGCACCATACTCAGCACATACGCCGTAAATGCCTGCTGCTTCCATTTCAACACCGACAATACCGTACTTATCCATCACCTCAAACATTTCCGGGTCTGGGGTATAGAACAGTTCTGCAGAGAACATGTTGCCGACTTTCACTTCAATGCCGCGCGCTTTTGCTGCATCTTCCGCTGCGCGTACCATTCTGTAGTCTGCGATAGCGGCGAAGTCATGACCTTTGAAGCGAATACGGTTTACCTTAGAGTCCGTACACGCACCCATGCCAATCACTACATCACGCACTTTAATATCTTCACTTACTGCACCGCAGCTACCGACACGAATGATTTTCTTAACACCGAAATCTTTAATGAGTTCTGTCGCATAAATTGAGCATGACGGAATTCCCATACCATGCCCCATCACCGAAATTTTGCGGCCTTTGTAAGTGCCTGTGTAACCGTACATATTGCGTACATCACATACCTGAACAACATCTTCTAGGAAGGTTTCTGCAATGTATTTGGCACGTAGCGGGTCACCTGGCATTAATACTACGTCTGAAAATGCACCCATTTCTGCGTTGATATGTGGAGTTGCCATGATTCAATTTCCTTTTATTAAACTGCGTTAGTTTAAGCAAACAAAATAATAGAGGGCTAAGCCCTCTATCTAATTTAGTCGATTTTGATTACAAGAAGTTTTTACCGTAATCCATTGGTGATGTACCAAAATAGCTAGCCAAAGTTTGGCCGATATCAGCAAAGGATTCACGAAGGCCCAATGAGCCTGCTGGCACTTTCTGACCGTAAACAATCACAGGAATATGCTCACGAGTGTGGTCAGTACCTGGCCAAGTAGGATCACAGCCATGATCAGCAGTTAGAATCAGCACATCGTCCTCTTCCATCATCTCCATCACTTCGTGGATACGGCCATCAAAGTACTCTAGCGCCGCTGCATAGCCCGCAACGTCACGGCGGTGACCATAAGCAGAATCGAAGTCAACAAAGTTGGTGAATACGATAGTGTTGTCACCCGCCTCTTTGATCGCCTCTTTTGTTGCTTCAAATAGAGCAGGAATACCTGTTGCTTTGGTCTTCTTAGTGATACCGCAGCCTGCGTAAATATCAGAGATCTTACCGATCGAGTGAACTTCACCGCCCTTTTCATCCACTAATTTTTGCAAAATAGTCGCAGAAGGTGGCTCTACCGATAGGTCACGACGGTTACCCGTACGCTCAAATTGACCTTTACCTGGACCAACAAACGGACGAGCAATAACGCGACCAATGTTGTAATCTTCAAGTTCTTCACGCGCGATCTGACAAAGTTCAAGTAGACGATCAAGACCAAACGTCTCTTCGTGACAAGCAATTTGGAATACAGAGTCAGCAGAAGTGTAGAAGATTGGCTGACCAGTCTTCATATGCTCTTCACCCAAGTCATCAAGAACTTGAGTACCCGATGCGTGACAGTTACCTAGGAAACCGTCAAGACCTGCACGCTCAAGAATGCGGTCAGTTAGCTCTTTAGGGAAACTATTCTCTTTGTCGGTGAAGTAGCCCCAATCAAACAGTACAGGTACACCTGCAATCTCCCAGTGACCTGATGGAGTATCTTTACCAGAAGAGAGTTCTGCAGCATAGCCGTATGCGCCGATGATTTCTGTATCAGCCTCAAGACCCGGCGCAAAACTACCTGTCGACTCTTTGTGCGCCATCGCCAGACCAAGCTTGGATAAATTAGGCAGCTTTAAAGCGCCGCTACGATCGGCGTTATTCGCCAAACCTTTATCACACTGCTCAGCAATATGACCCATAGTATCTGAACCAACATCGCCAAAGTCTTTCGCATCAGCCGATGCACCGATACCAAATGAGTCTAAGACTAAAATAAATGCTCTTTTCATTGCTCTCTTCCTTTAACTGGCCGAGAGCAACAGCTCAATCGACCAATCTAATAATAATAGTAATTCAACTCAAGATAGTTGGACTTGCAGCAAGGCAACAAGCAAGCGAATCCCCTGAGCATAGCTTGTCTATGTGACTGGGGTGAGCGAGCGCAGTTAACGCCGCTGCAAGTTCAAATATGAAGAGTTTAAAGATCTTCAGCGCGAATCTGACGATAAACCTCTGGCGTTGGTGTGTACTCACCACCAATCGTGATTGCGGCTTTCAGTGCATGCGCTGCTTCTTGCCACTGCTCTTCATTGCGAGCGTGGATAACCGCTAGAGGCTTGTCACTTGACGCCTCTTCACCTAAGCGGATGAAGCTGTCAAAACCCACGGCATAGTCAATAACATCTGTCGCGACGCGGCGACCACCGCCCATAGAAACAACGGCCATGCCAATCGCGCGAGTATCCATGGCTGATACAGTGCCGTTTTCATCAGCATATACTGGCTTGATGATGTCCGCTTTTTCTAGGTAGTTATCGTAGTTTTCAACAAAATCAGCAGGACCACCAAGACCAGCAACCATCTTGCCGAAACACTCTGCGGCTTTACCGTTGTCGAGCACTGCCATCAGCTTAGAACGGGCGTCTTCGGTGTTGTCAGCAAGTTTAGCCAGCACTAGCATTTCTGCACATGACGCCATAGTCACTTCGAGAAGACGAGGGTTGCGGTATTCACCCGTTAAGAACTGAACGGCTTCTCGAACCTCGACCACGTTACCCGCAGAAGACGCCAATACTTGATTCATGTCGGTTAGGATAGCCGTTGTCTTAGTGCCTGCACCATTTGCTACGGCAACAATAGATTTTGCTAGCTCTTCAGACGCTTCGTAAGTTGGCATAAATGCACCTGAGCCTACTTTCACGTCCATCACAAGAGATTCAAGACCTGCCGCTAGTTTCTTAGAAAGAATTGAAGCTGTGATCAGCGAGATGTTATCAACCGTCGCGGTAATATCACGCGTCGCGTACACACGCTTATCGGCCGGAGCGAGATCGCCCGTTTGACCAATGATAGCCACTCCCGCATCTTTCGTGACATCACCAAACACATCATTGGTTGGCGTAATGTTGTAGCCTGGGATCGACTCAAGCTTATCTAGCGTGCCACCGGTATGACCTAGGCCACGACCAGAGATCATAGGTACAAAACCACCACATGCTGCCACCATTGGGCCAAGCATTAGAGAAGTTACGTCGCCAACACCACCCGTTGAGTGTTTATCGACAATTGGGCCGCCAAACTCTTTGTGGCTCCAATCGATGACCATACCAGAATCACGCATTGCACACGTTAGTGCGATGCGCTCAGGCATTGTCATTTCATTAAAGAAGATAGCCATAGCAAACGCCGCTATCTGACCTTCAGATACGGTGTTTTTCGCTACGCCTTGGATAAAGAAGTTAATTTCTTCCGCGGTAAGCACTTCGCCATCGCGTTTTTTACGAATGATTTCTTGAGGTAAGTACATTAGATCCTCCCATGCTTTAGCAAGCAATGGTTATAAGGTAAAGAGGTAATGTGGAGCAGCGGTTCGCTACTCCACCAAACAGACTTTGTTTTTATCTACTCTCGAACGAGAGAATTAGTAAGCTGCTGGATCAGCAGTCTCGTCTGTCACTTCTAATGTATTTAGTAGGTTTGTTAGCAGGCTTGACGCACCGAAACGGTAGTGACGAGCATCAACCCAGTTATCGCCTAGGATTTCATCAGCCATTGCGAGGTAGTCCGCTGCATCTTCAGCAGTACGAACGCCACCAGCAGGTTTGAAACCAACTGTTTGTGCAACACCCATATCACGAATCACTTCTAGCATCATGCGAGCGTATTCAGGTGTTGCGTTTACTGGCACTTTACCCGTTGAAGTTTTAATAAAGTCTGCGCCAGCTTTGATACAGATTTCAGATGCTTTCTTGATTAGTGCTTCTCGTTTTAGCTCACCCGTTTCGATGATCACTTTCAGAAGAATATCACCACAAGCTTCTTTACATTGCTTAACTAGCTCGAAGCCCACTTCTTCGTTACCTGCCATAAGAGCACGGTATGGGAATACGACGTCTACTTCATCTGCACCGTAAGCTACTGCCGCTTTAGTTTCAGCAACAGCAATGTCAATATCATCGTTACCGTGTGGGAAGTTAGTTACGGTCGCAATGCGAACCTCTGGTGTACCTTGCTCACGAAGTGTCTTCTTAGCAATAGGAATAAAGCGAGGGTAAATACAGATTGCAGCTGTGTTACCTACTGCTGATTTTGCGTCATGACAAAGTGAAATAACTTTCGCATCAGTGTCATCATCATTCAGCGTAGTTAGGTCCATAAGTTTTAGTGCACGTAGTGCTGCTGCTTTTAAATCGCTCATTTCTATCTCCGATCAATATTCAAAAAAGTTACTGCCCTAAAAACATTTTTAGAGCTGCAGTCATTTATGAACGGACTTGGTTCCCTGAAGACTCGGCATATACAGCGAGTTTTAATATGCCAATTGCTATCCTTGTCACCGCACAGTACCAGTTTGGTCTATGGCACAACAATCTACGATTGCGGTGTCTAACGTATATGGGCAAACGCCCAAGCAACGGTGTCGTTGCTGCCAGCGCCAATCATACTCCTTGTATTAATTATCGCTAGCTGAAAAACTTCTCAATAATCCATTGATAAGTTACGCCACCAAGATAAACACCAACAATGCCCATTACACCTGCTAAAACAGGCGGGGCTGGTATCGGCAACTTGATAGCGGAAAACAGGACTCCAACGACAAAACCGGCTAAGGTTGCGAGGAAAACTTCATTCATAAGTTTTACCCTACTTTCTATAGATACCTACATTATAGATATTTATCGCGGAACTGTAGTAGCTCATAGAGCGCAAACGGTTTGTATCTCAAAAAAGATTCTGCTTAACGATTGCTCAATCTAATCAGTTGCTCAAACGTTATGAATCTTGTTGTCCGAACTCATTCCAGACCTTCGCACAATCCAACGAAAGCTCTCGTTGTCTTATGCTGAAGTTTTTTCAAAATAGTCAGTGTGAGAGCAAGGCAACGAGGATTTGAATCCCTGGGAGCTTAGCTCGCTAAGTGACTAGGGTGAAAACCGCAGTTAACGCAGCTATCGCACTTACTATGCTGAAAAAAACGAAAAAGCCCCGTAGTACATAGCAAGCTATGCAACTACGGGGCTTAATAAAACGGCGTCTATATAATCTTTCGCTTATTCAATTAGAAAGATAGGAAGAAGCCAGCGATTGTCGCCGCCATTAGGTTAGACAGTGTACCTGCACAAACCGCTTTCACACCCATACGAGCGATGTCGTGACGACGGTTTGGAGCTAGACCACCTAGACCACCTAGTAGAATCGCAATTGAAGATAGGTTTGCGAAGCCACATAGAGCGAATGCGATGATTGCTTGAGTCTTCTCAGACATTACTTGACCTGTTGCTGCAACAACTTGAGCGCCGTCACCAACGTAAGGTACAAAGTTTAGGTAAGCTACGAACTCGTTAACAACCAGTTTCTGACCGATAAACGAACCAGCTACTGTCGCTTCTTCCCATGGCACACCGATTAGGAATGCTAGAGGCGAGAATAGGTAACCAAGTAGAATTTCTAGAGTTAGCTCAGGCATACCGAACCAACCACCAACACCACCTAGGAGACCATTGATTAGCGCGATTAGACCGATGAACGCCAGTAGCATTGCACCAACGTTTAGAGCTAGTTGTAGACCAACTGAAGCACCACCAGCCGCTGCATCGATAACGTTAGCAGGCTTGTCGTCACCACCGTCGATATCATCACCAAGATTCTCATCTGGTGTATCAGTTTCAGGCTTGATGATTTTAGCGAACAGTAGGCCACCAGGTGCTGCCATGAATGATGCTGCTACAAGGTACTCTAGAGGTACACCCATAGATGCGTAACCTGCTAGTACACCACCAGCAACAGACGCTAGACCACCACACATTACTGCAAATAGCTCAGACTGAGTCATTTTTGGTACAAACGGACGAACCACTAGCGGTGCTTCAGTTTGACCAACGAAGATGTTGGCTGCTGCAGACATTGACTCGGCACGTGAAGTACCTAGTGCCTTTTGTAGACCACCACCAAGAATCTTGATAACCCACTGCATTACACCAATGTAGTAAAGTACAGAGATAAGTGCAGAGAAAAAGATTAGCGTTGGAAGTACTTGGAACGCGAAGATGAATCCGATACCGTCAACTGAGAAGTTAACTAGGCTGCCAAATAGGAAACCAGTACCGTCTTTACCGTAGTCGATAACGTTCTGTACACCAGCTGAGAAACCAGCTAGTAGGTCGCGACCCCATGGTACGTATAGAACGAAACCACCGATGATGAATTGGATAGCAAATGCGCCACCCACAGTTCTTAGATTGATAGCTTTGCGGTTATCAGACAGTAGTAATGCAATTCCTAGCAATACTGCCATACCGACTAGGCTCATAAACAGGCTCATAGTTTATGACTTCCTTATATGTTATTTATTGGCGTGTTACAAAATGGAGCTCAAAAGCGGAGGCAATTATA
Organism: Vibrio sp. VPAP30; assembly: GCF_001188205.1. Lineage (NCBI taxonomy): Bacteria > Pseudomonadati > Pseudomonadota > Gammaproteobacteria > Vibrionales > Vibrionaceae > Vibrio > Vibrio sp. VPAP30. The sequence goes on from NZ_LBLS01000008.1 coordinate 94,295, forward strand.
CTCATCCGTCCATTGATAAAGTAATGCCGTCCTCACAGTTTCTAATAAGATTCATCATGCATTCACTCAGTAACGTGAAGCCGGTCACCATTCACCACGTCTGTAATCATTAAAAGAACAATTTAATTAGAAATTATTCACAAAGACCGAATACTGAATGGCTATTTTTCCAAACACTTTCAGCAATCGTTTGCTCTGGTATCCCTTTCAACAATGCGAGGCAAGATAAAATCTGAGCTAACATCTGTGGATGATTTGAATTGCCTTGATACCCATAAAGGGGCATATCAGGCGAATCCGTCTCCAAGAGAATACATTCAAGCGGTAACTGACACACTGCTTGCCGCGTTTTCTTCGCTCTTGGGTAAGTGATCACTCCACCTACTCCGATATAAAAACCCAATTCGACAAACTGCATCGCTTGCTGGTAGCTACCAGAGAATCCATGTAATACACCTCCTTGCGAGAAACCATACTGTTTAAGCAATTGTAGTAGGCGATTGTGAGTTTTCCGAGCATGAAGGATAATTGGAAGCTGATGTGATTGCGCAAGCTCAAGTTGTTGAATGAATACGCGCTCTTGAATCTGACTGTCAACTTTTACCATTGCATCGAGCCCACACTCTCCAACAGCAACGCACTTCTCATTATTTTGGCTCAGTAACTCATCAAGCTGCTCTTGATAGATATGGCTATCTGTATCGAGGAAATACGGGTGTATGCCTACAGCGTAATATATCGATGAATATTGAGCAGCAAGCTGTTCAAGCCTGTTCCAGTTTGACGGCCCTATAGAAGGAATAACAAACCGCTCAACGCCGACTTGATTGGCCAATTTAATCTGCGCGGCTAGATTTGGCTTGAATGCATCAAAATCCAAATGGCAATGGGTATCAAAAAGGCGCATTACTTGTGCGCCTTATTGTGGCTATTCGGTGGAGAAGTAGGATCACTGCGATAGGGTACACAACTGCGTTTGTTCTCTGGTGTTAAGCCCATTGAGTGACACCAGGCGTCATATTTCGCTAGCCAGAGCTTAAACCAGTTGAGCATCCTCTACTCCTTACAACCTATGACTCGTTCATTACTGCTCTTCACGTTTAAAGACGAGTTCTGTTGGCGTCGACTCATCTTCAACAAAGTAATATCCCGCAGTATCAAACTTAGTCAGTTCAGCGACGCTTGAAATGCGATTTTCAATAATGTAGCGCGCCATCATGCCGCGGGCTTTCTTGGCATAAAAGCTGATCACCTTATATTGACCATTTTTGCAGTCTTTAAATACAGGTGTAATCACTTGGGCCTCGAGATTTTTGGGCTTAACCGCTTTAAAGTACTCATTCGACGCAAGGTTAACCAATACATTATCACCTTGATCGGCAATCGCCTCGTTAAGCTTATCAGTGATCACATTGCCCCAAAAATGATAAAGGTTGCTGCCTTTGTCGTTAGCAAGCTTAGTACCCATCTCAAGACGGTAAGGCTGCATTAAATCGAGTGGCTTAAGTAAACCGTACAAACCCGACAGCATGCGTAGATGGCTTTGCGCGTAATCAAAATCTTGCTCAGATAATGACTGCGCATCTAACCCTGTGTAGACATCGCCCTTAAAAGCTAAGATAGCTTGGCGTGAGTTATCTGAGGTAAATGTCTCGCTCCACTCTTGAAAACGGCCTACATTGAGATCGGCGATTTTATCGCTAACCTTCATTAAGCTCGCAACATCAGCCGGTGTCAGTTTACGGCAAACATCAATAAGCTGCTTAGAGTACTCAATTAAATCGGGTTGAGTATATTTCTCTGTTGCCAGTGGCGATTCATAATCTAAGGTTTTCGCAGGTGAAACGACGATTAGCATGACTTAACTCTATCTGTTTAATTATGTTGTTAGATATAGGTTACAAAAAAAGCCATGCAATGTCTGCATGGCTTTTTGAATCGTTTTAATAGGTAAAAGTTATAACCTAAATAATTGGAGCTGTAGCTAGGCGGCAAATCAATTCAGCCCTATGAGCATAGTGTTCCTATGTGATTAGGGCGGCCGGCGCTCCGGGGGATTTATGCAGCCAACGACGCTACGGCTTCAAGTATGACGGTTATATTAATCTTTTTTGCTCTGATCCCAGATACCATCCTCAAGCTGAGACTTCAGCTCTGGGAAGTCGTTTGAATCAAACGTCGGCACTTTACCTTCGTCTAGCTGACGGTTGTAGTCTTTCGCTAGCTTAATAACGATGCCTGATAGGAGAATAATCGCCACCAAGTTAACTATCGCCATTAGACCCATAGAAACGTCTGCCAGAGCCCATACGACTGGTAGAGAAGCCACTGCACCAAACATCACCATACCCAAAACGATGATACGGAAGATACCAAGACCCGCTTTGTGGTTGTGCTCTAAGAAGATTAGGTTGGTTTCGGCGTAAGAGTAGTTTGCAATGATTGAGGTAAAGGCAAAGAAGAAAATCGCCACAGCAACAAAGATACCGCCCCACTCACCGACTTGAGAACTCAAAGCCGTTTGCGTTAGCTCGATACCTGTTACTTCACCGTGTGGTACATATTCACCCGACATTAGGATGATAGCAACGGTTGCTGAACAGATAACGATAGTATCCATAAAGACACCTAACATCTGCACGTAACCTTGTGATGCCGGGTGTGGAGGATATGGCGTTGCAGAAGCCGCTGCGTTCGGTGCTGAACCCATACCTGCTTCGTTTGAGAACAGACCGCGCTTAATACCGTTGATCATCGCCTGTGCGATTGCGTAGCCAAGACCACCAGCGGCCGCTTCTTGCAAGCCAAATGCACTCTTAAAGATAAGCGTCAGAACTGCTGGTAGCTTCTCTAGATTGGTCAGCATGACATACATAGCAAGCAGCAGGTAAGCCAGTGCCATAATCGGGACGATCAGCTCAGCCACTTTAGCGATACGCTTAATACCGCCGTAAATAACAATAGAAGAGAGTGCAACGACCACGATACCAACATAGGTATCTTCCCAGCCAAATGCGTTGTTCATTGCATTAGCAATAGAGTTCGCTTGTACGGCGTTAAATACTAGGCCAAAGGCAATGATCAGGAATACTGAGAACAGAACCCCCATCCAACGCATTCCAAGACCTTTCTCCATGTAGTACGCTGGACCACCACGATAGTTGCCGTCATCATCTTTGGTTTTGTATAACTGCGCTAGGGTGCTTTCAGCGAATGATGTTGCCATACCTAACATAGCAATTAACCACATCCAGAAAATAGCGCCAGGACCACCCGCGGTAAGTGCAACAGCAACACCTGCCATGTTACCCGTACCGACACGTGCAGCTAAGCTTGTACAAAGAGCTTGGAAAGAAGAGATACCGGCTTTGTCTGCTTTACGGCTGTTCTTAAGAACAGAGAACATATGGCCAAAGTGACGAAATTGGATAAAGCCCAAACGGACTGTAAAATAAATTCCCACACCGACCAGAAGGTAAACAAGAATAGAACCCCACAAAAGGTCATTCATTAAATTGATTAAGTCTGTCATAACATCCTCATATTGAGTTTTCGCTGACCTCTGCTTCCAAGCCATCCATCTAACTGCCCAACTAAGTGTCAAGATTGCTTAGTATTGGTTTTGTTGTTTTATGCAGTCTAGACCTGTAAAACTCGCTTCGTGCTTCCATTTTACGTGTCAGCGTATTTTTTGACGGGCGGATAATGCAGCGAAGAGTGACAAAAATCAATATGAAACCAAGTTTATATTGTTGTTATTTTTCACTATATGGTCACCACCAATTAACACAAACCAGAACATATAACCAACACACAACAAACAACCAATACGAGAATTTGCAACATGCGACATTTTCAGAAACATAATTTCATAAGAGCTTCCAGATAAGCAGTTTTCCTTGCTAAATAAGGCATCAAACAGCAGTTACAAAACAACACCCCATATAATCAACACAACAGATAGTCATCAATAATCATATAGTGAGCTATCTATACGAAAGGCTATTATTTACACAGCCAATTAACATTCTCACCAATGCAATTTAATCGTTCTCACCAACTCAACCGTGCAAAAAATCGTCAACAGGGCAATTTTTTTTGTGACTTACACGCACAATATGCGTAAAAACTTCATTGAAACGTAACAAATGAGAAACGAATCAAAGTTACCTTCGTTTTGAATATGGTATTAAAAACTTGCCCCATCTAGAGGGATAAAAATCATAACGAGGTAGCTTATGGAAGGCTTAAACTTTGAAGAACTATTGGAACAGGATTTTCCCAAAGGGCGCGCGGCTCGTTCAAAACCCGTGAAGCGTAAATGGCGCGAAATTGAGGCGATAAAGGATCGTCAGCGTCTGCAAAAAGAGTTGATGGATATGGATATCGGCTTTGATGATCTAGATAAACTTGAATATTAAAAATTAGAAAAAGAGGCGATTGTTCGCCTCTTTTTTGTTTTCGTTAGATACATTCATGCTCAGTTTGATGGACTCGCTCTGCTAGCTGAGCATATTGTTCTGCGATCGTCTCACCAAATACTGGGTCGTCTTCACAGACGCTCCATTGCTCTTCGACTGCTTGCCAATCCTTTACAGTAAATTTCTCAATTAGATAAGGAAATACATTTTTCTCTTCGATCTCGAGATGTCGCTTCTGAGCATCTAAGAAAGATTCTAACTGCTCAATAAACATATCTTGCGGAATCACCGCATCTTGCAACACCATATCAACCACATTTAAGAATTCATGCGTCTTTTCTGATAAAGTTTGGTGTTCAAGTTCAAGGTTGTCGATTTCGTAATGGTGGCCATAATGCTCAAGGTAATAGTGGTAAAGAATATCCTCTTTAGGGTGATGCACTTTCTCTGAATGATTAGCGAGATAGTCCACCAGTTCCCTCAACACAGCGTAGTTAACCTGGCGTTCACTTTTGAGCAAGGCCAACTTGTGTCTCAATAGCGCCAATAAGCGCACCATATAACCGTGCTCGCGCCTGATCCTTTCAATCATCATAGCGTTTCTCCTTAACACCTACATTCTTTAAGTGTATAAGAGAAGACCATATTACGCTTTGACATTGTTCGAAATTTGGGCAAATGCTCTGTAAACAAAGCTATGCATCTACCTCTAAAGGCAATCGCCACTCTATCTTGTCTTTTCCTTGTTGCTGTAAAATATCGTTGGTCTGTGAGAAATGACGACAACCGAAAAAACCACGATGAGCAGATAGCGGTGAAGGGTGAGGCCCAGCCAATACAAAGTGTTTACTGCGATCAATAAAGCGCCCTTTTTTCTGTGCATGAGCCCCCCAAAGTAAAAAGACCACACCTGACTGATGTTGGTTAAGTGCCTCGATAACTTTATCTGTAAAAGTCTCCCAGCCAGTTTTTGAGTGGGAGTGTGCCTTACCTTGCTCAACCGTCAATACCGTGTTCAACAATAAGACCCCTTGCTCTGCCCAACTCTGCAGGTAACCATGTTGAGGGATTTCAAAGCCTTCAATGTCTTGAGCCAGTTCCTTGTACATATTAACCAAAGAAGGGGGCGTCTTTACTCCAGGTAAAACAGAAAAACACAGTCCGTGAGCCTGATTCGGGCCATGATACGGATCCTGACCAATTATCACGACTTTGACATCACCAAACTCAGTGACTCGAAACGCATTGAAGACATCTTTTGCTGGCGGGAACACGACTTTACCAGACGCTCTTTCCCCTTCAACAAATGCCAACGTCTGCTGAAAGTATTCCTGCCGTTTTTCCGCACCAATAACATCATGCCAAGTCATTGACTGACTCATAATCTGTTCCTTCTTCTATATAGGAAAATCAAATTGTCGCAAATATAGCAAAAGGAACAAAGAATTTAGTCATGATGGGCGTTATTTTTCTGCGGTGTTCGATAGTGTCCCTGCCCTGTAATATGACGGTTAGGAGCAGGTAAGCGCGCAGGACGGATAGTGGTATAGCAACGTGAAAAAGGCATAGTAGCACCCTCATATTAGTAAACTCATCTATTGCTATGAAAAAATAATGCCACCTTTGTCTAGCCAACAATTTCAACCAGAGCTTGTGCATGAAAATTACGTAACTGGTTGATCTCATCGGGCCAAGTTTCAGGCTCAATAGTTTCTAAGATCAATGGGATAGAGTCAAAACGAGGATCTTTTGCGATGTACTCAAAACAGCTCCAGCCAATCTCTCCTTTACCTAGTGCCTGGTGCCTATCGACCTTGGCACCTAAGGCAACCTTTGAATCGTTAATGTGCATTGCCCTTAAATAAAGCATACCGACAACGCGATCGAACTCAGCAAATGTCGCCTGACAGGCGTCAAAACTGCTCAAGTCATAGCCTGCGGCAAAGGTATGGCAAGTATCAATACAAACACCAACGCGAGACTTATCCTCTACCTGCTCGATAATCTCCGCTAGATGTTCAAATCGCCAACCCAAATTTGTTCCTTGCCCTGCCGTGTTCTCAATCACCGCAATAACATTGGGCACTGTTTGATGAGCAAGATTGATTGACTCCGCTATTCGCGCTAAACACTCTTTCTCAGATATCTTCTTTAAATGACTCCCAGGATGAAAATTGAGCAGTGTTAACCCCAACTGATTGCACCTTTCCATTTCATCTATAAAAGCCGCGCGAGATTTAGCTAGTTTCTCTTCTTCTGGAGCGCCAAGGTTTATTAAATAGGAATCGTGGGGAAGTATCTGCTCACTACTGAAGCCTAACATTTGGCAATTTGCCCGAAACGCTCGGATGGTTTTCTCTTCTATCGGTTTTGCCACCCATTGGCGTTGATTCTTAGTAAATAGCGCAAACGCATTCGCGCCAATTTCTCTCGCTCTTAGCGGCGCTTGATCGACACCACCAGCAGCAGAAACATGGGCTCCAATATACTTATTACCAAACTGATTTTTACGCATTGTCATTTAATCACTTTACACTTTCAGACTATGAACCTACTTACAGTCACTTAGTTGATCCAGTTCAATTTCAAAACCCATTTTGTAGTAAATTTACAACAAAATCGGTTATTAAATATTTTTTAAATTATCAAATATATTGTAAACATATTGTTTTCAAAGATTTTATTGATTTAGAACAACAAAATAACCTTTATAAAAGAAATGTTTTTGGTTGTTTTTTGACTTAAATCAATATTATCATAAGGGATATTCGCTATATAATACGTAGCTCAATAAAATTCGAAAATTAACACCAATAAACCACTAAAGTGGACTAGGAGATAGTGATGATCCAAGGTATTCAAATTACAAAAGCAGCTAACGACGATCTACTGAACTCAATCTGGCTTTTAGACAGCGAGAAGAACGAAGCGCGTTGTGTAGCAGCGAACTCTGGCTTCGAAGCAGATCAAGTTGTTGCAATCAACGAATTAGGCGAATACGAAAGCCGTGAAGTTGCTATCGAGACAGCACCACGCATTGAAGGCGGTCAGCACCTAAACGTTAACGTTCTAAAGCGTGAAACTTTAGAAGACGCAGTCGCTAATCCAGAAAAGTACCCTCAACTAACTATCCGCGTTTCTGGCTACGCTGTTCGTTTCAACTCTCTAACTCAAGAGCAGCAACGCGACGTAATCGCACGTACTTTCACCGAAAGCCTGTAATCTATCCAAGAGTTAAATATAAAGGCGCTGTACATCAAGCGCCTTTTTGCTATCTATTGAACTAAGAAATCCTACAGAACTTGTTTTTCTCAACTCCCCACTCATAAAAGTCGCTACAGAGTTAAAACTCAAACGGGAGCCTCACCCAGTTTTCTCCTAAGTAAGAATCCAGTTTAGGGAGAGTAATGTCTTGACTCGAGATCTCAATAACTTCGCACTCATGAGTATGCCAGAGCGTGTTCATCGACTTCAGGACTGTATAGTGGTTCATTTGAAGCTAGCCTGATTGATACAGATAGCCGAAATCTTATGATAAAATCTTGTTACGAAAAACAATATTGCCCGCTAGAAGCACGAATTGTTCGCCTAAAAAACTGAGCAACCGACAACGTTAACGATCAAAAATGAAAGTTTGGTAACGGAAAATTTGTACTAACAGAAACTCCACCCACAATACACATAAGCAAGCCTAAGCAATATGCATGTTGAAATTTTTCGGTATTCAATGAGGCTGATAGTTGGCACTTTTAGCGGAGTAACAACATTTGCGCTGTGACGTGAGATGCAGAAACAATTTTAATTGAGGTATTGAATGATTTCTTTTGCAAATAAGCAATTTCCACCTGCAACCATTATCATGGCGCTTCGATGGCACGTGTATAATGAATTGAGCTATCGAGAAATAGAAGAATTGCTAAATCGACGCGGTATCAATGTAGATCACGCCACAGTACAACGCTGGATTTCGGAATTCTGCCCTAAATTTGAAGGTAGTTTTTTTGATGCTTCCCCACTTAAAACTTCTCCTTGGCGAATGGAACATAAAGAGATAAAGGTTAAGGGAAAAAAAGTATTTCTTTATGAAGCCATTGATAAAAATGGTGTTTTAATTGATTTTCTAATAACAAATCGTATTGATGAGTCGATGACGAGACAGTTCTTCCAAGATAGCATGCATCTCGCAGATAAAGAGCCTCCTATTGCTCCGAAAGAAGTCAATCGCAGAGAAAGAAAAAAGCAAATGGTGAGGAATGCTCTTTTAGAGGCTTCTTACCAACTTTTTGTGAGTAAAGGCTTTGACGAAACTCGAATAGAAGACATTACAGACATTGTAGATATTTCAAGTCGAACTTTTTTTAGGTATTTCTCTTGTAAGGAAGATCTTGTACTTGACTACTACGAAGTAGAACAGAAAGAGATTTTAGTTGCTTTGGCCTCTCGACCTATGAGTGAATCAATTTATACAGCGATTCGCAAAGCTGCAGTAGAAGTAACCAAAGGTTGTGAAGAGGGTAGCTATGGTATTGATCCAAAGCGATTCGCCACGATAAGAAATTTGATACGTAAGCATCCTATGGTATGTGCTCGAAAACTTTCCCGTTCGGAAAGCTATAACCAAGCTCTTAGCGATCTCATTGCCGCTAGAATGGAAGTATCGATGCTCAAGGATATTAGACCCAGAGTTCTAGCTGCAAGTATCGAGTTTGCATACAGTACTTCCTATGATCTATGGAAATCAGAGAGTCAAAATAATATGTCTTATTACGAAGTGCTCAATGATGTTTTTCTATTTTTGGAAAACAACGAATTGTGAATTCATAGTCATTGAGTTTTGATTAAGGAGAAATAAACTCTCCTTAATCGATTTAAATTAATGACTAAGCAACTGAAAGTAAATTGTAGCGTTTATTTTTTATCGCATTAGCTAAGACGTCGATTATCTGCAACGTATCATCCAAACATAAACAATCATCTGTTACTGATTGCCCTTTTATCAGCTCATTTGAATTTATACACTGTTTACCAGAAACCAAAAAGCTCTCAATCATCACACCTGAAACATTATCCTCTCCGTTGGAAATTTGCCAAGCAACATTATTGGCAACTATAGTTTGATTCTTTGCAACTTTCCCACTATTACCATGACTGCAATCAATAATAACCCTAGAGTTCAAGTTGTTATCCTTTAGTTTTTTAGTCGCATTTTTCACGTGCTTCTCTGTATAGTTTGGCTCTTTGCCACCTCGAAGAATTATATGCCCAAACTTGTTTCCTGATGTCGTTATTGCAATGGGGTTCCCCTTTCCACAAGAGGTATATAATACGTGAGGCTCTAACGATGAAACAATTGCATCTATTGCAATGTCAATATTTCCATCGGTACCATTTTTAAATCCTATTGGACAAGGAAGCCCAGAGGCCATCTGCCTGTGAGGTTGTGATTCTGTAGTTCTAGCGCCAATTGCACCCCAACAAATCAAATCAGAAATATACGGAAATAAGCCACTATCAAGAAATTCCGTGGCGGTCGGAAGCCCAAGATTTAGGACTTTCTCTAAGAAACTTCTCGCTTCATATATACCCTTGCGGACATTAATCCCATCGGTTAAATCAGGCTCAATAAGCAACCCTTTCCAACCAACTCTGGTTCTGGGCTTCTCAAAATATGTCCGCATTACTATTAGCAAGTCTTCACTATACTTATCTGATATTGACGCCAGTTTCTTTGCATACTCGAAGGCATCAGATGTATTATGAATAGAACAAGGGCCTACAATAACTAATAACCTTTCATCTTCACCGGATATTATACTTTCTATTTCCTGTCTCTTTTTTGAAATAAATTCCTGTATTTTTTCTGAGATAGGTAGTTCATCTATCATCTCTTCCAAAATAGGTAAATTTTGATAGTTTTCATAGTTAATCCGTTCAGCCAAACCACGCATTAAATAACTCCTCCTTTATTTTAGAAATAATTAATTTCACAAATCAGTTCCCTGGAATATGAGAGGCCAAATAATGATTGCTGTTTTTTTTCCTGTCAATAGTGAAGTGTCGCATAGTCCTATACATTTACTATTTCATCAAAAGTATTAATAAGAGATGGGAGACATGTATTTAGTGGGTTTAGTGTGTTTTTTATCTCCAAGGTACTAATAAATATGTATAAAGTTAAAGTTATTGATATGTGACAAGTTTCACACATCAGCAATAAGCTAGGTAAATACTTCTTGAAAAAAAGTGTCACTAACATAAGTATGGCATCCAAAGAAAAGTGTCATGGACTGACACTTTGTGGGTTTTTAGTATTTATAAGGGAAAGTAATGACTGGTATTCCAAAAATTTCACCGTATTCAATACCCAATAAAAATGAACTTCCAAGCAATCAAGTAGATTGGCAGTTTGATCCAGAGCGCGCTGTGCTATTGGTCCACGACATGCAGAAATACTTTGTTGAACCGTTTTCTGAAGAAATTCAATCTCTGTTGATAGATAGAGTCTATAAACTCGTGAGCTACTGTCATGACCAATCAGTTCCTGTGTGTTATTCCGCACAACCAGGCTCGATGACTAGTAAACAAAGAGGATTACTTAAGGATTACTGGGGAGAAGGAATGTCTCGTGACGCCTCTCATACATCGATCGTCGAACCGCTTTCTATTCGCGAGCATGATTGGCAAGTTGTGAAATGGAGATACAGTGCATTTCAAAAAACGAACCTCTCCCACATGATGCAAGAAGCCGGGCGTGACCAGCTAGTTATTTGTGGCGTTTACGCTCATGTTGGTGTGTTAATGACCGCTGTTGATTCATTTTCCAATGATTTTGAGACCTTTGTCGTCGCAGACGCTATTGCTGATTTTTCCCGTGAAAATCACCTGCTCGCTCTCGACTACGCGGCACGCAATTGTGCAGTGCTCACAACAACAGAGGAGTTTGTGTAATGGAAGTATGCGCTTCAACTCATGCTTTTAATCGAATATTAAAGGAAAGCTCTCAACCATTTGCAATCATACAACGGTCTGAAAATAGTAAAGATGGTCATATTGACATCATAACCGGAAAAATATCAGAACTTGAGGTTCTTTCCGATATCGATCAAACCATTAACAGCTCTGTTCTTTATTCCCAGCTGGTGCTCGTTCCTTATCGTCAAATAAGAGAAAAAGGGTTTGAGTATGTTGATGATAAGACGCCGTTACTCTCTCTTTCTATTCAAAATCATCATACGATGACGTCTAGCACTTTTTTGTCATTGGCACCGGATCTCGACATTGCTCTGGTAAATGAGCATTTCGATATAGAAGATCATGAATATCAAAACATCGTCACTCGGATCATTGAAGACGAAATTGGCATGGGCGCAGGTGCAAACTTTGTGTTGAAGAGGCATTTCCAGTGTCAAATTAACAACTTCGACCGGAACTTGGCACTGTCTTTGTACCGTAAGCTCATCGAAAATGAATCTGGGTCTTACTGGACATATATTGTTTTTACTGGTGAGCGCTACCTTATTGGGGCAACGCCAGAAAGACACGTCACTTTGAACAACCAATCTGCTGCAATGAATCCGATTAGCGGAACCTATCGCTACCCGAGTTTGGGCCCTGATAGGCATAGCTTTGAGCAGTTCTTAGATAACGGCAAAGAGAAAGACGAACTCTTCATGGTTGTCGATGAAGAACTGAAAATGATGTCTAGTATCTGTGAACACGGAGGCACTGTTCTTGGGCCCTTAATAAAGTCAATGTCTAAGGTCGCCCATACAGAATATTTAATACATGGGCAATGCCATCTCTCACCATCAGAGGTTCTCAAACAAACCTTATTTGCCCCCACAATCACAGGAAGTCCATTAGAAAACGCGTGTAGAGTGATTCGCAAATATGAGCCGGAAGGGCGCGGATACTATAGCGGCATCATTGCATTGGTAGGAAACGACGCATCCGGCCTTGCGACCATGGACTCTGCCATCCTTATTCGCAGTGCAGACATTAGCCTTCAAGGCGAGTTAAAAATTGCTGTTGGTAGTACACTGGTTCGCCACTCTAACCCCAAAGAAGAGTCAGAAGAAAGTCGAGCTAAAGCTCAAGGTTTCCTCTCTGCAATTAAGAAGCAAACCAAAGGTAGACATACAGAGGACTTTCACTCCTTTTTTGAACACACCACACTTCAAGAGAAGTTAACGGCTAGAAATACTCTAATTTCACCATTTTGGCTCACTCATGCCGAGAGAAGACAGAGTTCACATCCAAACACGTCCCAGTACCGAGTGCTTATCTTAGATGCTGAAGACACATTTACTGATATGATCGCTCATCAGTTTCGCGCATTGAACTGCCAAGTTACCGTCAAGAGTTGTGAAGATAAATACGATACTGATGATTATGATTTGACTGTTCTCGGTCCCGGCCCAGGAAATCCCGCGGATTTTACCGACTTGAGAGTCACCGCGCTCAATAGAACATTAAACCATCTCCTTGAGCATCAAAAGCCTTTCATTGCCGTATGCCTAAGTCATCAAATCTTATCGATGAATTTGGGCTTTCAAGTTAAAAGAAAAGAGCAGCCGAATCAGGGCGTCCAGAAACAGATTGACCTATTTGGCTCTGCTGAAAACGTCGGTTTCTACAACTCTTTTTCTGCCTACGTGCCAGAAGATCACAGCAATAGATATTTTTGCAAAGGCATTCGCTTTAGCTACGACTTTGACTCCCTAGAGGTTCATGCGCTTCGTGGCGAACACTTCGCATCATTTCAATTCCACCCTGAATCTCTTCTGACTCAACGAGGTATGGAGATTTGGCAAGGTAGCCTAAAACGTCTTTTAGGCGATAACAACACAATAATCACTCACAACGCAGTAGCTTAGTTTAATTAAAACCGGAGATTAATATCAAATGGATGATATAGCAGTAAAGCACTCAAGTGCTTCCGATAGTGCAACCCAAAAAGCTTGGTTAGGCTTGCTTATGGTTTTAGGCCCTGTCGGTCTCGTCGCCATGGACGGCTCAGTCCTTTATTTGGCCATGCCCAAGATTACTACGGCACTGATGCCGACAGCAGACCAAGCCCTTTGGATACTCGATATTTACGGATTCATAGTTGGTTCCTTACTCGTGGCATTCGGTAACATTGGTGACCGCTTTGGCCGTTTAAAACTGATGATGATTGGGGCACTTATTTTCGGCTTAGGTTCTGTCGGTGCTTCATACTCTACCTCACCAGAAATGCTAATTGGATTTAGAGCGTTAATGGGGCTTGGTGGAGCGACTTTACTCCCTTCCGGTTTAGCTATCGTGAGTGAACTCTTTCCTAACCCAAAACAAAGAGCTCAAGCCATAGGTATATTCGCAGCAACATTTGCAGGCGGTTTTGCAGTTGGACCTTTAATTGGAGGGCTTTTACTTGGTAAGTTTGCTTGGGGAGTGGTTTTTCTTATCAATATACCCATAGTTGTACTGTTTCTGATTTTTGCTCCAATTCTACTAAAAGAAGTTAGAGATGAAGGTGTTGGTAAAATTGATCTACTAAGCCTCGTGCTCTCTTTTGTCGGCATGCTGTTATTTACTTATTCAATTAAAACCGCAGCGGCTGAAGGTTTTTCAACCGAGCAGATGTTAACAGGTGCCATTGGCGTGTTCGCGATGCTTTGGTTTATTCGCCGTCAACGAGTACTTGATGACCCATTACTTGACCTTTCGCTATTCAAAGATCGTGTTTTCACCGTAGCGATCCTGACAGGCCTACTTTCGCTCGTTGTTTGGTCAGCAACGGGCTATCTTGCTGGAATTTACCTTCAGTCAGTTCTAGGGTTGCCTGTTCTAACTGCCGCTTTGGTCACCATTCCGGGGGCTGTGGTCTTAACTGTCACATGTGTTATCACCAACAAAATTGTTGAGCGAACCGGAAGAAAATATGGCTTAGTTCTCACCCACTTTTTGATAAGTATCGGCTCATTTATTCTGTTGTTTACAACAACCGATAATGGGGTATTGCTGTTTATCGCTTCAACCATAATCGCTGGAGTTGGCTATGGCTTATCTTTTAGTTTGGTTGCTGATATTGCAGTTTCTGCCGCGCCACCAGAGCGAGCGGGAGCAGCCGCAGCGATTGCAGAAACAAGTAATGAAATTGGAAATGCGCTTGGAATTACATTGTTGGGCTCATTGGCAGCACTGACCTTTCGTATTTCAGGACCGGGTGAAGCAGGGACTTTAAACGAAACTTTAGATGTGGAAGGGATCTCAATTGACACCATTGCACATGCTCAAAATGCCTATATGGAAGGGATGCATCTAGCACTAGGTGCTGCCGGGATCATGACGCTTATCGTGGGTATTCTTGCCATTATTTGGGTTCCTAGAACACTCCCAGAATAACCTTTTCAACATCTACCTCTATGCCTGAACGAACTTATCTTCGTTCAGGCTCTATACACTATTCGGAGAAACACCACGATGCAATTGCTCCAAATTGTACGCTCTGTAATGGAAAAATATGCTCACCGTCCAGCTATTTCAGAACGTAGAAGACGCAAGCCTCTACCAAGCTCAAACCAAACAGCTCCTCAACCATCGCTAGATAACGAGTACTCTCATATGAGTTATCAGCAAGTATGGCAAAATGCTGAAAACACGGCCAAAGCACTTTTCTTTTGCTCTAAAGCTCCAGTTTTTAATCAAACTAAAGTGGCATTTTTATCCTTTACAAGCGGCCAGTATGCGGTCTTTGACTTAGCATGTATTCGTTTAGGTGCGGTTTCAGTTCACTTACAAACTAGCTCCAACGAAGAGCAGTTATCTCATATCATTAAAGAGACGCACTCCAATACTCTAGCTGTTAGCCACAACTACCTTAGCACTGCTCTCAGCCTTCTAGCACACTGTTCGTGCATAAAAAGAGTCGTTATTCTTGATCATGACCACAAAGACAAAACACACCAGAATAGCTACCAAGATGCACTTAAAACTCTGTCAAAACAACAAACAGATATCGAATTAACAAGCTTAGAACTGTTAATTGACGACGGTCACTCCCTCAGAGAATCAATACCGGATTTTGAAGAGCAAGATGATGAACTATCTATGCTTATTTATACTTCGGGTAGTACAGGGACTCCAAAAGGGGCAATGTACACCAAGAAGCTGGCGGCAGGAATGTGGGGAGGAACTTGGGCAAGCCTTTTTTCCGACCAACCGACTTCGACTTTTCACTATATGCCAATGAGCCACGTTGCCGGGCATTCTTCCTTAAAGAACACATTTGTTCGTGGCGGAAACTGCTTCTTCGCCTCTGAAAGTAATTTATCAAGTTTCTTCGAAGACATAGTACTTGCACGACCAACTGAGCTGTCACTAGTGCCACGTGTTTGCGAAATGATCTACCAAAAGTTCGTTTCAGAGCTGAACAGACGACGCCAAACTGAAAGCCTAGTATCGAAAGAAATAGAACAAGCACTCAAACACGAATTTCGGACAGAAGTTTTTGGCGGGCAGGTAAACTGGATCAGTTGTGGTTCGGCTCCATTGTCAGAGCAAATGAAATCTTTTATGGAATCACTGTTTGATCTGGAGCTCAACATAATATACGGCTCTACGGAAGCTGGAGCTATTGCAGTCTCTGGTCAATTATTGTCTCCTCCGGTAGAAAACTATAAGTTAGTCGATGTACCGGAATTGGGGTACTCAACGCAAGATTCTCCCTATCCCAGAGGTGAGCTATTAATTAAAACTCAGTCGATCATACCTGGATATTTTAATCATCCAGAGCTCGATAAAGAGCTGTTTACACTTGATGGATACTATAAAACTGGTGATATATTTGCGGATCATCAGAACGGAAAAATACGTTATATTGATCGCCGCAGTAACGTTATAAAATTATCACAAGGTGAGTTTGTCACAACTGCAAGCCTAGAAGCTATCTACACTTCAAGCCCACTAGTACGCCAAATTTTTGTTTATGGTAATAGCCAGAGATCCAGCTTGCTCGCAGTGGTTGTGCCTAAAGAAGAGCTGCTTAACAAATACGAAAACGAACTAAATACGCTAAAGCGACTTATTTCAGAGTCTTTCCGCTCTCTGGCCAAAGCTTATACACTGAATGGTTATGAGATTCCTAGGGACTTCATCATTGAACCTCAAGCCTTTACGCATGGTAATGGACTACTTTCAGATCACGGCAAAGCACTGTTCCCTAAACTCAGATTAAAATATGAAGATAAGCTAGAAAAACTATACGAAAGCTTGGAGCAGCAAGAATCCAGCCTAGTTAGTGAGTTACATCAAAACAGTGCACATTTGACGGTAGAAGAAATCGTCTTAAGAGCAGCCACCAGCCTCATCGGTAACGATAGCCATGAGGTTCTGACAAGTGATAATTTTCGTGACCTCGGTGGCGACTCCTTATCTGCAGTTTCATTTGCGACCATGCTAGAGGAGCTGTTCCAAGTTCGCGTACCTGTCGATATTGTTATAAGTCCAGCCTATGACCTGAAATACATAATTGAATTTATCGCCGACAACAATCAAAACGGCAACGCACCCAGCTTTGAAGATATTCACGAAATAGGAGCAACTGATGTCTATGCCGAACAATTAAAAATAGATAAGTTTATTGATGAAAGTATCCTAAAAAAAGCCCACAACCTACCTAGTTCAGAAAAACCACAAGTGGTTCTATTGACTGGTTCAAGCGGTTATTTAGGGCGATTCCTACTATTAGATTTGCTTGAGAAAGCTGAGCAATCTGATGGGAAAGTCATATGCTTAGTTCGAGCCCGAGACAAACAGCAAGCCATTAGCCGTATTCGTGATGCCTTTTCTTACCTCGACGAAAAAATAAGCATAAGACTAGATAAACTCATTTCACAGCGACTTGAGGTTATTAATGGAGACTTATCACAACCCAAATTTGGTTTAGAATCCACGCAATGGCACTACCTTACTACTGAAGTGGATACCATTATCCATGCTGGTGCCTTGGTAAATCACGTACTGCCATACCGAGATTGCTTTGACGCGAATGTAGTTGGAACCGCTCAACTAATAGCTCTAGCTCTTGAAAATAAGATCAAACACTTCTCTTTTCTATCCAGTATTGCTGTCGCAGATCGAGGGGAGCGAGAACCAATTGATGAGTATCAAGACATTCGAATCATCGAACCAGTACGAGTCATAAGTGATAGCTATGCGAGTGGTTACGCAACGAGTAAGTGGGCATGCGAGGTGTTACTGCGTGAAGCACACCAGCATTACGGTTTACCAGTGACAATATTTCGCTCTAGCATGATTCTCGCTCACAGCAAATACGACAATCAACTAAACTTACCGGACATGTTTACCCGACTGCTAATTAGTTTAATTGAAACTGGGATAGCACCTAAGAGCTTCTATGCCAATCAAGGAGTACTTCCTCACTATGATGGCTTACCAGTCGACTTTACTGCTAGTGCGATCATTAGACTGGGCTCAGAAAACGAGTCTGAATTCCACACCTACAATCTAGTCAACCCTCACCATGATGGTATCTCGTTAGATACATTTGTCGATTGGCTAGAAGAGATAGGAGTAAGATTCCACAGAATTGAGCAATATTCCGCTTGGTATCAATTGTTTAAAGAGGCTCACCAACAACTAGGAGAAGAGCGTAAGGCTGAATCTTTGTGGCCACTTATTCATAGCTACCACTCACCGTTAGCTGCCGTTTCTGGCTCGCCTATTCCTTCAAAACACTTTGAATCAAAGGTAGCTAAAACCAAAATTGCTGATTTTGGAAATGGTATTCCAAGAATAGATAAAAATTTGATTAATAAGTACTTTAATGATCTCACTAGATTGAAAAAAGTAAGTATCTAATCACAAGTAGTATTTAGCTTCAGTCGGCGCTCATTGAGCGCCGCTTTTTTATTGGGTACAGTATCACACCTGTTCGACTCTTAGGGATACGTTGACATGCTGTTAGAAGGTATAGAAACACTGTTAGCGCTCAGTAAGGCCAAAACCATGAGCCGTACTGGTAGCCAACTCTATATCAGCCAATCAGCGGTCAGCAAACGCATTGCCAACCTTGAGAAGAAACTGGGTAAAAAGCTGATTGTTCCAGATGGAAGGAATGTTCAGCTCACACAAGATGCGCTCAATCTTATCGAGAGTATTGGCCCCACCTTTAATGAGCTAAGAGGCCGTATCTATGAGCAACAATCGATGGAGGAGCAGAGCACAATAACCCTTGACTGCTCTGAAACTTTAGTGGCGAGTTACCTTGCAGATATCCTTGGTCAGCACTTTAGATCAGATCCTTACATTCGCATCACCACTAATCATACACCACGAATCGTTGAGCATGTTCAGTCTGGCAAAGCGCATCTAGGTATTTGCGCGGGTTTACTTCCCCCGCAGCATGGGCTAAAAACATTTCATCTAATCGACGAGCCGTTTTTTATTGTCGCCGATCGCCCTCTTAAGCAACTGCCAACGACGATCATTACCAATGATCTTGCCAACACTGCCAATACGTACCAGCTAAAGATCCTCAAAAATCTTGCTATGACACCGGTTATGGAGATGGACTCTTATGCCGCGGCAGCCCAGCTTGCCCTTTCTGGGATTGCTCCTGCTTTGGTGCCCTTATCAGTCATCCAAACGCTAAAGATCGAGCAACAGCATTGCCATCACTTTGAGCAGTTACAGCCACTCTATCGCCCACTGCATGTGTGCCTGCGCGCTTCTTCGTATAAGAATCAACGAATCAAAGCCCTAGTTGATAAAGTGGTTGCTTCGGTAGCTAAGTCAGCAAATACATCACTTAATACTCACTAACTAAAACGCTAGGCAATAAAAGAGAGTAACCATTGTGAATGCTCTTGCCACAATAACTTTGCTGCCATCAGTATCGACATCGTAATCACCAATGGGCGAATCCACTGTTGTCCTTTGCTCACCACCACTTTAGCGCCGAGCCGTGCCCCAATAAATCCTCCGACGGCCATCACAAGCCCTAACTCCCAGATCGGCAATCCGGCAAAAATAAAGAACAGCAGCGCTGCAATATTGGAGGTGAAGTTAAGCACCTTAGTACGCGCTGTCGCATCCACCAGCGAGAAGTGACCTAATGCAACAAAGCAAACTGTGAATATCGATCCTGTGCCCGGGCCAAAGAAGCCATCATAAAAGCCGACACCTCCACCAACTGAGAAAGCAAACATGGCTTCAGATAGCTTTGCCTCACCTTTATGCTGTTTCGCTTTAGGCATCATTAGGAAATAGAGCGAGATCGCAACCAAACAAATCGGAATTAGGCTCGTAAGTACCCCGGCATCTATGTACTGGACGGCTTCTGCACCCACCGCCGAGCCAATAAAAGTACAAACGATCGCAAGGCGCATCTCTTTAATGCTGACAATACCATTGCGCACGAAATACCAACTGGCAGAAAAGCTGCCAAATGAACTCTGAAGCTTGTTTGTAGCGAGCGCCTGAGTCGGAGGGACACCAGCCGCGAGTAGAGCGGGCAGAGTAAGTAGCCCCCCTCCCCCAGCCATGGCATCAATGAAACCCGCTGCGGTCGCCACGAAGAAAAGTATCGTCAGTATTTCGAGTGTCAGTTCCATTCTCAATCAATCGGTTATCTACTTATGTCTGTCAAAATACCACTAAGTTAACAATTCCCTTAGAGAAAGATTAGACTTTAATTCATTCCAACTATTCATCAATAAAACAAAAGCCCACTCAAATGAGTGGGCAATGATGTTGTCATATAAGCTCTAAGTTGAGCTTACTGATTTTTATTACGCTTCGTTCGCTTTCACCTTTGCGTGTAGCTCTTGAACTGAAGTTACCGACGTTTTCGCGTCAGCCGTATGTGCCATACATACTGCAAATGCAGCGTTCAACGTCGTTGTATAGTTCACCTTCTCAGCCAATGCGCCACGACGAAGTACTTTAGAGTCTTCAATCGCTTGACGGCCAGCAGCCGTGTTCACGATGTAGGTGTACTCATTGTTCTTGATGCGGTCAAGAATGTGCGGACGACCTTCGTGTACCTTGTTAACTAGACGTGGGTTGATACCCGCTTCACCTAAGATAACTGCTGTACCGTGAGTGGCATCTAGCTGGTAGCCAAGCTTAGTCAGCTTAGACGCTAGGTCAACAACACGCTGCTTATCACCTTCACGTACAGATAGCAGTGCACGACCACCTTCAGGGTAAACCGCTCCACAGCCTAGTTCAGCTTTAGAGTACGCTTCTGCGAATGTTGCACCTACACCCATTACCTCTCCTGTTGAGCGCATTTCTGGGCCTAACAGTGGGTCAACACCTGGGAACTTGTTGAACGGTAGTACCACTTCTTTTACAGAGTAGTATGGTGGGATGATTTCTTTAGTGAAGCCCTGAGCTTCTAGGGATTGACCCGCCATAACACGTGCCGCAATCTTAGCGATTGGTGCGCCTGTTGCTTTCGATACGAACGGTACAGTACGTGCTGCACGAGGGTTCACCTCGATTAGGTATACTTTGTTGTTCTTAACGGCAAACTGCGTGTTCATCAGACCACGAACACCCAACTCGAACGCTAGCTTTTCAACTTGCTCACGCATTACGTCTTGGATTTCTTGGCTTAGCGTGTATGCAGGAAGAGAACATGCTGAGTCACCTGAGTGAACACCCGCTTGCTCGATGTGCTCCATGATACCGCCGATAACTACGCGCTCACCGTCGCAGATTGCGTCGATGTCTACTTCAACAGCGTCGTCTAGGAAGCTATCAAGAAGAACTGGAGATTCGTTCGATACGCTAACTGCTTCGTTGAAGTAGCGACGTAAATCTTGCTCGTCGTATACGATTTCCATCGCACGACCACCCAGTACGTATGAAGGGCGTACAACTAGTGGGTAACCAATTTCACGCGCTTTTTCTACCGCTTGTTCCATTGTCGTTACAGTCGCGTTCTCTGGCTGTAGAAGACCTAGACGGTCGACAGCAACTTGGAAGCGCTCACGGTCTTCTGCACGGTCGATAGCATCTGGGCTAGTACCGATGATTGGCACGCCTGCGGCTTCAAGTGCGCGTGCTAGTTTCAGTGGCGTTTGACCACCGTACTGAACGATAACGCCTCTTGGCTTCTCAACGCGAGCAATTGCTAGTACGTCTTCCAGTGTTACTGGTTCGAAGTACAGGCGGTCAGAAGTATCGTAGTCTGTTGAAACTGTCTCAGGGTTACAGTTAACCATGATAGTCTCATAGCCATCTTCACGTAGTGCTAGTGATGCGTGTACACAACAGTAGTCGAATTCAATACCTTGACCGATACGGTTAGGACCACCGCCAAGAATCATGATCTTGTCTTTATCAGTTGGGTTCGCTTCACACTCGTCATCGTAAGATGAGTACATGTAAGCGGTATCAGAAGAGAACTCAGCCGCACAGGTATCTACGCGCTTGTAAACTGGGTGGATATCGTACTGGTCACGTAGGCGACGGATTTCACTTTCAGACACACCTAAAATCTTAGATAGGCGAGCATCTGCGAAACCTTTACGCTTCAGCTTTTTCAGTTCTTCTTTGTTCAAGCCTGCGAAACCTTTCACTTTAAGCTCTTGCTCAAGCTTCACGATGTCTTCGATTTGAACTAGGAACCAGCGGTCGATTTGCGTTAGGTTGAATACGCCATCTACTGACATACCAGCACGGAATGCATCCGCGATGTACCAAATACGCTCTGCACCCGCTTCTTTAAGCTCATGACGAATTGTTGTCAGAGCATCAGGAGCATCTAGGTCGACCATTTCATCAAAGCCAGTTGCACCTACTTCTAGACCACGAAGTGCTTTTTGTAGCGATTCCTGTTGGTTACGGCCGATAGCCATAACTTCACCAACTGACTTCATTTGCGTCGTTAGACGGTCGTTCGCGCCAGCAAACTTCTCGAAGTTAAAACGAGGAATCTTAGTCACGACGTAGTCGATTGTTGGTTCAAATGATGCAGGAGTTGCACCACCAGTGATATCGTTCTGTAGCTCATCAAGAGTGAAGCCAACCGCCAGTTTTGCTGCAATCTTCGCGATTGGGAAACCCGTTGCTTTCGATGCTAGAGCAGAAGAGCGAGATACACGTGGGTTCATCTCGATGATAACCATACGGCCATCTTTCGGGTTAATACCAAACTGTACGTTTGAACCACCCGTTTCAACACCGATTTCACGCAGTACCGCTAGAGATGCGTTACGCATCAGTTGGTATTCTTTGTCTGTTAGTGTCTGAGCTGGAGCAACTGTGATTGAGTCACCGGTGTGGATACCCATTGGGTCAAAGTTTTCAATCGCACATACGATGATACAGTTATCCGCTTTGTCGCGAACCACCTCCATCTCGTACTCTTTCCAGCCGATTAGTGATTCATCGATTAGAAGCTCGTTAGTTGGAGAAAGGTCTAAACCACGGCGACAAATCTCTTCGAACTCTTCTTTGTTATAAGCGATACCACCACCGGTACCACCCATAGTGAATGATGGACGGATGATACATGGGAAGCCAACCATATCGAGAACGCCGTAAGCTTCTTCCATGGTTTTCGCTGTATCTGCACGCGGACACTCAAGGCCAATAGACTTCATCGCTTTATCGAAGCGAGAACGGTCTTCTGCTTTATCGATAGCGTCAGCAGTTGCACCAATCATTTGCACGCCAAACTCTTCAAGTACGCCGTGTTTTTCTAGATCTAGAGCACAGTTAAGCGCAGTCTGACCACCCATTGTTGGTAGTACGGCATCTGGACGCTCTTTCTCAATGATCTTACGAACTACTTCCCATTGGATCGGTTCAATGTAAGTTGCATCCGCCATGTCTGGGTCAGTCATGATAGTTGCAGGGTTAGAGTTCACAAGGATAACTCGGTAACCCTCTTCACGCAGTGCTTTACATGCTTGAGCACCAGAGTAGTCAAACTCACATGCCTGACCGATAACAATCGGGCCGGCACCTAGAATTAGAATACTTTTTAAGTCAGTACGTTTTGGCATTCTCTACTACTCCGAATTAAGCGCTGTGTTGTTTAATGAGTTCGATAAAGTGGTCAAATAACGGTGCCGCATCTTCTGGACCTGGGCTCGCCTCTGGGTGACCTTGGAAGCTAAACGCTGGCTTGTCTGTACGGTGAATACCTTGCAGTGAACCATCAAATAGCGATACGTGAGTTGCACGTAGATTCTCAGGTAGTGTTGCTTCATCCGCAGCAAAACCGTGGTTCTGAGAAGTGATCATTACAACGTTACGATCTAAATCTTTAACTGGGTGGTTAGCACCGTGGTGACCAAACTTCATCTTCACAGTCTGTGCACCAGACGCTAGCGCTAGGATTTGGTGACCTAGGCAGATACCAAAGATTGGCAGGCCTTTTTCTAGGAATACTTTTGTCGCTTCAATCGCGTAAGTACATGGTTCTGGGTCACCCGGGCCGTTTGATAAGAACACACCGTCTGGATTAAGAGCCAATACTTCTTCTGCTGATGTTTCAGCAGGAACAACCGTTAAGCGGCAGCCGCGGTCAACAAGCATGCGCAGGATGTTGCGTTTTGCACCGAAGTCGTAGGCAACAACGTGATATGGCAACTCGCTGTCGTCTTTCGCTTCAGGAAGTCCACTCTCAAGCGTCCACGAACCTTGTTTCCATTGATACGCTTCTTTTGTTGTAACTTCTTTCGCAAGGTCCATACCTTTTAGGCCAGGGAATTCTTTCGCTTTAGCTAGCGCTAGAGCCTCGTCTAGGTTGTTACCCGCAACGATACAACCGTTCTGTGCGCCTTTCTCACGCAGAATACGAGTAAGCTTACGCGTATCGATATCAGCAATGCCGACGATATTTTGCGATTTAAGGTAATCAGAAAGGGATTGTTCGTTACGGAAGTTGGAAGCGATAAGAGGAAGGTCGCGAATCACAAGGCCTTGTGCGTGGATTGAAGAGGATTCTTCATCTTCGGAATTGGTTCCGGTATTGCCAATGTGAGGGTAAGTAAGAGTAACAATTTGTTGAGAATAGGAAGGATCAGTGAGGATTTCTTGGTACCCCGTCATCGAGGTGTTAAAAACGACTTCACCGACAGCAGAACCATCTGCGCCAATGGATTCACCGTGGAATACTGTCCCATCTTCTAGGACTAGCAGTGCTGACTTACTCAAGACAACCTCCGGAATAAAGATGCATTAAAATTGATTTAATTTGCAAATCTACCTTCCCGCAACACTCAAAAGTGCGTGTTTATGGAAATTAGACAAATTGGCGGTATTCTAATGATGGTTGTGATTTGTGTCAACAGAGTCGTTAAAATAAGTTGGACATTTAGAGCAGTTAAATCAAAAAAGGGTTTTAGATGGCTAAAAAACAAAGTTTAGTCAGGAGATTGGGGCGATGATATGAAAACTTTATGAAATGTGTCATTTTTTACTCATCACAGATCACAGTTTTGTTTATGGCTTTTGCGCAAACGTTGAACAAACAAACTTCACTTATACTTTTAAGCAATTGTGGTAAAAAACACATTCAAACAATCAAAATCAGCACTAAAAACCAATACAACTAGTGCACTTTACCATGTTTATTAAAGAGACATTATTAGCTAGATATAAAAAGCGCCGGGCAAGCCCAGCGCATAATTATTGATTTAAAGCTCATTGAGTCCTAACACATCGGTCATGGTATAAAAGCCCGCTGGCTTCTCATTTAGCCACACGGCGGCTTTAACAGCGCCGTTAGCAAAAGTCATTCGGTCTGTCGCTTTATGGGTCACCTCAACTCGCTCACCGATATCAGCAAACATTGCCGTGTGCTCACCAATAATGTCGCCCGCTCGAATCGTAGCAAAACCTATCTCATCTTTAGTACGCTCACCGGTAATACCTTCACGAGCATAGACAGCGACATCATTGAGCTTGTTACCCATCGCATCGGCAATCGCTTCACCCATGCCAATAGCCGTACCAGAAGGCGCATCTACTTTATGACGGTGGTGTGCTTCGACAATTTCAATATCGCAATAATCTCCCATCACCTTGGCCGCTTTCTCAAGTAGCTTAAAGACCAAGTTAACGCCAACCGAGTAGTTCGGTGCCATCACTACAGGCACTTCTTTGGCAATCGTATCTATGAGCTCTCGCTCTTGCTCAGTAAACCCCGTCGTACCAATAACGATGCTCTTACCGTGTTGACGACACAGCTCCAAATTTACAAGCGTGCTTGCTGGTGCCGTGAAGTCGATAATGACGTCAAAGCTTTCAATCTCTTTTGCTAGGTCGTCAGTCAGAACAACATCAAACTTACCTTCACCACAAAGTTCACCAACATCAACACCGACTAGTGAAGACTCAGGTCGCTCTGAACCCGCACCTACTTGCGCTTGTTGATTTAAGTAAGTTGCTTTAACTAGGTTACGGCCCATTCGGCCTGCTGCTCCTGCAATTGCAATACGTACCATTGCACTTCTCCGTTTCGAGTAATCGTTTTTATAGCCAATCCACTAAAACTAACAGTATTCACCACCTCTGGCTAGGGGGGCTTTGACGGGTTTAAGAAAACTCTTTTAGCACACGCTCTAAGATCGGCACATTAGCCTCTGGGAATGTATATTTGCCAAGGTCGCTGATATCAACCCACTCGCCTTGCTGCCCCTCTTTTCCATAAGGTTGGCCGCTAAATTCAGTAACGGTAATAAAATCAAACTTTAAAGACTTGTCAGGATAATCAAATTCAATATGTTCAAATAACGCTTGTTCAGTGGTTGTAATTCCAACTTCTTCTTCAAGCTCGCGAACCATAGCTTGCTCGATGCTTTCACCCTGTTCTACTTTGCCGCCAGGAAACTCCCAAAAACCACCTTTATGCTTATCATCTGGGCGCTTGGTAATAAACACCTGCGATTTATCTCGGTTGAAGATAATTCCCGCTACGATATGAATTCGTTTCATCAGACTTCCTATTTACTTTCCATTGTCATGCCCTGCATTGTGGCTGACGATTATTAAGATAACCATTAGATAAAAAAAGAGCCGCCTAAGCGACTCTAAAATTAATACTTGTTTGAGGCAAAGCATCAACCGATTTTGCCGTGGCATTGCTTGTACTTTTTACCACTACCACATGGGCAAGGCTCATTACGGCCTACTTTACGCTCTTCACGGACCATTGGTTGGTGAGCGCCTTCGTCTTCTTCTTCACCATCCGAAAGCTGGCTTTGCGCTGATGCATGCTGGGCTTGAGCATGGCGAGCCGCTTCCTCAGCTTGAGCACGACGCTGCTCTTCCATGCGCTCAACTTCTTCTTGTTGCTGAACGCGAACTTTAGACAGAATGGTAATCACATCTGACTTCAGTGCGTCTAGCAGTCCTTCAAATAGCTCAAACGACTCACGCTTGTACTCTTGTTTCGGGTTTTTCTGTGCGTAACCACGAAGGTGAATACCTTGGCGAAGGTGATCCATAGCTGCTAGGTGTTCTTTCCATAACGTATCTAGCGTTTGTAGCATCACTGATTTCTCGAAGTTGCGCAGCACTTGCTCACCAACGACTTCTTCCTTCTGCTTGTAAACCGTGATAGCCGTTTCGATAATCTTCTCACGAAGTGCTTCTTCGTAAAGTTTGTCATCCTCTTCGAGCCACTGCTTCACTGGCGCATCAAGATCAAAGTCATTTTTAAGGCGATCCTGTAGGCCTTCGACATCCCACATATCTTCAAGAGATTGTGGTGGGATGTATTCATCGATCACCGCTGTTAGCACGTCTTGACGGTTCTGTTCGATCATCTCGCTGATATCGTCAACAACCATCAACTCGTCGCGAAGTTCGTAAACAACCTTACGTTGGTCGTTGGCAACATCATCGTATTCAAGTAGCTGTTTACGAATATCGAAGTTACGGCCTTCAACTTTACGTTGCGCTTTTTCGATAGAACGAGATAGCATCTTAGATTCGATCGCTTCACCTTCATCCATACCGCTTTGAATTAAGCTTGCCATACGGTCAGAAGTGAAGATACGCAGCAGAGAATCTTCCATTGATAAGTAGAAGCGAGATGAACCTGCATCACCTTGACGACCAGAACGACCACGCAGCTGGTTGTCGATACGGCGAGATTCATGGCGCTCTGTACCAATAATGTGCAGACCACCTGCTTCTAGTACTTGGTCATGAATCACTTTCCAATCAGCTTTAATCTTATCGATCTGCTCTTGCGTTGGGCTTTCGAGCTTGTCAACTTGAGCCTGCCAGCTACCCCCCAATACGATATCAGTACCACGACCAGCCATGTTGGTTGCAATCGTTACAGCGCCAGGAGTACCTGCTTCAGCAACAATTTCGGCTTCTTTCTCGTGGAATTTTGCGTTCAGAACGTTGTGCTTAATCTTCGCTTTCTTCAGCGCATTAGACAGAAGCTCTGACTTTTCGATAGACACAGTTCCCACTAGAGAGGGCTGACCTTGTGCAACGCGTTCTTTAATATCCTCAATGATCGCATTGAACTTGTCAGCTTCGGTACGATAAACCACATCAGGCATATCGTTGCGAACCATTGGCTTGTTGGTTGGAATAACCACCGTTTCTAGACCGTAGATCGATTGGAACTCGAACGCTTCGGTATCCGCAGTACCTGTCATACCTGACAGTTTTTCGTATAAACGGAAGAAGTTCTGGAAGGTGATAGAAGCCAGAGTCTGATTCTCGTTCTGGATCTTAACGCCTTCTTTGGCTTCCACCGCTTGGTGTAAACCTTCAGACCAACGACGACCAGGCATAGTACGTCCTGTGTGTTCGTCAACGATAACCACTTCACCGTCTTCGTTAACGATGTAGTCAACGTTCTTTTCGAACAATACATGGGCACGAAGCGCTGCGTTCACGTGGTGCAATAAGCTGATATTAGTTGGAGAGTAAAGCGTATCGCCCTCTTCCATCAGGCCATTCTTGATCATCAATTCTTCAACAAATTCTTGACCTGTTTCGGTCAGATGAACTTGCTTCGATTTTTCGTCAACCGTGTAGTGACCATCACCACGGTATTCTTCTGAATCTTCTTGATCTTGTTGTTGTAGATGAGGAATCAGAGTATTGATACGAATGTAAAGCTCTGAACTATCTTCAGCAGGACCAGAGATAATCAGTGGTGTACGTGCCTCATCAATAAGAATCGAGTCGACCTCATCGACCACAGCAAAGAAACGCTCACGTTGCACACGGTCTTCAGCGCGGAAAGCCATATTGTCACGAAGATAGTCGAAACCAAACTCGTTGTTCGTACCGTAAAGAATATCCGCTAGGTAAGCTTCTTTTTTCTCTTGAGGCGGCATGTTTGGCACGTTGATACCAACCGTCATGCCTAAGAATTCGAATAGAGGTCGGTTAGTTTCTGCGTCACGCTTAGCTAGGTAATCGTTGACGGTAACAATGTGTACGCCCTTTCCTGGTAGCGCGTTGAGATAGGCTGGTAGCGTAGCCGTTAGCGTTTTACCTTCACCGGTACGCATTTCTGCAATTTGGCCTGCGTTTAGTACCATACCACCGATAAGCTGTACGTCGAAGTGGCGCATACCATATACACGCTTAGACGCTTCACGTACTGTGGCGAATGCTTCTGGTAGTAGTTTATCTAGAGTTTCACCCTGCTCTAAACGCTGACGGAACTCAACGGTTTTTGCTTTTAGCTCTTCATCAGAAAGTGCTTCAAACGCTGGTTCGTAATTATTAATCTCTTTTACAATTTTTCTCAGGCTGCGCAGTGTTCGATCATTGCGACTGCCAATCACCTTTGTCAGTAGCTTAGTTATCATTTGCTATGAATCTCTCTTTATTCAGATCGGGCCCGATCTACTTTTAATGCCTTCAGTCTCTAACAGTTTTGAACTAAGAATACTGAGATAAATCACTTTCCTCAGATATTGTGATGACAACTATAGATTTCAAGGCTTATATCACTATAAGTGGCGGATAGTTTATGGGATTTTGCCTCTCACAACCAATAACAAGGTGATTTGTTTGAAGCATTCTTTATTTTTTATCGTTATATGATTGAAGTTTATTCGTCTTAAGCTCTATCTTCGTTCTAGCCCATTGACTAAAATAGAATTGTCGACTTGATTAGAGGCTCAACATGAGAGACCACCGCCCGACTTTAGGGGATGAGATAATTGCTGATTCACGACTATCCCAACTGCAACAACACGCTCAAGAGATCATATTGATCAATCGAGAGCTAAAATCGATCCTGCCTAGAGGAACGGAAGATCATTGCCGGGTGGCAAACATTCGCGATAATCAACTGATCCTAGAAGTCGCAAGTGCCGGGATCAAAATGAAAATTGATTACGAACGGTTGAGTATCTTGAATCAGCTACGATCAAAAGGATTTGCCCGCTTGATTGCGGTGAGTGTCCAGATCAACCCTGAACTGTATCGAAGTAAGAACCGTAGCGAAGATAAACCAAAACCTCGTGATCCAATATCCGGTACAGCGGCGCAGTATCTAGAAATGATCGCCACAGGTGCATCGCCTAAAGTCAAAGCGAGATTAGAGAGCTTGGCAAAACTGGCGAAAAAAGATCAAAGTTAGCCGAGACAGGCAAACAAAGCCTAAAGCTTATTTAGGATGGGGCATAAAACAAAAAAGCCAGACTCTCGTCCGGCTTTTTCTAATCAATCTTGTTATGCCATAACCACGTTTGGTTCTGCAAATGCAACTGGTGATGTCGCTTCTTCTTCGAAAGTTACCCATTCCCATGCTTCTTGATCTGCAAGCACTGAACGAAGTAATTGGTTATTCAAACCGTGACCAGATTTAAACGCGCGGAACTCACCAATGATTGGGTGGCCGCACATATAAAGGTCACCAATAGCATCCAACACTTTGTGAGTAACAAACTCATTGTCAAAGCGCAGACCTTCTTCGTTAAGAATACGATATTCGTCTAATACGATGGCACAATCAAAGCTACCACCTAAACATAGGTTTTGCGACTGTAAGTACTCAATATCGCGCATGAAACCAAAAGTACGTGCACGAGAGATATCTTTGACAAAGCCTTGCGATGAGAAATCAAACAGTAGGTGCTGCTCGTCAGATTCAATGGCTGGGTGGTTGAACTCGATTTCGAAGTCCATACGGAAACCGTTGAATGGCACGAATTCAGCCCACTTATCGTCATCTTCAAAGCGTACTGGCTTTTTGATGCGGATAAAACGTTTTGGTGTATTTTGCTCTTCAATACCTGCTTGTTGGAGCAGGAACACGAATGGGCTAGCACTGCCATCCATGATTGGAATCTCTGGAGCATCAACTTCAACGATGATGTTATCGATACCCATTCCCGCTAGAGCTGCGTTTAAGTGCTCAACAGTAGAGATACGTACACCTTCGTCATTAACCAGTGCTGTACATAGCATTGTATCGCGAACGGACGCAGGATCCGCAGGAAAATCTACAGGAGGATTCACATCAGTACGGCGATAAACGATGCCAGTATTTGCAGCAGCAGGGCGCAGAGTAAGCGTGACTTTACGACCAGAGTGGAGACCCACACCAGTTGTTTTCACTATTTCTTTCAGAGTACGTTGTCTGATCATCTACTTTGCCTCAGTAAAAATGCTACAAATCACGGTCAATGGTGACATTGACCGTGCATGCTACCACAAAATTGAACAGTGTCAAATTGTAGTTATTTTAGTCAGCTTGACGACGTAAGAACGCAGGGATATCAAGATAGCCGCTTTCTTTATCTGCCTTAGGCGCTGCTGCACTTTGCCCCGCACCTGAACCAGACGGTGTTGATGTCGTTGGCTGAGGAGTTACCTGAGGTTTTTCTTGCAAAGTTGGTGCCGCTTTTTCTTCCACTTTATTGACAGTCTGCTGAGCAGGCGCTGTTTGTGGCTGAGTCTGCGGTTGAGCAACAGGAGCGACTTTCGCTTTGCCACCCGCAACTAAAGTAATATCAGGTTTCTTCTCGTTACCAATACCAGTCGCAACAACTGTCACACGGATTTCATCAGCCATATCAGGATCTAATGAAGTACCGATTACAACGGTTGCGTTATCTGAAGCAAACGCTTTTACTGTGTTACCCACGGTTTCGAATTCATCTAGACGCATATCTAGACCCGCCGTGATGTTAACTAGCACACCGCGTGCTCCAGCAAGATCGATATCTTCTAGAAGTGGGCTAGAAATTGCCATTTCTGCCGCTTCTTCAGCACGATCTTCGCCTTTAGCAACACCGCTACCCATCATGGCATGACCCATTTCTGACATCACTGTTCTTACGTCAGCAAAGTCGACGTTAATCATGCCTGGACGAGTAATCAGTTCTGCAATACCTTGTACTGCATTCTTTAATACATCGTTCGCGCTAGCAAAGGCTTCAAGTAGTGTAATACCACGGCCAAGTACCTTAAGAAGCTTCTCGTTAGGAATCGTAATTAACGAGTCCACGTGCTTAGAAAGCTCTTCGATACCTTGCTCAGCAAAAGCTAAACGCTTTTTGCCTTCGAAGCTAAATGGCTTAGTTACTACTGCAACCGTTAGGATACCTAACTCTTTTGCCACTTCTGCAATAACAGGAGCTGCTCCTGTACCAGTACCACCGCCCATACCAGCTGCGATAAATACCATATCGGCACCGTTTAGCTCTTCTTTAATGCGATCGCGATCTTCGAGAGCTGCGTCACGTCCTACTTGAGGGTTCGCACCTGCTCCAAGACCTTTGGTCATATCACCACCAATCTGAATAACACTATTCACACTGGTTTTACGAAGCGCCTGAGCATCAGTATTAATACTAATGAACTCAACACCTTCGATGGATTCACGTACCATGTGTTCAACGGCGTTACCGCCACCGCCACCAACCCCAACGACCTTAATAACTGCGTCGTCAGACATTTCCATCATCGGTTCAAACATGTGTTATCTCCGTTTTTCCTGCCGCTCAGGTTAAAACTCTTTTTGTATCCAATTACGCAAACGACCAAACAACCCCGTTACTGACGAGCGCGTCGGCTCGTTGTACTCAGTATCGTCGTTAATTTGACTGTCTCTCGCATAATGAAGTAAACCAACTGCCGTAGAATGATACGGCTCTTTTACATAATCTGTTAAGCCGCTCACCTCTAGAGGTTTGCCGACTCTTACTTGGTTGCGGAATACACGTTCCGCACACTCGACCAGCCCTTCAATCTGTGCCGCTCCACCTGTGAGCACCACACCTGCTGCTAGGTGATGTTTAATCCCTTCTTCGCGCAGCTTCTCTTGAACTGTATCGATAGTTTGGTTAACCAGTCCCATTAACTCAGTATAACGAGGCTCAATCACTTCAGACAAAGTCTGTCTTTGCAAACTGCGTGATGGACGCCCGCCAACGCTAGGAACGTTAACCGTGTCATCTTTGCTGACTAACTCACTTAGAGCACAGCCATATTTTACTTTTATCTCTTCCGCATCACTCACTGGTGTACCGAAAGCAAAAGCAATATCACTTGTCACAGCATTACCCGCGTACGAGAACACTTCTGTATGGCGTAAAGCGCCGCCAGTCCAAATGGAAACATCCATAGTACCAGCACCAATATCGACAACACATACGCCCAGTTCTCGCTCATCTTCTGTGATAACCGCATTACTTGCTGCTAAACCAGAATAAACAAGATGCTCGACTTTAAGTCCACATCGCTCGACTGCTTTTATGATATTTCTCGCCATATCATTGTGACAAGAGATTAGGTGTACGCTAACTTCCATGCGTACTCCTGATAAACCTAGCGGATTTTTAATCCCTTCTTGATAATCAATCGTAAATTCTTGAGGAATTACATGCAGAATGCGTTGTTCGTCACCAATTTTGATTGATTTTGCCGTATGGATTGCACGATCCATATCTTCTTGAGAAACCTCTTCATCAGAGATAGTTCCCATGCCTTTTTCTATACGACTGGCAATGTGACGCCCTGACAGCGAAATAAATACATTGCTAATTTGGCACTCTGCCATCAATTCGGCTTGGTCAACAGCACGCTGAACCGACTTAACCACCGATTCAAGGTCGTTAACACCACCTTTGTCCATCCCGCGAGACGGGCTACTGCCTGCGCCAATAATGTTAATTTGACCATCAGGCAATACTTCGCCTACGAGAGCCGATACGGTAGCAGTGCCTATATCAAGACCAACAATAATGTTGTCATCAGCGGTCTTAGTCATCTGTAGTCTCTTGTTCTAACTCTTGTTCTGGGAACCATCCAATTGATGCTCCCGTATCATACCTGAGGTCGATGTAGCTCACTCGCTGAGTATCACTACCCAAATTCTTATAAAGCGAAATAAAGCGTTCTATCCGCTCTTCCAACGACTCTTTGCCTAGTTCTAAACGAATACCATTATCGAGGATGATTTGCCACGCTCGACGATCATTTAAAACCAACGATGTGATCGTTAGATTAAGTGCCTCAAATCTAGGGCTAATGTCGCGCCATACCTGAAGTACTTCTTCACTTGTACCTTTCGGTCCATATAGCTTGACCCGTTCTTCTTCTAACTTGCCAATATCACCATCAAAAACCTGACCGTAATCATTGAGCAATGCATTACCGTTCCAGATGGCTTCTGCATGATGTTCGGTAAGAAAAACTTTAACCGTGTCTGGCCACTGTTTACGAATCGAGGCATGAGATACCCAAGGGATCGACTCCGCCATGTTCTGCAACACATTCACATCCTGAGACATAAATGTTCCAACATGTTCAAGGCGAGCAAATACGCGTTGAACATCTAAAGCAGAGACATAGTGTAATTCACCCTGAAGCACTATTTTCGAAAGGGGGAGACGTTGGTCATCCCACATCCAAGAGATCGTGGAGTAAAGGAGAGAGCCAATTAACAACAAGACCACTAGCAAGAAACTGCCACCAACGACATGTTCTTTTACCAGTGGCATAGCGGTTAAACGACGGCCTTCATTAAAAGCACTTTTAATCAAAGTCCATAGTCCTTGCCATTAGCTCGCTTATTCTTTCCCTATCTCAATTCGTACAATAGAGGCAAAAGCACTTACTTTAACCTTCGGATTATACTGGCGTCCAAGAAAGTATCAAACACTGAAAGTGATAAATCACTACTTAAAATTCAATAAGTGACGCAAATACCCAAAATTCGATGTTTTAAACTATGCCTGCACCATCTTATCGATATTTAACTCAAAAGCCGCGAGCTGTTTCGCCACTTTACCAACATCACCCGCCCCCTGAGTGAGCACTAAGTCACCGTCTTGTAAAACATTGGCGAGAACTGAAGGTAACGCCTTGCTTTCCGGGACAAAAATCGGGTCAAGCTTACCACGACTACGAATCGTGCGACATAGAGCGCGACTGTCAGCCCCCGCAATTGGCTTTTCACCCGCAGAGTAAACATCTAACATGATCAAAACATCTACTTGCTCTAGTACGTTAGCGAAATCATCATAGAGATCGCGCGTTCGACTATATCGGTGCGGCTGGAAGATCATCACTAAGCGCTTCTCTTCCCAACCATTGCGTGCTGCTTGAATTGTCACATCGACTTCTGTTGGATGGTGCCCGTAGTCATCAACCAACATTGCCTGGCCATTGCCTGTATCAAACTCACCCAGATGATCAAAGCGACGCCCAGTCCCCTGAGTGCCCGCCATTGCATTCAAAATCGCTTCATCTGCAATATCATCTTCTGTTGCTACGGCAATCGCTGCTGAGGCATTCAGAGCATTGTGGCGACCTGGAATATTCAAGGTAATATCTAAGTCTGCTTTGCCCTGACGGATAACCGTGAACTTACCTTGCTGTCCTTCTTGGCGATAGTTATCGATGCGAACATCAGCATCTTCTGCAAAGCCGTAGGTAATCACTTGACGACTGATCTTTGGCACGAGTTCTCGTACAACAGGATCGTCAATGCAAACAATCGCTTGACCATAAAACGGTAGATTATGTAAGAAATCGATGAAAGTTTGCTTTAAGGTCTCGAAATCCCCACCATAAGTGTCCATATGATCCGCTTCGATATTAGTTACGATGCTCACCATAGGTTGAAGGTGTAAGAAGGATGCATCGCTCTCGTCTGCTTCCGCAATCAATATACGGCTAGAACCTAAGCGCGCATTAGTACCCGCACTCTTAACCAAACCACCGTTAACAAAAGTTGGATCAAGGCCTGCTTCAGAGTAGATCTGCGTGACTAGCGCTGTAGTAGTTGTTTTACCATGTGTTCCCGCCACTGCAATACCGTGGCGGAATCGCATCAATTCTGCCAACATTTCAGCACGGCGAACGACGGGGATTCGGGCTGATCGCGCCGCGATAATTTCTGGGTTTTCTTCATTGATTGCAGTAGAAACCACTACCACACTCGCCTTGGCAACGTTCTCTTGCGCGTGACCGATGTAAACCGTGGCACCTTTTTGAGTTAAACGCTCTGTCACAGGGTTTTCAGCGATATCAGAACCCGATATTTGATAGCCTTCGTTAAGTAGTACTTCTGCAATACCACTCATTCCAGCACCACCGATACCAATAAAGTGAATACACTTCACGCGGCGCATTTCTGGCACCATAGCGCGAATTTGAGCTAAATCTTGAGTATGTTGAATTGTCATGAATCTTCTCGTTATTTCGTCAGTGCAACAATGGCTTCAGATACCACTTTATCTGCATCTAACTTAGCAGCCTTGCGAGCTTTATTTGCCATCGCTAATAGATTGCTACGATCTAATGCCTGAATTTCAGACACTAACTTATCGACCGTCAGCTCTGGCTGCTCAATCATTTTTGCTGCACCACATTCTACCAAGTGATCAGCATTTAAAGCTTGTTGTCTGTCTTTATGCATAAATGGAACAAAGATTGCGCCCACTCCTGCTGCTGAAACTTCGGAAACCGTTAATGCCCCTGAGCGACAAACCAGTAAATCAGCCCAGTCATATGCCTTGGCAACATCATCAATAAACTCGGTTACATCTGCATTTTGCACATTGTTGACTTGGTATGCCTGTGCAACTTCGTTATGGTTATTTTTGCCCGCTTGATGACGAATCTCATATTCACCACCTAGCTTGGCCATTACGTCAGGTAAGGTGCGATTAAGTATTTGTGCCCCTTGACTGCCTCCCATGACCAAAATACGCACTTTGCCATCACGCTCTGCCAGACGTTGCTCTGGCTCACTAATCGCAGCCACATCTTCCCTCACTGGGTTGCCAACAACCTCTGCTTTAGGAAATGCCCCTGGGAATGCTTGAAAAACTTTCTTGGCGATTTTGGATAGCCACTGATTGGTCAAACCCGCCACTGCATTTTGCTCATGCAGTACAACAGGGATGCCCAATAGCCACGCCGCAACACCACCCGGTCCACTAACGTAGCCGCCCATGCCAAGTACCGCATCTGGTTGCCAACGCTTCATATGCGCTTTGGCTTGCATAATCGCATTTAAGATCTGAAAGGGTGCTTTAAGTAAGCGGGCAATGCCTTGACCTCGTAGACCTTTTACCTTGATAAAATCGATCTCTATTCCGTGTTTGGGAACCAGATCAGCCTCCATACGATCCGCAGTACCTAACCAGCGAATCTCCCAGCCTTGGGATTGGAGTTGTTTGGCAACCGCGAGACCAGGAAATACGTGACCACCTGTACCACCGGCCATCACCATTAGTCGTTTATTCTTTTTCATCGCTATCTATAATTTGTTGTATTTCTGCACTGGATAAGCGGCATTCATGATCAATGCGTAATAGTATCGACACCGCTACCGCCATAATAATCAAACTTGAACCACCATAACTGATCAAAGGTAAGGTTAAGCCTTTGGTCGGCACCATTCCTGCGGCCGCCCCCACATTGACTAACGTTTGAAATGCGAACCAGATTCCAATGCCGAACGCTAGGTAACCGCCAAACAACTGGTTGCGATCGAATGCTTTACGGCCAATAAAAATCGCTTTAAGAACCAAGCTAAAAATCAGTATCAGAACTAAAACAACACCGACATAGCCTAATTCTTCAGCAAGAACAGCAAAAACAAAATCGGTATGTGCTTCAGGTAGGTACTCTAATTTTTGAATTGAGTTACCAAGTCCTTGACCAAACCACTCACCGCGCCCAAATGCCATTAAAGACTGAGTCAACTGATAACCACTGCCGAAAGGATCTTCCCAAGGGTCTAGGAATGAAGTTACACGGCGCATTCGGTAGGGTTCGATATAAATCAATGTTGCAACAGAGAGCAAACCGACCACCATTAGCGCCAAAAACTGAGTCAGCTTGGCCCCAGCAATAAACAGCATACCAAATAGGGTCACCAGCATCACGACTACAGTACCTAAGTCTGGCTGCAACAGCAGTAAACTGGCTAAGGTGGCAAAGACAATAATAGGTTTGATAAAACCACCGAAGAAGCTCGACCTGACTTCTTCATTTTTACGCACAAGATAACCAGACATAAATATAAACAGCGATAACTTAGCCACCTCGGCAGGCTGTAAGTTAAACAGCCCGAGCGGAATCCAACGCGATGCACCATTGACCGATTTCCCGGCGACGAGTACAACAAATAGTAAGAATATCGACAGTAACAACAGCCAAGTACTGAACTGCGCCCACCGCTTAGTTGGCACTTGTAATATCACTGCCGAAGTAGAAAGCGCTAATACGAGGAAGATGGCATGGCGAAACATAAAGTGGAATGGCTGATCCGTCAGGCGTGAGCTGATTGGGAACGAGGCAGATGTTACCATCACCAAGCCTGTTAGCATTAGACCCAGTGAAATCCATACTAATTGACGATCATACAAAACCTCAGGTGATGCGGTGGTCACCCAACGTTTAATATTGCCAAAAACGTTTCGAATTTGCATATTTCTCGGTTTATTTAAGCGTAGGCTTTTGCAAGCTCAGTAAATGCGTCGCCACGGGCCATAAAATTATTGAACTGATCAAAACTCGCACAAGCTGGTGACAATAGCACCATATCACCAGAAGAGACTTGAGTGGCAAGCCATTGGATGATTTCGTGCATAGTGTCAAAACGTTTCGCGCTGCTATGTAGTGGCATAAATTGATCGCCATCCTCTCCAAAGCAGCACAGCTGAACATTGAGCGATTCCAAAATTGGAGTAAGCTCAGAGAAGTCAGCACCTTTACCGACCCCACCAACAAGCAAGTAAAGCTTTCCGTCAAGCTCTAGTCCTGCAAGCGCCGCTATGGTACTAGCAACGTTGGTTGCTTTCGAGTCATTGACCCACTTGACCCCTTGATTATCTGCAACCACTTGGCACCTGTGTGTCAAACCGCTGTAAGACTTAAGTACGGAGAGTCCTTTGGTGACATCCACCTCCGCTTCCGTCAACAGGGCCAATACCACTAAAGCATTGGCTACATTATGACGACCTACTAACGATAACTCACCACTTGCACAAATCGGCACACCATCAATTGCAAGATACTCAGTATCATCTTGAACAATGACAGAATAGCGAGTCTTCTGTTTGAGGCTAAACTCGGCCAAATTAGCCGCATGAACAGGATAGGTTTCGCGGTCATCAGCATTAACAATACAAGATTGAGCATGATCGAAAATACGCAATTTTGCTTGTCGGTAATCTTCCATTCCTTGGTAACGGTCCATATGATCTTCAGAAAGATTGAGGAAGGCCGCTGCTTTCGGAGCTAATGACGAGGTGGTTTCAAGCTGAAAGCTCGACAGCTCTAACACATAGAGATCTGCCTGCTGCTGAAGTAGGTCTAATGCCGGAACACCAATATTTCCACCAACTCCCACTTTTAAGCCTGCTGCTTTAGCTACTTGACCTGTCCAGTCGGTAACTGTGCTCTTGCCATTAGAGCCTGTTATCGCAATGACAGGCTTATTGACTTGCCAAGCAAACAGTTCGATATCGCCCACTACAGGAATCTTAGCTTCAAGTACCTGTTGTATCTCTGGCAGGGCAAGGGCTATGCCAGGGTTTGTCACCACTAAATCTGCGGACATCAACCATTCTTGATTCCAACTCCCTGAGTGTAGCGCGACATTTTGAGGCAATTGGTCACTACCCGGAGGGTTATCGCGTGTGTCAATTACTCGGATTTCAAGAGTCTTAGCTAATTGTTGCAAGTGCTTAACGACAGAGAGCCCGGTGATACCGAGCCCTACAACCACCACATTCTCAATACCTTGCCAGCGGTCCATGGTCATGATGCTGATTTCCTTATCGAACTTTAAGAGTCGCTAAACCAATAAGAACGAGAACAATCGAGATGATCCAAAAACGCACAATTACTCGTGGTTCTGGCCAGCCTTTTAGCTCGTAGTGATGGTGGATTGGTGCCATACGGAAAATACGTTGACCACGCAATTTGTATGAACCGACCTGAAGAATAACAGACAAGGTTTCCATAACAAAAACGCCACCCATGATGACCAGCACAAACTCTTGACGAACTAATACTGCAATTGTGCCTAACGCACCACCGAGAGCCAGTGAACCGACATCACCCATAAACACTTGAGCCGGATAAGTATTAAACCATAAGAAGCCTAGCCCTGCTCCGACAATCGCGGTACAAACAACCACCAATTCAGACGCCTGAGGTATGTGCGGAATATGCAGGTAGTTAGCAAAATTAACGTTACCCGTCGCCCATGCAATCGCGGCAAAACCTGCAGAAACAAGTACTGTCGGCATAATGGCTAAGCCATCAAGACCATCAGTTAAGTTTACCGCGTTACTAGTACCAACGATAACGAAATAGGTAAGGACGATATACATCAGACCAAGCTGAGGCATTACCTCTTTAAAGAAAGGCACCACCAATTGAGTCGCTGCGGTATCGTTACCATATACATACAGTGCAAATGCGACCACTAAGGCAATCGCCGATTGCCAGAAATATTTCCAGCGTGCAATCAAACCATCGGTATTTTTACGAACCACCTTACGGTAATCATCGACAAACCCAATTGCTCCATAGCCAAGAAGAACGGCTAACACCGCCCAAACATATGGATTAGATAGGTCGGTCCAAAGTAATACTGTGGTCACTATCGCCGTCAGAATCATGATTCCGCCCATTGTTGGCGTTCCACGTTTACTAAAATGAGACTCTGGGCCTTCATTACGGACAACCTGTCCAATCTGCAACAATTGCAAACGTCGGATCATAATCGGCCCCATCCACAGCGAGATGCCTAATGCGGTTAAAACGCTGACAATCGCACGAAACGATAGGTATTCGAATAATCGGAAGAATGAAAAATATGGCTGTAGCAGCTCGGCGAGCCAAATAATCATGTATACATCTCCTTGACAGCAGCAGCGATTTTACTCATTCCGGCACTGTTTGCCCCTTTGACTAACAGTGTTTGCGGTTGTTGATGCTGTTCAATCTGCTGTTTTATATAATCAATCATGCTTTGGTGATCTTCGAAGTGAATACCACCACACTCTTCACTGATCGCTTTTGCGTCAGCACCAAAAGTGAGCACGTGTTCAAATTTGAATGGGGCAGCATGTTCCCCGACTTGACGGTGAAGTGCAAGACTTTCGTTACCTAACTCGGCCATATTGCCCAAAATTAGCCAACGTTCACCACTAAAACCAGACAAGAGATCAGCAGCCGCTTTCATAGCAGGTACACTTGCATTGTAACTGTCATCGATTAGCTTAATATTGGAACTAAGCTCGACCAGCTCAACACGACCTTTTACTTTGCCGAGTTGAGCCAAACCCGTTTTCACCATCTCAAGTGATGCGCCAAGCTCCAGTGCAAGCGCTGTTGCCGCTAAAGCATTGGAAACATTGTGCTGACCTATAATGCCGAGCTTGACATCGATACTGCCAAGCGGTGTTACAAGAGTAAATTGCGCTTCGCTAATCTCATTGAGTGAAATGTTCTGGGCAAAATAGTCTGCTGAGGCATCATTAAGCGAGAAAGTCTTCACTGCTTTGTCTGCCAGCACCGCCTGCCAATTATCACCACCATTGCTGTCAAGGTTGACGATCGCTACCGCCCCCGCTTTTAAACCTTGGTATATCTCACCTTTGGCTTGCTTTACTCCATCTATAGATCCAAAACCCTCAAGGTGCGCAGCAGCCACGTTGTTGACCAGCGCGACATCAGGTTGAACAAGTTGCGTGGTATAAGCAATTTCACCAATATGGTTGGCGCCCATCTCGATCACGGCAAAATCATCTTCAGGTGTTGAGCGCAGCAGAGTCAAAGGAACGCCAATATCATTGTTGAAGTTTCCAGCAGTAAAAAGAACGCGCCCTTCTTGTTCCATAATGCTGGCAACCATCTCTTTCACTGTGGTTTTGCCACAACTACCGGTAATCGCAACAGTCGGAGTAAGGCAGGTTTGATGAACCAAAGCGCCTAACTGACCTAACGCAATCTTAGTATCTTTAACCAACAGTTGAGGAACATCGGCTTCTACTGGGCGACTGACTAGCAAAGCGCCTGCGCCAGACTCAACAGATTGGGAAACAAAGTTGTGCGCATCAAAGCGCTCACCGATCAAAGCGACAAATAGTGCGCCTTTTTCAATTGCACGTGTATCAGTCGAGACCGAGCTGATCACTATATCGTTACCAATCAGTTCAGCATTTAGAGCTTCAGCAAGCTGACTTAACATCAGAGAAATCATAAGCCTTGCTCCAAAAGTTCAATGGCAGATTCACGATCCGAATAGTGCACCGTCCGATCAGCCATCACTTGGTAATCTTCATGCCCCTTACCAGCGAGAAGAATAATGTCTTCCGCTCGGCTGTTATCTAACGCTAATTGCAAAGCAGCGAAACGATTATGTTCTACAACGGCTAGGTTTGGTTGTTTCATTCCCGCAAGCATGTCCTGGACGATCGCGACGGGAGATTCACTACGTGGGTTATCATCGGTGAGGATAACTTTATCTGCCAATTGTTCAGCGATACTCGCCATCATAGGACGTTTACCCTTATCACGGTCTCCACCACAACCGAAGATAGTCCAAAGCTTGCCTTGGCAATGAACACGCAAGGCTTGAAGCGCTTTTTCAAGTGCATCTGGCGTGTGAGCATAATCGACCACAACTTTAGCCTTGCCTTGGGCAGAAAACAGCTCCATACGACCAAGAACCGGGGTTAGTGAACTTGCCGTTTCGATGAGTTTCTGTTTATCAATACCCAAGCATAGTAACGTCACCATAGCGAGCAATACGTTGTTGGCATTGAACTCACCGATTAACGGAACAGTAAAGCAACCAGCACCGAAAACACCATCAAAACTGAGCGTGATACCCGATTCAGAATAATTGACTTGCTTGGCCCACATCGCGCGCGGGTGATCACAAGGTTTTAGGCTAACAGCAATAGCGGAATCTAGGCGATCAAACCAATCTGCACCAACAGGATCATCAATATTGATCACCGCCTGTTTACAGATATGGTGGCTAAACAGAGAAAATTTCGCCTCTGCATACTCATCCATCGTACCGTGATAATCTAAGTGATCACGACTTAAGTTAGAGAACGCTCCAACTTCAAACTCCAGAGCTTTGACGCGCCCTTGAACTAAACCATGGGAAGAAACTTCCAGCGCGGTATAGTCAGCCCCCTGCTGCTCTAATGAATGCAAGGTTTGCAGAATTTCAATCGCGCTACCTGTGGTATTTTTTGCAACTTGTAGATCGTTTAAAAAACCATTGCCTGTGGTGCCCATCACTGCTGCTTTGTGCTCGACAAGCTCAAGCCACTGAGCGATTAACTGAGTAATGGTTGTTTTACCATTCGTGCCCGTTACACCAATCAGCT
Organism: Vibrio sp. VPAP30; assembly: GCF_001188205.1. Lineage (NCBI taxonomy): Bacteria > Pseudomonadati > Pseudomonadota > Gammaproteobacteria > Vibrionales > Vibrionaceae > Vibrio > Vibrio sp. VPAP30. Next base: position 137,559 of record NZ_LBLS01000008.1, read on the forward strand.
TATTATGCTTTAAAGGGTAAAGTCGTTGCGCAAGATCGGAGAGATGACGACCTAAATCCACCAAGTAGATCACCGGTATCGCGCCAATAAGTTCAATCTTACCGTGCGGATGAACATCGCACGCTTGGGCGATGACCGCGTTTGCGCCTTGCTCGATAGCTGTGGGAATAAAGCGTCGCCCATCCACTACGTGGCCCTTTACCGCGACAAAAGTTGTGCCTTTCGAAACATTCCGGCTATCCAGTTCAAGGTTCTGTATCACTACATTCGCTTTATCATGGCTAGAGATATCTAACCAAGGTGCAAGCAATAGCGCTAAGGTCAGCTCCTTCGACATAGTAAACTCACTTAATCTTGTTTAAATCTGTTTTCATCAGGTGCAACGTTGAGAATTTGCAACGTGCCCTTCAAAATTTCGGCAAACACAGGTCCTGCCACTGAACCACCATAATAGTTATCCCCCTGCGGCTCATTAACCACCACCACAAGTGCGACTCTAGGATCACTAGCTGGTGCAACTCCAGCAGTATAGGCGAAGTACTCGTCACCATAGCCACCCGCAATCGCTTTACGTGAAGTGCCCGTTTTAGCAGCGACACGATAACCAGGTACCGCAGCCTTAGTCGCCGTGCCGCCTGGTTGGGTGACCGTCTCAAGCATATCCAACACTTTTTGCGCGTTGTCGTGACCTATGACCTGCTTTGATAAATCTTGCTGGTTGTTTTCGATAATATGGATCGGTTGATACTCACCCAAATTACCTAAAGTAGCATAAGCATGGGCAAGCTGAAGAGGAGTAATGGTGAGTCCATAACCAAATGAAAGTGTCGCTATTTCAAATTTCGACCAACGACGTCGATTAGGGAAAATACCTTGCGTTTCACCTACAAGGTTCAACCCAGACACTTCCCCGAAGCCAACTGAACTGTACATGCCTAGTAGGGCTTCAAGTGGCATATCTAGAGCAAGTGTCGCGACACCAATGTTACTCGATTTTTTCAATATGGTGGTTAAGTCAGCCTTGCCTACTTTCGATGTATCACGCACGCGACTACCGCCAATCTGCATAATACCGTTGCCAGTATCTATAATCGTATCATCGTCTGCGATACCATTTTCTAATGCAGCTAAAACAACAAAAGGCTTCACTGTTGAGCCAGGTTCAAAAGCATCGGTAATCACTCGATTTCGCATTTTGGCTGATTGCAGATCGGCACGGTTGTTTGGGTTATACGATGGCGCATTAACCATTGCCAATACCGCACCAGTTTTCACATCAAGGATAACCGCGGAACCAGAAGTAGCACGGTAATCTGCCACCGCCTGTTTGATCGCACGGTAAGCGATCGCCTGAATTCGCTGATCTATGGTCAGTTCTAATGGCTTACCTTCTTCTCGCTCTTCAAGAGAGATGTTTTCAACTACACGACCATAACGATCTTTGCGGATAATACGCTTACCCGCTTCACCAGTGAGCCACTTATCGTAACTGCGCTCAACCCCTTCTAAGCCATGACCATCTATTCCTGTCACTCCCACTAAGTGAGCACTAACTTCTCCTGCTGGATAGTAACGCCTTGATTCAGCTTTCAGACCAACACCAGATAGCTTTAACTCACGAATATAATGCGCCATTGCCGGGCTAACTTGACGTTGCAAATAGATAAATCGTTTGCTCTTATTCCGATTAATTTTGTCGATTAATCCTTGGCGTTTTAAACCAAGCACATCCGCAAGTGCGTGCCAACGATCTAATTCGACCAACCCACCTGCTTTAAAGATCGCTACAGGGTCTGCCCACACAGCCTCAACAGGCACACTCACGGCCAAAGGCTCACCATTTCGATCAGAAATAATGCCGCGTGCAGAGTGAAGGGTTTTCGCTCGAATGGAGCGTAAATCTCCCTGCTTAATTAGGTTGTCTGGCTCAACAATTTGGATGTATGCAATACGGCCTACAAGTGCAGCAAAAGCACAAAAGACAAAAAACAGCACTAAGTAGAAACGCCAACGAATCAAAGTCGCTGGCTTGTGTTCAGTTTTAGACTCTACAGGTTTAACTTTTTTGCTCATGGCAGGTTGATGATGACTTCTTTGTCTGAATCTGGGCGCTTCATCTCTAGATCTTTCTTAGCCACAGCTTGCACACGGCTATGCTCGGCCAATGCTGTTTCTTCGATAAGTAAGTTACGCCATTCATTGTCCAATCGTTCACGCTCAACAAGTGCCTGGTCTTTTTCGGTAATTGCCTGACGTGTGTGATGAGTAATAAAAACCACTCCCATCGCGCTACTAAAAATCAGTACCAGTAGAATTAGCGGTACTCGGCCAATACTTAAAAGGTCGAGTGCAATCACCTTGGCAAGATTTGGAGCAGACTTACTCATAGGGTTATAGTTTTTCTGCTAAGCGAAGCACAGAGCTGCGTGAGCGAGCATTTTCTTCGACTTCTTGTTTAGAAGGCTTGATCGCTTTACCAACAGGCTTAAGGTTGGCACTGCCTAGCGCTTTAATTTGATCTTCCGTCATTGGAATGCCATGAGGAACCTCTGGTCCTTTGCTCTCTTTACGAATAAAGCGCTTCACCATTCGGTCTTCTAAGGAGTGAAAGCTGATCACCGATAAACGTCCTTGAGGAGCCAAAATACTAGCAGCCCCTTTTAGCGCCGTGTCGATCTCTTCTAGTTCACTATTGATGTAAATACGAAACGCTTGGAAAGCACGCGTAGCTGGATGCTTTTTCTCTTTAAAACTCTTTGGCGCTGCCTCAGAGATCAATTTTGCCAGTTGGCCAGTGCGTGTTAGAGGTTCATTATCTTCGTTTTCGCGGTAAGCTACTATCGCTTTAGCGATACGACGGGCATGTTTATCCTCACCAAACTCTCGAATAACCCAAGTAATATCGTCTAGGTCTGCTTCCATTAGCCATTGAGAGACTGGTATTCCTGACGTGGGGTCCATGCGCATATCAAGTGGGCCATCTTTCATAAAACTAAAGCCGCGTTCTGCATCATCCAACTGTGGAGAAGAGACTCCAAGATCGAGTAAAACACCGTCAACCTTACCGATAAGATCGTAGTCAGCGGCATATTCAGCCATGCCTGAAAAAGGTCCATGGATGATAGTAAAACGTGGGTCGTCAATTTTACTTGCCTCAGCGATTGCTTGAGGGTCACGGTCAATACTATATAAGCGACCATTTTCACCGAGCTTTGACAGAATTGTACGGCTGTGACCACCGCGACCGAATGTACCGTCAATGTATATACCGTCGGGTTTAATCGCTAAGCCCTCGATCGATTCATGAAGAAGTACAGATATGTGTTTAAAGGATTCGGTCATAGTTATCTCATGTGGCTGACGCATTGACGAATTCAGACTCTCCAGTGTACTGATTTAATGGCTTATCGCCACCACTAGCGAGTGAGAACACGTGATTTTGCGCTAAGTTTAATGGTTCGAAAATAAATTTGGTCAATAAAAAGCAAAAAACCCATCATAACAAAGTTACGATGGGTCTCGAATAGGTGGAGCCGACACATAAGCCGGGTTCTGTTCCGCTTGCGCGGCGGTAGCCATTCGTCTAGGCCAGCAATCACTCACTGGCTCGAGCAACCTACCCGCCTCCTTACGCGAGCAACGCAATGTGGAGGCCTATTTGGTCTTGCTTCAGGTGGAGTTTACCCTGCTACGAACTATTACTAGCCGTCCGGTGCGCTCTTACCGCACCCTTTCACCCTTACCTGTTCCCTTACGGGCCATCGGCGGTCTTCTCTCTGCTGCACTTGTCGTGGGCTTGCGCCCCCCAGGCGTTACCTGGCACCTTGCTCTATGAAGCCCGGACTTTCCTCCCCTTTGTCAGTCTCCCGAAGGACGTCAACGTCAGTCTCCTAAAAGGACCTCAACGTCAGTCTCCCGAAGGACATCAACAAAGCAGCGACTACCCAGTCGACTCCGAGGGCGGATTGTATAGAGTTCAGAGAGAAGTGTCTAGCGAGATCACATAATTGCTGAAAATGAACGATTAAGCGGTTAAGGAATAGTCAGAACGGTGCGCTATGGAGAGCATGTTCGGGCTTCACCCTGCGAGAATCTGAAACAGACTTCGTCCTTCGAGAGTTGAGAAGTAGATATTAGAGCCAAGAATACATCTTCTCGATTCTCGACTCTAATTTCTCGATTGTTAGTCCAAATTCTCTAAACCCCACTTATAGAGTGCATTCTTTTTCAGGTTGTAAATTTCCGCCGCCATCGCTGCTGCTTTCTTTAATGGCAGCTCTTTGGTCAAAATGGTCACTGTACGCTTGACCTCTTCTGGAATAGAGTCATCTTCTGATGAGCGGTAGCCATGGATCAGCAGTGCCATTTCACCACGCTGCTGGTTAGAGTCCGACTTGACCCATTCAACCAATTCACCTAGTGGCATACCCTGGATGGTTTCGAAGGTTTTAGTCAGCTCCCGAGCTAATACTACTTCTCTGTCTGGGCCCAAGATTTCAAGCATATCGTCAAGAGAGTCTAAGATGCGGTGCGGTGATTCATAAAACACACAAGTACGCTCAACTTTGGCAATTTCTAAGAATTTGTCTTTGCGCCCTTTACTCTTAGCTGGAAGGAACCCCTCGAAGCTAAAGCGATCAGATGGCAAACCTGACGCACTGAGTGCAGTAATAACCGCACAAGCGCCAGGAAGTGGGACAACTTTGACTCCCGCCTGACGACATTGCGTCACAAGATGGTAACCTGGATCACTAATTAATGGGGTACCAGCATCAGAAACTAACGCAATTGAGTGCCCAGCCAGTAATTTATCGACTAACACTTGCGCTTTTTGCTGTTCGTTATGATCATGAAGAGCAAAAGTTTTAGTTTGGATACTGAAGTGAGACAATAACTTACCAGTGTGGCGCGTATCTTCAGCAGCCACGAGGTCAACATTGGATAAAACTTCGATCGCTCGTTGAGTAATATCACCTAAATTGCCAATTGGCGTAGGCACGATATAGAGAGTTGGAACCTCAGTTGGTAAGGTTTTGTTATCTGTCATTTGTTTACCATCACTTCAACGATTAATATAGACACAATCTTATACGGAATTAAAAAGAACTCATGGCCATGAATAACCACAAGCGTCTAAGTGTAACACGCTTACTGACTCCTGTAGCACTTGCTGTCACATTGGCAGCGTGTTCTTCTGCTCCTAAGACGCCGCGAAGTGTCGATATTACCTTAGATCCCAACCAGTCAGTGCAAACTTACTTGATGCGAGCTGACAGCAGTCAAGGCAGCTTGCAAAATGATTGGTTGATCATGGCATTAAAAGCATCCATTGATACAGGTGACACGGCTCAGTCAGAGCTTCTTATCAAACGCCTAGCTCGTCAGTCACTAAATGAAATGCAGCAAGCTGAGTGGCAACTTGCACGAGCGGAACTGCTCATTTCTCGTGATAACCACGCAGAAGCACTGCAGATCCTAAACTTCAAACCGTCGTGGCAACTAGGTGAAGACCAGTGGCTTAACTATCACCAATTGCGCGCTTCCCTATTTACTAAGCAAGGTGACTTCTACAATGCGACTCGAGAACTCTCTTTAAGCAGCCGTTACCTAGCCGAAAGTGAACAAGCCTTTGTTGCACAGGGGATCTGGAACAACCTAAATCAGTACTCGGCGCAGCAATTAGAAACGTTGAAGCAACAAGAAACTGATCCTGTGGTATCTGGTTGGCTAGAACTAACTGACTTAACTAAGACTCTAGCAAGCAACCTTCCACAACTTAAAGCCGGGCTTGAACAATGGCTAACAGATAACTCAAATCACCCAGGGGCTATCTATACCCCACAATCGGTGACAGATATTCTCGCTCTAGAAATTACCAAGCCAGTCAATACCGCACTATTGCTGCCACTTTCTGGTAAATTTGCTAAACAGGCTCAGCTCATTCGTGATGGCTTTATTCTCGAAATGATGAACGATAGCGAGCGAGATGAAAGTGCCACGCTAACCGTCATCGATACCAATGCAGCTTCGATAGAAGAGCTTGAATCGGTATTGGTCGAAAAGCAGATTGACTCTGTTGTCGGGCCACTGTTAAAAAGTAACATAGAGAAACTTCAGCAAGCTCAAGCTAACTTTGTAAATCCGCTGCCAACGCTGGCTCTAAACATCCCAGATGAGATCCAAGCTGGTAACAGCACTTGCTACTTAGCACTATCTCCAGAGCAAGAGGTGGCCCAAGCGGCAAAACATTTGGCACAGCAAGGTTACCAATACCCTCTGATACTTGCACCTCAAGGGCGTCTCGGCTCTCGAGTAGTTGAAGCATTTGACAAAGAATGGCAAAAACACAGCGACACCAAAGTTGCAATCAATCTGTTTGGCGACAAACGCCAGCTTCAACGCGATATTAACAAAGTATTCGGCCTACAAGGCAGCCAGCAACATATCGCGCAGATGGATTCGTTACTCGATATACCGTTAGAAAGCCAACCACGTAGCCGCCGTGATATTGATGCAGTTTACATTGTGGCAAACGGCTCTGAACTTACGCTCATCAAACCGTTTATTGAAGTCGCGATTAACCCAGATACAACGCCACCAAAACTATACTCGAATTCGCGTAGTAATAGTGGTCGCCAGCAATATGAAGATCTATCGGGTGTAATATACAGCGATATACCGCTACTAATTCAACCAGATGCGGCCTTAAAAGCCCAAATGGAACAATTGTGGCCCAAAGACTCTAATGCAGAAAAACGTCTGCAAGCTCTGGGGATGGACGCTTACCGCTTGATGGAACATCTGCCACAGATGAAAGTGGTCCACGACTATACCATTAGCGGCAGTACCGGAGTGCTAAGCATCAATGATGACTGTATAGTACAACGTGAGATTAGTTGGGCGGAGCATAGTGCTAACCAATAAACGAGCACAAGGGCAACATTATGAAGTTGCAGCTGAAAAGTATCTTATCAGTTGCGGCTTGTCGCCAATTGAGAGAAACTTCCTAGTGAAAGGAGGCGAACTCGACCTGATTATGAAAGATGGCGAGACGATTGTTTTCGTTGAAGTTCGCTATCGTAAAAGCCAAGCTTATGGGCATGCTGCGGAAACCGTCACTACGAGCAAAATGAGAAAGCTCATCAAAGCAGCAACACTGTGGCTGAGCAAGAATGGCTTATCTGTATATTCAACTGATTTCCGCTTTGACTTAGTGGCAATGCACCAACAAGGTCAACAAATCGAGTGGATCAAAAACGCAATTACTCAAGGATAATCGATGCTAGATAGCATTAAAGACAGCTTTACAGAAAGTATTCAAATTCAAATCGCGGCAGCCGAAGCGTTGCCAGACGCTATTACCCATGCCGCTCAAGCCATGGTAGCTAGCCTACTCAATGGCAACAAGATCCTTTGCTGCGGAAATGGAGGCTCTTCTTCAAACGCACAACAGTTTGTTTCCTGTCTTTTAAATCGTTTTGAGACTGAGCGACCTAGTCTACCCGCCATGGCGCTTACCGCTGATAATACCACGCTAACTGCGGTGGCTAACGACTACCACTATGAAGAGATTTTCTCCAAACAAGTTCGCGCCTTTGGCCAAACTGGCGATATCCTACTTGCAATCTCAACCAGTGGTAACAGCAAAAACATCATCAAGGCGATGGAAGCCGCAGTAACGCGAGACATGACCATCATCGCACTGACTGGTAAGGACGGGGGCGAGATGGCAGGTTTACTTGGCGAAAATGACGTTGAGATCCGTATCCCCTCTCACAGAACGGCGCGAATTCATGAAGTTCACATGGTGACTATGCACTGCTTGTGCGATCTTATCGACCAAGTATTGTTTCCCGCTCACGAAGAGTAAGTTATGAAAGTATTTAAAGGCTTATTGCTGTCCTTATTTGCCCTGAGCATGACAGGGTGTGCCGGCTTATTTGTTGCGGGTGCCGCAACAACCGCGAGTATTGTCATTGATCCCAGAACCACTCAAGAGATATGGGACGACAACAACATCGAGTTCGAGGTTGCAGGGATTGGTAACAAGACCCCGTTCAGAGGCAATGCACGCGTAACCGCAAGCTCATACAATGGAACGGTTGTTTTGATGGGCCAAGCGAATACCGAGCAGCTAAAACGTGAGATTGAGAGCCGAACCCGTGATATTAAAGGTGTGGAACACATCCATAACCAACTACGAATTAAACCACCCTTATCTGTTGGCGCAATCAGTCATGATAGTTGGATCACGACTAAGGTCAAATCAGCCTTGATTGCCAATTCAGAGTTGAGCGGTACAAAAATTAAAGTGATCACTGAAAATAAAGAAGTATTCTTACTCGGCTACGTTTCTGAGGAGCATGCAAAAATTGCAACTGATGTTGCACGTAATGTTTCCGATGTAAAACAGGTAGTAAGGGCTTTCTACCAAGAGTAATCGTTAGTGATAATCTCTAAATACAAAAAAAGCAGCGCTAGGCGCTGCTTTTTATTATTTGACGACTCTCAGGCTTGGTCTGCCTTTAGGCCTAGGTGGTTCGTCTCCAGCAACGTCTGACTCAACGGTTTCTTGCTCCGTTTCTGTTGCTACTGATAGTGGCTGAAGGTCATCAATGACCTCATCAATACCTTGTTCTTCCTCATACTCAGCCATATAAGCCTCTTCAGGCTCAAACATGGTACCTGCGCCGTTTTCACGTGCGTAGATAGCCTGTACTGCATATAGAGGCACAATGATCGACTGAGGACGACCACTAAAGCGCGCATTAAACGTAATCGCTTCGTTACCTAACTCTAAATTACCCACTGCTCGTGGAGCAATATTAAGGATAATTTGGCCGTCTTGAACAAACTCCAGAGGCACTCGAACACCAGGTAGTTCTGCTGCAACAACCAAATGTGGAGTTAAATCGTTATCCACCAGCCAATCATAAAATGCACGAAGCATGTATGGTCGGCGAGGTGTCATGTTTGCAATATCCATCTTCTCGCCGATTAACGAGTTAGACGCATTTCACGTTCAGCTTCAGTTAGAGAAGCTAGGAATGAATCACGTTCAAATACGCGGTTCATGTAAACTTTCAGCTCTTTAGAACCAGGGCCTACAAGCTCAATACCAAGTTGAGGTAAACGCCATAACAACGGTGCTAAGTAGCAGTCAATTAGGCTGAACTCTTCACTCATAAAGTATTCGTACTCAGCAAATACTGGGCCTAGAGTCAGAAGGTCGTTACGTAGTTTATTACGTGCAGCTTCTGCTTCTTCAGCGTTGCCTTTTACCACTTTCTCGGCAAGCGTGTACCAGTTTTTCTCAATACGGTAGATCATTAGACGGCTGTTACCACGAGCTACAGGGTAAACAGGCATCAATGGGGGATGAGGAAAACGCTCATCTAGGTATTCCATAATGATCTTTGAATCGTAAAGCGCTAGTTCACGGTCTACTAACGTTGGTACTGTCTTGTATGGATTAAGTTCAATAAGCTCCGTCGGTAGATTTGCTTCATCGACAAGTTCTACTTCAACACTTACACCTTTCTCTGCTAGAACAATACGTACCTGATGGCTATACATATCAGATGCACTTGAAAATAGAGTCATCACAGAACGTTTATTGGCAGCTACAGCCATGGAGCCCTCCAGCACACTTACAAATATAAAAACAATGGAGGCCAAGCCTCCATTGTTAAGTTCAAAAATTGGGAATTAGCACAGTATGATAGCACAATTAGTGCACATCACGCCAATACTCTTTCTTAAGTAACACAACCACGATAGTGAAGATGACTAGGAAGCCCATCACCCACCAGCCAAGAGCGTGACGCTCAAGTTTTACTGGGTCACCAGAGTATTCCAAGAAGTTGACCAAATCGCGAACAGCGTCATCATATTCTTCACTGTTCAGCTCACCTGTACCATCGGCCTCAACACCAACAACTTTTGTCACTTCTTTACCATCTACGACATGAGTTTCAAAAACTGGCTTAGGAATACCTTGCAGCTCTTCTAACACATGCGGCATGCCAACACTTGGGAATACAATGTTGTTCACACCAAACGGACGGCTTGGATCTTCGTAAAACGAACGTAGGTAGGTGTATAACCAATCCGTGCCACGAACACGAGCAACTAATGTTAGATCTGGTGGTGGAGCACCGAACCATTTCGCTGCAGACTTCTCAGGAATCGAATTTTCCATCAAGTCACCGACTTTAGCTTCAGGATCAAAGATTAAATTATCTTTCAACAGCTCAACCGGGATACCGATATCACGAGCAACACGCTCGTAGCGCTGATACTGGGCTGAGTGACAACCGAAACAGTAGTTCATAAACAGTTTCGCACCATTTTGCAGTGACGCTTGGTCACTCAGATCATTGTTCGCCTTATCAAGTGGTACGTTCGCGCCCGCTGCCATCGCCAATGAAGGCAGCATTGCAAATAAAATTACAATCCATTTTTTCATTTGAATGTCACCCTTTCTGGTAGTGGCTTAGTCGCTTCGTTCTTACTGTAGAAGTACAGCAGTACGAAGAACATGAAGTAAGCTACGCTAAAGATCTGAGCTAGTAGCGTGTATGTTGGTGTTGCGGGTAGCGCACCAAGAATACCTAACGCGATAAAGCTAATCGTAAACTGGATGATATTGAATAAATGGAACTTACTGCGGTAGCGGTAAGAACGTACACGACAACGGTCTAACCATGGTAGAACAAATAGAACCGCAATCGATGCCCCCATAGCGATGACACCTATAAGCTTGTCCGGAACCGCACGAAGAATCGCGTAGAACGGAGTAAAGTACCATACAGGAGCGATGTGCTCAGGTGTTTTCAATGGATTTGCAGCTTCAAAGTTAGGCGGCTCAAGGAAGTATCCGCCCATCTCCGGGTTAAAGAACAGCACGTAACAGAAGAAGAATAGGAAACCTGCAACACCTACCATATCTTTCACAGTCCCGTACGGGTGGAAAGGAATAGAGTCAATGATGTCGTACTTCTTAGTGTAATCCTTGTGGAATGGGAACTGAGTCTGGTAGTCGTCGCCCATTGTCCCTTTAGGAAGCTTAGTTTCGATACCATCTGGGTTATTTGAACCCACTTCGTGTAGTGCTAGTACGTGAAGAACGATCAGCAGCAGCAACACGATAGGAAGAGCAATGACGTGTAGTGCAAAGAAGCGGTTTAGCGTAGCACCAGAAATAACGTAGTCACCACGAATCCATAGCGTTAGGTCATCACCAATAACAGGAATCGCACCAAATAGGGAAATGATTACCTGAGCACCCCAGTAAGACATCTGTCCCCAAGGTAATAGGTAACCCATAAATGCTTCTGCCATCAACACTAAGAAGATAAGCATACCGAAGATCCACAGTAGCTCGCGAGGCTTCTGGTATGAACCGTAGATTAGGCCGCGGAACATATGTAGGTAAACAACAACGAAGAAGGCTGACGCACCTGTAGAGTGCATATAACGCAGCAACCAACCGTATTCAACATCACGCATGATGTATTCGATTGAGGCGAAGGCTCCGTCGCCAGATGGGACGTAGTTCATTGTTAACCAGATACCCGTCAGGATTTGGTTAACCAAGACAAGCATCGCTAGCGAGCCAAATAGATACCAGAAGTTAAAGTTCTTTGGCATCGGGTACTCAGAAAGGTGCTTCTTGTACGCATTCATTGCGGGTATGCGTTTTTCTACCCAATCAAGTAGAGCTTGCATTATGCCTCCCCTTCTTCGTCAACACCGATCATAATCTTGGTATCACTTAAGTATTGGTGTTTTGGAACAACTAGGTTTAATGGCGCTGGTACGCCTTGGAAAACACGGCCTGCCATGTCGAACTTAGAACCGTGACACGGACAGAAGAAACCTGATTTAACACCCTGAACTTGCTCATTAAAACTGTCAGGCAAATACGTTGGAGAACAACCAAGGTGTGTACAGATACCTACCGCAACAAAATACTCTGGCTTAATTGAGCGATAAGCATTCTGAGCATAAGTTGGTTGTTGTTCTTCTGCTGAAGATGGGTCGCGTAGCTGACCATCGATAGCTTTTAATCCTTCGACTACAGACTGTGCACGGCGGACAACCCATACAGGTTTACCACGCCATTCAACACGTACCATTTGCCCTTCTTCAAGTTTACCGATATCAACTTCAACAGGGGCACCTGCAGCTTTGGCTTTTTCACTTGGGTTCCAAGATTTAATAAAAGGAACGGCGACAGCAGCGGCTCCTAGACCACCCACAACAGCTGTTGTAGCGGTTAAGAAACGTCTGCGACCGTTATTTAAAGGCGCATTGCTCATCCAAACATTCTCCCATTTGCTCCTTGTGGATTTATTGTTATTCCGCTTAAAGAGCATGGCTAACAAAATACGAATTTAGTTGTATTTATTTGATGGCAAATGATAAATAAAACCCTACTTTTTGACAAGATAAAGCTACCTTTTTGTAACATTTGTGAAGCGAATCGCCTGTTAGGTCACAAAAGGAAGAGAAGTAATATAAATCAAATGATAAGTGACGCTAGGAAAGGAATTTTTTAACGAATAAAAACAAAAAAGCCTGGCAAGAAGCCAGGCTTTTGGTACCACATTCCAATGTAAACATTGGAAGCGAATCTTTTCGAAAAAAGATTAACGCTTAGAGAACTGTGGACGACGACGTGCTTTACGTAGACCAACTTTCTTACGTTCAACGCAACGAGCGTCACGAGTAACGTAACCCGCAGCACGTAGAGTAGGACGTAGAGACTCATCGTATTCCATTAGAGCGCGAGTGATACCGTGACGGATAGCACCTGCTTGACCAGAAATACCGCCACCTTTAACAGTAACGTATAGGTCTAGTTTCTCAGTTAGTTCAACTAGCTCTAGAGGCTGTTTAACAACCATGCGAGAAGTTGGACGACCGAAGTACTCATCAAGGCTACGCTTGTTGATTACGATGTTGCCGCTGCCTGGTTTAACAAAAACACGTGCAGCTGAGCTTTTGCGACGGCCAGTACCGTAGTATTGATTATCTGCCATTTTCGAAATCCCCGATTAGATGTCTAGTACTTGAGGTTGTTGAGCAACATGGTTGTGCTCAGCGCCAGCGTAAACTTTCAGCTTACGGTACATAGCACGGCCAAGAGGACCACGTGGTAGCATACCTTTAACTGCTAGCTCAAGAGCCATCTCTGGCTTGCGATCAATTAGCTTCTCGAAGCTGATTGATTTTAGGCCGCCAGGGAATTCAGTGTGACGGTAGTAAATCTTACCTTTTGCTTTGTTACCAGTTACAGTAACTTTCTCCGCGTTAACAACGATGATGTAATCACCAGTGTCACAGTGTGGAGTGTATTCAGCTTTGTGTTTGCCACGTAGGCGAGATGCAATTTCACTTGCTAGACGGCCAAGAGTTTTACCTTCAGCGTCTACAACGTACCAGTCGCGTTTTACAGTTTCTGGTTTAGCAACGAAAGTTTTCATGCTAATAATAACCCGTTCAATAATTAAATTTACACTTAAGGAGCTTTCGCTCCCACTGACTAAGAGTCCAGTTAACACCCCTTCGAGTGATTGGCACTCTCGACCCGCTATGTCGAAATACCTTCGATAATAAGGTCTGCAGTAACGGTGGGTCGCAGGATTATAGAGAAGTCAGTAGAAAAAATCACCTCTTTTCGTGTGAAAACTTCATTTTTTTTCAATTATGCACACTTCGCTCTAACCAGCTATGCTAAATGCTCTTTGGCCAAGTAATCATGGCTTTGCATTTCTATCAAACGCGACTGACAGCGCTTAAATTCAAACTCAAGCTGACCACCTGCATAAAGTGCTTCCAGCGGTACTTCCGCAGAGATAATCAGTTTGACATGACGCTCATAGAATTCATCGACTAATGCAATGAAACGTCTTGCTGCATCATCTATCGTTCGATCCATCTGCTGTACATCCGCCAACAATACGGTGTGATAAATTCTCGACATCTCAATATAGTCATTTTGGCTTCGTGCAGAACGACACAACTGTTCAAAACTGGCATGCAAGACATCTTCTGACGCTTGAATGACTTCTATATCACGGTGATTAATCTCGATGCTCATAACACCTTTCTTTCCCTCCCCCACCAACTGCTCGTAGTAATGTCTAAGGTTTTTGTCTGCTTGTTCATCAAGAGGCGAGTGATAGATCTCTGCTTGTTCTAGAGTTCGCAAGCGGTAATCAATACCACTATCAACGTTCAACACTCGACAGTTTTTCTGAATCAGTTCAATAGCAGGAAGAAAACGAGCGCGCTGTAAGCCATTACGATACAAATCTTCTGGTGGGATGTTTGAGGTTGCAACCAAGATCACACCACGCTTAAACAAGGCTTGAAACAAGGTGCCTAGAATCATGGCATCAGTAATATCTGAAACAAAAAACTCATCGAAGCAGATGATTTCCGCCTCAGCTTTAAATTTGTCGGCCACTAGTTCAAGTGGATCGTTGACATCCCCTAACGCATTTAGCTCATCGTGGACGCGATACATAAAGCGGTGAAAATGGACACGCATTTTCTTGTCCGTGGGTAGGGCATCAAAAAACGTATCAACCAAATAGGTTTTCCCACGCCCTACTCCTCCCCAAAAATAAAGGCCTTGCGGCGCTAGGGGTAACTCTGGCTCTTTTTTACTAAACCAAGCTTTCCATCCACTCGGCTTTTCTACTGGCGTGTTAACGTAGTCGATGAATTCATGGTAGAGATTATCTAAGGCTGTAACCGCTTGAAGCTGCGCGGCATCCTTTTGAAAACCATGTTGTTTTATATCGTTGTTATAGATTTCTAATGGCGTCATTGCTTCTTTACCTATTCAAGAAGACTGTCAAACTGCTATGTAGAGCACATGCATTTTTCTTTATTGGCTTAAGTTCTCATAGTACCATGTGATTTGAACATGTGTAACCAACCAGTAAAAAACATGTTAAATAACAATGATAAGGAGCAATTATGCCTTGGATTTATGCCCTTGTAGGCTTGCTTATTGGTACGGTATTGGGTATTGCAATTTCTCGCCTAACAACGCCTGGATACAAAAAGCAAAAGAGCGTCCAGAAAGACCTCGACAACGCCAAGTTCGAATTAGAGCAACAAAAACAAGACCTTGCAGATCATTTTGCGCAAACGGCGGAAATGTTAGACTCTGTGGGTAAAGAGTACACTAAGCTATATCAACATATGGCTAAAACGTCTTCTGAACTTTTACCTAACATCCCAGAGCAAGACAATCCATTTGTGAAAAAGGTTGTCCAGCAATCAGATGACAACACACTAGACAATGGTGAGCTTGATATTCAACTATTAAATGAAGCACCTAAAGATTATGCTTCAGGTTCCACTGGTCTATTAAAAGAGCAGAAGAAAGAAATTCTAGACTCTCAAGATGTGGTCTCAGCAAAAGCGTCGTAATTGAAAACTATCTTTGCTGAACTTTGCACAGGTTTTTGAGTCATAACTCCTACGAGTGACCATTGAATTCTGATTTTTAAGACAAATATCAGATCTAGGTCCTTAATCAACTAGGAGTTTCCGATGAAAAAACCTTTGCTTGCCCTAACAGTCCTGTCATTAAGCCTAAGTTCAATCATCACACCAATGCAGGCTACTGCCGCTTTACCTTTTACGGTTGATGGCGAACAGTTACCAAGCCTAGCTCCAATGCTAGAGAAAGTGACCCCTGCGGTGGTCAGTATCTCTGTTGAAGGAACGCAAGTTTCAAAACAGCAAATCCCCGAACAGTTCCGCTTTTTCTTTGGTCCTGATTTTCCAACCGAACAACTTCAAGAGCGTCCATTCAGAGGCTTGGGCTCTGGTGTTGTGGTTGATGCCAAGCAAGGCCATATTGTGACTAACTATCACGTTATCAATGGCGCGGAAAAAATCCGCGTTAAGTTGCGTGACGGTCGTGAATACGATGCCGAGCTGATAGGCGGCGACCAAATGTCTGATGTAGCGTTACTCAAACTGGAGGAAGCGAAGAACCTGACCGAAATAAAAATTGCTGATTCAGATAAGTTACGCGTCGGTGACTTCACTGTTGCCATTGGTAACCCATTCGGGCTCGGGCAAACCGTCACCTCTGGTATCGTTTCTGCTCTGGGGCGTAGTGGACTAAATATTGAAAACTTCGAAAACTTTATTCAAACCGATGCTGCCATCAACAGTGGTAACTCGGGCGGTGCGCTAGTAAACCTAAATGGTGAACTGATAGGTATCAATACAGCAATTCTAGGGCCAAATGGCGGTAATGTTGGTATCGGCTTCGCGATTCCCTCCAACATGATGAAGAACTTAACCGCCCAAATTCTTGAGTTTGGCGAAGTAAAACGCGGCATGCTTGGTGTACAGGGCGGCGAGATCACCTCGGAACTTGCAGAAGCGCTTGGGTATGAATCGAGTAAAGGCGCCTTTGTTAGCCAAGTAGTTCCAGACAGTGCCGCAGATAAGGCAGGCTTAGAAGCAGGAGATGTGATTGTCTCAATTGGTGGTAAATCAATTCATTCATTTAGTGAGCTGCGCGCAAAGGTCGCGACGCTAGGTGCTGGAAAAGAGATTACGTTAGGTGTTGTCCGTGACGGTAAGAAGAAATCATTCGACGTCACGCTAGGTGAACAAACAAATGTCAAAACCACTGCTGACAAGTTACATGAAGGTCTATCAGGTGCTCAGTTAACAAACACGAATGCGAGCGATCAAGTACAAGGCGTAAAAGTGACATCGGTTGAGAAAGGTTCAAATGCCGAGGCTTACCAGTTGCAACCAGATGACATCATCATAGGTGTTAACCGTCAACGAGTGAAAAACCTCGCTGAGTTTAGAAAAGTGGTTGAGAAACAATCTGGAGTACTGGCACTTAACATTCAGCGCGGCGAACGCAGTATTTACCTTGTCATTCGATAAAGGTAATTTATAAAAACGCGATATCGGCTTGAAAGGACAGCGGTTACTGCCGCTGTCCTTTTATTATTTTCTCATCTAGTGCTATTCTTCACCAACTTATCCATTTTATGCTCATAAAGAGGAAAGCATGCTGCAATTTTTGTTGCGCTCTATTGGCTTAGGCCTAGCAACGGCTGCTCTGTTATTAATCGCTGTACCGTCTCTGCGGTCGAATATAATTCCTCAAACCAATCAATCTGCTGCGACTGACTACTCACAAGTTCAGGTGTCATTTAATCAAGCAGTGCGTAACGCAGCACCTGCTGTAGTGAATATCTACAGCCGTAAATACCAAGAAAGTGATCGTTCCAAACTACTGACGCAAGGGCTTGGTTCTGGTGTCATTGTCAGTGAGAAAGGCTACATCATCACCAACTACCATGTGGTTGCACAAGCAGATCAAATTATTGTTGCCCTGCAAGATGGTCGAATCGCTGCCGCGCAACTGGTCGGGAAAGACCGCAGAACCGACATTGCTATCCTAAGAGTTGAAGACGAAAACTTACCCGTGATTCCACTTAATCCTGAGTATTCTCCGAAAGTTGGTGACATAGTGCTTGCGATTGGCAACCCTTATAACCTTGGGCAAACAACCACTTTCGGTATTATCTCAGCAACAGGGCGCTCGTCGATCAGCGCTGATGGTCATCAGGCGTTTATCCAAACTGATGCTGCGATCAATGAAGGTAATTCAGGTGGTGCTTTGGTCAATACTCGTGGCGAGCTAGTCGGTATCAATACAGCATCATTTCAACAGGCAACCGAACTAGAAACTTACGGCATATCTTTCGCCATCCCATACGCACTAGCCGATAAGATTATGCAAAAAATCATTGCCGATGGGCGTGTGATTCGTGGCTACATCGGTATCGATGGGCAAGACATTAACTCTGTCACCTCTCGACTGCTGGGTAACAAACACCTTGGTGGTATCGTAGTATTAGGTATCGACCCGAATGGTCCCGCCGCTGATGCTGGGTTTGAAGCTCAAGATATCATCCTGAAAATTGATGGTCAGAAGGTCAATGGACGTCAAAGCGTGATGGATATTGTTACCGAGCTAAGGCCTGGTTCAAAGATCAACGTGCTGATCTTACGTAAAGGGGTAGAGAAAACCCTAGAAGTCACGATTGAAGAAGACAGCCGCGAATAACAGGGCTCAATTTCACCACAGTAAAAACCCATGCTATGCATGGGTTTTTTATAACTATTCTGAAGTGTCACTATCTGGCACTGCACCAGATTCGACTTCAATGCGAGTCACGCGTTGCAAACCTCTTGGTAACAAACCACCTCGACGTCCACGTTCTCCGCGGAAGTTCTCTAAGTCAGCAGGCTTAAGACCAAGCTTACGTTTACCTGCGTATAAAGTAACAGAAGCTCCTTGAGGCAGGGCAATCAAGTGAGAAACCAGTTCTTCACGTTCTTTCGCTTTCGCCGCCGGAATATTGATAATCTTATTACCCTTACCTTTACCTAACTGAGGCAAGTCTTTGATTGGGAATAACAGCATGCGCCCCTGGTTAGTGATCGCTAGGATCTCATCCGCGTCTAGATTACCGACAGTTTGCGGTGCAAGAACTTCAGAGTTTTGCGGTAGCGTCACTAAGGCTTTACCACTGCGGTTCTTCGACAAGAGATCACTTCCCTTACATACGAAACCATAGCCTGCATCAGAACCGACTAACCACAACTGCTCTTCTTCCCCCATCACGACATGACGAATATTGGTCCCGGCACTAATATTCAAGCGCCCAGTAATAGGCTCACCTTGGCTTCGCGCTGACGGTAATGAGTGCGACTCTAATGAGTAGCTACGGCCATCACTTCCAAGGAACACGGCTTGCTGGTTGCTCTTACCACGAGCATGAGCAAGGTAGTTATCACCCGACTTGTAGTTTAACCCGTCAGCCTCAACCTCATGCCCTTTGGCATGACGAATCCAGCCTTTCTCAGAAAGAACTACAGTAATTGGTTCACTAGGAACAAGATCTCGCTCAGTTAGCGCTTTAGCTTCTGCACGTTCAACCATAGGTGAACGGCGATCATCTCCGTACTTGTCAGCATCGGCTTTGATCTCTTTCTTCAGTAGCGTATTTAGACGACGTTCAGAGCCTAGCAGTTGTTCTAGCTTTTCACGCTCTTTTTCTAGCTCTTCTTGCTCACCGCGAATCTTCATCTCTTCAAGTTTCGCAAGGTGACGTAATTTGGTGTCTAGGATCGCATCAGCCTGAATATCCGTAATCCCAAAGCGCTCCATTAGCACCGCTTTGGGATCATCTTCGGTACGGATTATCTCAATCACTTCGTCAAGGTTGAGGTATGCAATCAACAAACCTTCCAAGATGTGCAAGCGAGCCATTACCTTGTCTAAACGGTGTTGTAGACGGCGGCGTACTGTGGAACGACGGAATTCAATCCATTCAGATAGGATTTGTACTAACCCTTTCACCTGAGGACGGTTGTCCAGCCCAATCATGTTTAGGTTTACACGAAAGTTCTTTTCAAGATCCGTAGAAGCAAACAGGTGATTCATTAGCTGGTCGCAATCAACACGATTCGAGCGTGGAACAACCACGATACGTGTTGGATTTTCGTGATCCGATTCATCACGTAGATCGTCAACCATAGGCAGCTTTTTAGCGCGCATCTGGTTAGCGATTTGCTCAAGAAGCTTAGCGCCTGACACTTGATGAGGTAGCGCTGTAATTACGATCTCTGAACCTTCTTTATGCCATACTGCGCGCATTTTGATGCTACCACGCCCAGTACGGTAAATCTTTTCTAGATCCGCTTTAGGTGAAATGATCTCTGCTTCAGTTGGGTAGTCAGGCCCTTGAACAAAGTTCATCACGTCGGCAAGTTCAGACTTAGGATTATCGATTAAATGAATCGTTGCTTCCGCTACTTCACGTACGTTGTGAGGCGGAATATCGGTTGCCATACCCACCGCAATGCCCGTCACACCGTTCAGTAGAATGTGTGGTAATCGCGCTGGCAACATTTGCGGTTCTTTCATCGTTCCGTCAAAGTTAGGCTGCCACTCAACCGTGCCCTGGCCTAACTCACCAAGCAGAACTTCAGCAAATTTAGATAGCTTCGCTTCGGTATAGCGCATCGCCGCGAACGATTTAGGGTCATCTGGGGCACCCCAGTTACCCTGACCATCAACCAGTGGATAACGGTAAGAGAAAGGTTGCGCCATCAGCACCATAGCTTCGTAACAGGCAGAGTCACCGTGTGGGTGATATTTACCTAACACGTCACCAACAGTACGAGCAGATTTTTTGTATTTTGCTGCTGCCGAGAGACCAAGCTCTGACATTGCATAGATGATACGTCGTTGAACCGGTTTTAAACCGTCACCAATATATGGCAACGCACGATCCATAATGACGTACATCGAGTAGTTTAGATAAGCGTCTTCGGTGAACTTGCGCATTGGCAACTGTTCAACGCCATCATAAGTAATTTCTGTAGACATCCGTTAAACCTCTGCCATGTCGCCGTTGTTTTGCAACCAAGAGCGACGATCATCAGCACGTTTCTTACCAAGCAGCATATCCATCATTTCCATGGTAGCTTGGTTATCATCAATGGTTAGCTGCACTAAGCGACGAGTATTTGGATCCATCGTCGTTTCACGAAGTTGCAGCGGGTTCATCTCACCCAAACCTTTGAATCGCTGTACGTTGATTTTGGCTTTCTTCTTCGATAAGCGCTCTAGTACACCCTCTTTCTCGTCATCATCAAGGGCATAGAATACTTCCTTACCACAGTCGATACGATAAAGAGGAGGCATAGCCACATAAATATGTCCTGCTTCGACCAAAGAGCGAAAATGACGAGTAAAGAGCGCACAAAGTAGCGTTGCGATATGCAGACCATCCGAGTCGGCATCAGCAAGGATACAGATCTTACCGTAACGAAGGCCGTCTAGGTTTTCGCTATCAGGATCAATACCTAAAGCAACTGAGATATCGTGTACTTCTTGCGAAGCGAGCACTTGGTCTGGCGAGACTTCCCAAGTATTAAGGATCTTACCACGTAGCGGCATTACCGCTTGGAACTCACGGTCACGAGCCTGCTTGGCGGAACCACCCGCTGAGTCACCCTCGACAAAAAAGATTTCGGTACGATTTAGATCTTGTACCGAACAGTCTGTCAGCTTACCCGGTAATGCAGGGCCAGAAGCCACTTTCTTACGTACGACCTTTTTACTCGCACGCATACGGCGGTGAGCATTAGCGATACACACTTCAGCAAGTAGTTCTGCCAGTTGCGGTTTTTCGTTAAGCCACAGACTGAATGCATCTTTAACCACACCGGAAACAAAAGCAGCCGTTTGGCGAGAGGATAAACGTTCTTTAGTTTGACCGGCAAATTGCGGATCTTGCATTTTGACCGACAAAACGTAAGAACAACGGTCGAAAACATCGTCACCGGTTAACTTCACACCACGTGGTAGCAGGTTACGGAATTCACAAAATTCGCGCATAGCATCAAGCAGACCTTGGCGTAGGCCATTCACGTGCGTACCGCCTTGAGCAGTCGGAATCAGGTTAACGTAGCTTTCGGTGATCATTTCACCGCCTTCTGGTTGCCAGATTACCGCCCAGTTAGCTGCTTCAGTTTCAGCAGAAAACTCACCGGTAAATGGTTCTTCTGGTAGAACGGTATAACCTTTTACACCCTCAGCTAGGTAGTCTTTTAAGCCATCTTCATACAGCCATTTATAGTCGTTACCATTAACTTTATCAATAAAGGTAATTTCTAAGCCCGGACAAAGTACGGCTTTGGCACGTAAATTATTAACTAGGCGGGTGACCGAGAAGTTGGCTGAATCAAAGTACTTCGCTTCGGGCCAGAAATGAACGCTGGTGCCTTTGTTGCGGCGACCACATGTGCCAGTAACAGTTAAGTCTGAGACTTTATCACCGTGTTCAAAGGCAATTTCGTACACTTGACCATCGCGACGAACCGTCACTTCCACACGTTTAGACAGGGCATTTACGACGGAAATGCCTACCCCGTGTAGACCACCTGAGAATTGATAGTTTTTATTCGAGAACTTACCACCTGCGTGAAGCTTACATAAAATAAGTTCAACACCAGAGACTTTCTCTTCTGGGTGGATGTCTACAGGCATACCACGACCATCATCGATCACTTCGAGTGATTGGTCCGCATGCAGAATTACTTGAACCTTTGAAGCGTGTCCGGCGAGCGCTTCATCGACACTGTTGTCGATGACTTCTTGGCCCAAATGGTTTGGGCGTGCTGTATCCGTATACATCCCAGGTCGGCGACGTACTGGCTCCAAACCATTAAGAACCTCAATGGCTCCAGCATTATATTGTTCAGTCATAATACGGAATATCGTTATAAAGAATAAAAAGGCTACTTGTTGGGTGAAATATAAGGCGTTGGCTCACAAAGTAAGCAATGACTGTTGACAGTCATGCATGTGGCAATCATCTAATTGCGTCAAACCCACACAAGTACTGGTGAGACATAGTCTGGAACAGACCCAATTATGTCAAGAGAGATAACTAAGTAACAAGCAAAATTATGACTCTTCCCTCAATGAGAGTCAGAGTTGTAAGAATTCTATGATTTGAGCAGGATAGCGTTCGAAATCTATAAAGCTATGATCACCGCCCTGTTCAACGTTCTGTTTGGCCCCCGAAAAATGCTCTACCGCTTGCTTATAATCCAGTACTTCATCTTCAGTTTGTTGTAATAACCAAAAATCACTCGGCGTTTCAATATACGGCGTATCAAGTGCTCTTAGCTCCTCGATATGTTTTGCCTCTAACAGGTAGCGCTCTTTGGTATATGGATTTTCTTGCTCACCTAAATAGTCCACAAGCAGCTCATAGGGCTTCACTGCTGGGTTAACCACTACCGCTTTAAAGCCAAACTGAGCATTGAGCCACATCGACATATAACCGCCTAAAGAGCTACCAACAAGTCCAATGGTGTAGTCATCTTTGTACTGATTAACAATATCTAACAACTGCTGCGCGGCTCGCTGTGGAAAACAGGGTAAGCGTGGCGTCACTAACTTGATATCTGGTCGCTTAGCTTGGCAATACTCCTTCATCACATTGGCTTTGTGAGACAAAGGTGAGCTGTTAAAACCATGAATATAGAGCAGTAGTGACGGTTTCATTTGGTTTCCTTAATAACCCGCTGAATTGAAGTCGGGCTGGAAGCAACCATACGGCAGGCGTTTGACTTGCGTTGTTAACTGACCGTCGGCATGCAATTCTAACTCACGCCAGCCAGGAGACAATGTATCAAGCGCAAAGTCATCACTGTTTGGCTTAAATTGAACACAAGTTGAAGGCGTTGCCATGACTCGCACACCATTATAAAGAACATTCATATCTTGATGAACGTGGCCGCAAAGTACCGCTTTAACATTTTGGTGTTTTTCAACCACATCCCAAAAGTGATTGGCATCTTTCAAGGCATGTTGATCTAACCAACGACTGCCGACTAAGAGCGGATGATGATGAAGCAGCACTAGAGTATGTCTTTCTG
Organism: Vibrio sp. VPAP30; assembly: GCF_001188205.1. Taxonomy (NCBI): domain Bacteria; kingdom Pseudomonadati; phylum Pseudomonadota; class Gammaproteobacteria; order Vibrionales; family Vibrionaceae; genus Vibrio; species Vibrio sp. VPAP30. The sequence goes on from NZ_LBLS01000008.1 coordinate 161,091, forward strand.
GGTATTGAGTAAGTTTTTCCTCAAGTAGGGCTAGCTGGTGATCACTTAATCGGCCATGGGGCACCCCTACCACTTGCGAGTCAAGGAGCACCATTTGCCACTGTTCACCAAGCAAAACGTGATCAATTTGCTTAATCTGGGTCGAGGGTAGTACCGATGTCATGCTAGGTTTGAAGTCGTGATTGCCCGGCAACCAAAAACAAGTTTTTTCTAGTGGCGCGATACCTTGCTCAAAACGCTGATAAGACTCAGCAGTGTGATCTTGCGAAATATCTCCGGTCGAGATAATGCTATCAAAGGGTTGATTTTCTTCAATGATCGCCGAAACAACAGCATGAAAACTGTCCAATGTATTAACGCTGAGCAAACTGCCATCGGCTGGCTCAAACAAATGAGTGTCAGTAATCTGGAGTAGCTTAATACTGTCGCTATCTGATGAACTTGACGTTACTTTCAAAACAAAAACCTAAATATTCAATGGTGTACGGCTAATACCCTGCTTTAAACAAAATGTCAGCCATTCGCCTAAAAAACGATTGAGTTGAACCTTTTCATCTTGTTGTAGCATCTTATCGTTTGGGTAATCATATCGGGCATTGACACGCTTTAGATGGTCACAACGAGACACTTCTGCTACGCGTGCATCGTGGTAGAGCCTGACAGACATTGTCGGTAATGGAAATACTGGAACGTCATCGCTTTGACAAATATCGACCAAAGTTGTGTACTTTGTGACTTCTACCACTTGAATTTGATAGGTCAAATAAGCAGCTTGATAACAGCGTACGTCGCCCACACTCGGTTGATTCGGCAACAAAGCGTTAAGCTTGGCGTAATTTGTTTCGTATGTTCGCATCAAATCAGCAAGATCAACATGATACGGTTTCTTTAGTGCTACTTGTGCCATTGTTCCTGTAGTTTTTTATGGTTTAACTCTAACCACTGCAAGGCAATGATAGAGGCACCATTTTCAAACTTTCCTTCTTCTACCCATTGATACGCTTGTCGGCGGGAAACAACGTGTACACGAATATCTTCCCCTTCATAGTCTAAACCATGAACGCCATACGCTGTACTCGCATCCACCTGACCAACAAAAACATCTAATTTTTCAGAGCAGCCTCCTGAAGACGGGTAATAAGAGGTTACTTTATCCAGTTCTCCTATTTCAATGCCCGCTTCTTCTACGGCTTCTCGCCTTACAACATCTTTGGCCTCTTCGCCTTTGTTTATCATGCCAGCGATGATTTCCAACTGCCATGGGTTACGGTGCTCCAACGCACCAACACGAATTTGCTCAATAACAACAACCTGATCTCTAACCGGGTCATACGGTAACATTGCCGCTGCATGTCCACGCTCGAACATTTCACGCTCTATCGGCTCACTCCAACCGCCTTCAAACAATTTATGTTTGAAGCGATACTTAATCATTCTAAAAAAACCCTGAAACAGTGTTTCTTTTGAGATTATTTCCACATCTTGGGGAGTAAACTGCTGATGTTGGCTGTCAGACTGTTGCATTTGGCACCTCTGTGAGTGAATCTTATAGTTTACGCAGACAAAAGCTTAACTTCCAAGGACATGGCTCAACTTTTTGTACAATTTTTATAGTTTAAGTTAAATTGATGAATTATTTTTATTGCACAAGTGGATAATTAAGTGTAAAACTTTGCAAAGTTTTTGAGTGATTCGCAATCAATTGAGTTAAACTCTTGAAGACAAATATTTTTCGCATTTGGCAGGAATAGGAACTATGAAAAAACTGCTTCCACTATTTATCAGTGCAGCACTAGGCAGCTTAAGCACCAACGCTTTCGCTGATACTCTGACGGAAATCTACAATCAGGCAAAAGAGAATGATCCAACGCTACTTAGCGCTGCGGCAAAGCGTGATGAAGCCTTTGAAGCAGTGACTTCTAGTCGTGCAGCTCTATTGCCACAAATTAATTTAACTGCTGGTTACAACGTTACCCGCGGTGAAACTGAATTGAAGAACGCATCTAATACAGATAATGACAACGAAACACTATCTGCTGGGGTGACATTCTCTCAAGCTTTGTATGATCGTAGTAGCTGGATTACGCTAGATACAGCGGAAAAAAGTGCTCGTCAAAGCGATGCTTCTTATGCCGCGGCGCAACAAGCACTCATTCTGCGCGTTTCAACTGCATACTTTGACGTACTGCGCGCGCAAGATAACCTAGTCTTTGTTCAAGCAGAAAAAGCCGCTGTTGGCCGTCAACTAGAGCAGACAAAACAGCGCTTTGAAGTTGGTCTATCTGCTATTACCGACGTACATGACGCGCAAGCTCAATACGATTCAGTATTAGCCGATGAAGTTTTAGCGCAAAACAGCCTAGTCAATAGCTACGAAGGTTTGCGTGAAATTACCGGCCAGGAGCACTCAAATCTAGATGTTCTTGATACGCAACGCTTCTCAGCTCAAAAGACTACTTCAGCTATTAATGAACTAGTAGATGAAGCACAAGAAAAAAACTTAAGTCTTCTATCAGCGCGCATTACTCAAGATATCGCAAAAGATAAAATTTCTAACGCAAGTTCTGGTCATCTACCGAAATTAAGTCTCGACGGTGGTTACAGCTATAGCGATGTATCAAATGCGACTTCTTCAGATCCAACCACGAATGATTTCAAAGTGGGCGTAAACCTAAACGTACCACTATACACTGGTGGTTCAACAACCTCGCTAACCAAACAAGCTGAGTTTAGCTATGTCTCTGCAAGCCAAGACCTAGAGAAAACTTACCGTAGCGTAGTCAAAGATGTTCGCGCGTTTAACAACAACATCAGCGCTTCTATTGGTGCCCTCCGCGCTTACGAACAAACTGTCGTCTCAGCACAATCGGCACTGGAAGCAACAGAAGCAGGCTTCGATGTGGGTACACGTACTATCGTTGATGTTCTAGATTCGACTCGCCGTCTGTACGATGCAAACAAAAACCTATCTAACGCACGTTACGATTACATCCTAAGCGTACTGCAGTTGCGCCAAGCAGTCGGTACACTAAGCGAGCAAGATGTTCTAGATGTGAATGCGGGTCTAAAGACAGCAAGCAACTAATCTAGCTTAATGAATAGAAAAAGGCTTGTTCCGATATGGAGCAAGCCTTTTTGTTTATCTGCTATTAGGTTGGAATCTAATAAACCATATCAATCTTGACGTTCTTCTCTACCAACCATTCCACTTGGCCGTTATTGTTAAGCATTAAAGCGACATTGACAGGCTTTGCTGCATCAATTGGAAACTGCCAGACAAATACGACTTCCCACTGGTTTTGATTGTGAGTACGCAGCTCTACTAGGTCGCCATCAATCTGCCAAGTTTCTTCACCTTGTTGGATCGAGATACTCTCAACATCTAGCTCTGCCGGAAGGGCTTTGTCAGACTCAAGGTATAAAGCACCGTGTAAGGTATTATCTTGCACTTCACCGATAGTTGGCATTTTATTCAGCCAAAGATTACTTTTCAGCGAAACTGTCACCTGTGAAATAATGACTTGATTATCTTGCTCCCACCCTACTGGCTCTGACGCACAACCAGCAAGCAGAGCGACACCGAGTGACATCAATGCTAATTTCTTCATATTTTAACCTCTGACGTTACGACTGCTGCCCTAACCATTCTTTAAGTATTTGAATATCATTTTCATACTCATTCTTCATTTCTTCAACCCAATCATCAATATTTTCCCACCAAGCTGGTAGATCTGGTGATTGCGCTTTCTGGGCGACACTTTGAATGTGCTTTAATCCGATAGAACCTGCCGCACCTTTAATCTTATGCGCTTCGGAAACAATACCTTCTTGATGTTTAGCAATCATATTGGAATCTAAAACCTGTAGATAGTCAGGCATCATTTCTTCAAACATAGTAATGCTGTCAAGGACGGGCTGAGAGCCCACAATGCCGACATAGGATTCAAGCATGTCTAGATCTAACAAACGTGAATAGATTTCTCCCCCTTCGACAGACATCTCCTCTTTCACCACTTCAGCAACCCTCTCAGTCACCGGCTGTTGAGTAAACTTGGCCAACACATCTTGTACAGCGGTAACCGAGAGCGGTTTACTGATTGCGTCATCCATCCCTTTATCAAGGTATTCTTGTTTATTTTTAAGCACGTTGGCGGTCAGGGCAACTAATGGTGGTAAGTCAGAGTAAGTACGTCTGAAATACTCTGCGACATCAAAACCTGTCATATCTGGCAATTGAATATCGAGGAACACAAGATCGTAGATTTCTGGGTCAAACATTTCCATAGCTTCCATCCCCGTCATCGCAACGGAAACTTCATGTCCCATACTCTCAAGTAAAGAGCGGGCAACGGTAATATTGAGCTCGATATCTTCGACCATAAAAATATTAAGTTCTTGGGAGTTACTGGTGGTCTCGACGGTTGACTGTTCACACTCAGCAAGAGGCACGCGAATCGTCACCGTAAACGTACTACCAAAGCCCTCTTCGCTAGAAACGGTAATATCACCATCCATCATGTTGATCAGCTGTTTTGAAACTGCAAGACCAATACCTGTACCAACAGCGTGAAGGTTGTCTTTACCCGATTTGACTTGATAATACATGGCAAAGATTTTATCCAACTCCGCTTCAGGAATACCAATCCCACTGTCTTCGACCTCCATGGTGATATGTGCGTATTCCTCATCTACCTCAGAGCTAACGGTCATTACTACGCCACCTTCTTTGGTAAATTTCATTGCATTGCTGATCAGATTCCATAGAACCTGACGCAGACGCGTGGCATCGACTTCAATAGCCGTTGGCAACTCGCTCAGCCGCTCTAAATCAAATCGGAGTCCTTTTTGCGACGCCATTAATGCCGAGATACTCTCCATCTCAGCGACAAATTCCTCGAAATTCAGCGCAGAGGGATAAAGCTCTAGCTTACGGCGATCAAACTTGTCCATATCGATGATGTCATTGAAAATATTCCCTAAAGTGATCGCACTGACATTTATGGTTTGCATATGGTTCCGCTGCTCAGACGTGAGCTGAGTATCTAGTAGCATTCGGCTTAAGCCAACAATGCCATTAAGCGGCGTTCGTAGTTCATGACTAATGGTAGATATAAAGGTGGTCTTATCGCGGCTCGCCTTTTCAAGCGACTCTTCGTGACGCTTCCGCTCGGTGATATCACGGCCAAAACCGACTAAACCTAAGTGGCGACCATCTTTGCTGTAAAAAGGCACTTTTCGCAATTCAAAGTAGTTGCGGCGACCATCTGGATACTCAAGCCACTGCTCATAGGTAAGCGCTTGGTTGTCTGAAAATACTTTCTGGTCAGTATCAACAATCTGCTGAGCAACTTCCTTACTGTAGACATCCCACGGCGTTAATCCGACCAATTGATTCTCTTTTTTTCCGGTTAACTCTTCCATAGCTCGGTTACACCCCGAGAAAACACCATCAGCGTTACGGTAATAAATAAGATCGGGTGAAGCATCAATAAATGAACGGAGTAACGCGGTTCTTTCAGCTAACTCGACTTGCGTTTTCTCACGTTGATAGACTTCATTTTCAAGATCTTTCATAGCCTCTTCACGGGCTTCTTGTGCCTTGATACGTTCCTCGATCTCTTGATTCAACTTAGCAATATTTTGTTGCAGCTTGTGATTTAGCTCTTGGTCTCGAGAACGCATATCTTTGAGTTTAGACACCAACTTAGACAATCTTTGGCGAGACTCTTCTAACTGGTCTACAACCACAGATAAAAAGTAGACCGCCCAAGGGGTTATAATAAGACCGAAGAAAACAGAACGAACGATATCAATATCATCAACATGTCCGCTTAAGACTAAGGTGATACCAACTTGGACTACAACAGCTAAAGCGACTAGGGCGAGAGCAAGGAGAATTGAAAAACGGAGGATGCCCAGCTTAACTAGCAAGTCGACATAGTATTGGGCAAGATTTTTAATCGGCTTCATTGACAGCTCCGAAAGGTAAAACAAAGCAACAGCAATCTAAACAAAGGCTTGCCTTGCATAGACAGGTCTAAGCCATACTACCTTTTTTCACCAATGACGGCGAAAATAATCCCGAGCAGTTGGAGGTTAATTTTCGGATGTGTGATGCACACAGGTTTGGTTGCGACCATTTGCTTTCGCTTGATATAAGGCACTGTCAGCTAAAGCGACAATGGAGTCACTAGGATCTAAACGTTGTGGAATAATAGAAACTAATCCAATACTCACGGTGACTAAATCAGAAGCGAGTGATGATTCGTGTTCGAGCGCCAGATTTTTCACCTCTTGATGGATTTTATCTGCGACAAGTAACGCACCTTCGATGGTGGTATTGGGCAGTATAAAACCAAATTCTTCGCCGCCGTAGCGAGCAACACAGTCGCTCGAACGGCTGAGCACTTTTTTGAACACTTCCGCAACCTTAATCAAAGCATCATCACCACGTTGATGTCCATATAGATCGTTATAACCTTTGAAGTCATCAATATCACACAGCATAACCGTTAGCGGCTGCTGCTCACGGGTGTGCAAATACCATAAGGTTTCCAGTTGTTCATCAAAACGGCGACGGTTTGAAATTTGAGTCAGACCGTCAATAAAACTCAACCGTTCTAACTCCTGGTTCGCTTCTTCAAGTTTCTGCTCAGCCAAATATCGCTCAGAAACATCACGCGCCATCACAAGCACGCCATTGGTCCCTGAAGCTGGATCTCTGAATGGAGATTTCACCACATCATACCAAGTGTATTGCCCATTACTGCTTATAACACGGTCGATATAACGCAGTGACTTACCCTCATAGAGTACTTTTTTATCTGTTTCAGACAGGCGGGCATAAGTTTCATTTGGAATCACATCTTGCAATCGCTTGCCAATCAGCTCATCGACATCTGATATCCCTAACGCTTTAACAAAAGGTTGGTTACATGCTTGATAAACCATATTCTCATTGAAGATCCCAATAGAGTCAGGGCTAGACTCTAGGATATTTTGTAATATGGTATCTCTTTGTGCCAAAGCCACTTCAGTATCTTTACGTTTCTCCATTTCGTCACGTAGATTTTGCTGCATATCATGCCAGTCAGTCACATCATGGCTAATACCTAATGTGCCAATTTTTTCACCTTCTGGTGAGATCAAAACACTTTGGTAACTCTCTAGTAGACAACTTCTTCCTGCGGGGTTGGTCGTCCAGCTACGTTTACTCGCTCTCCCCTTAATCACGCTTTGAATATCTGCTGCCCCTTCCTCTTCTCTGTTATTCCAAAAACGTTGAAAAGCGCGATTACTTGAAATGATTTCGCCATAATTGTTTTTTATAAACACCAGCTCAGACAAATTATCAAAAGCGCTTTTGATCATTGAAAGTGAATCGACTTCCTTCTTCAATTCAAGATCTGTGATTTGGTAGGGAGTGAAATAGAGTAACCAAACTGGGCGTCGACGATAAGTAGTCTTTCGACCTGTGACATTTAACTTGATGACGCGACTTTCTGATATCGGCCAACTAAGTTTCTGTTCGGTAATTATGCCATCAGCCTTGGGAGACAAGATCGAAAGAATAAATTGAGGAGTCACTACTTCAGGTAACAGGTAACTTTTGCCAACCTTACGCACACCTAGAACTTGATTGGCTACGATATTAGCCAGCTTTAGTTCCCCCGTTTTACTATCGACTAAAAGCAGTGCAATGGGGGCTGTTCGCAGTAATTGCGTTAAATGAGTTTGGTGTCGGGTGTAAATGACAGCAACGGTAATGATCGAGAGCAAAATGACAACAAGATCAAATCCATGCCCGTGGGAGGTGTCCCACAACCAAACTAATACTTGTTCCATTCAGCTTCTCAAACCTATCTTTATTACACCTTTGTAAGTGTATAAAAGATATCAGCTTATTGCTCAACAATCAGCCTTTAATATTGGTTTTGTATATATAAATGACTGATTTGTTAATGACCCCTGTGCACCTTCACGATTAAGTGTTCGGCCTATTTCCGTCATAGCAAGCCAGCGATTCTCACACCAAAGTGGAGCAAGTAGTGTCGGCTTACGAGCTGCAGAAGAGACTCGATGGTAAACCACTTCTGGTGGCGTCATGCGAATCAGTTCACTCGCGATCGCAACATATCCCTCTAGATCAGGGGCGTCTAATTTGCCCGCTTTCCATGCCTTAGCCATGGTACTGCCTTCAACAATATGCAATCCATGCAGTTTGATGCCATCGGTCCCAACATCAAGCACCTTGCTTAAAGTCTCAGTATTGTCTTCTCGGGTCTCTTTAGGCAATCCTACGATAAGATGAGTACAGACCTTGATCCCCAGTGCACGAGCGCGCTTAGTGATCTCCGCATAGCACTCAAAGTCATGACCGCGATTGATACGCTTAAGAGTGCGGTTGTTCGCCGTTTGCAATCCAAGTTCAAGCCAGATTTCGTAACCTTGCTCTACATAGCTTGACAGTAACTCTAAAACGGCATCTGGCACACAGTCAGGCCGAGTACCGACACAGAGGCCAACAATGTCGGCTGTTTTAAGCGCTTCTTCGTACATATTCTTAAGCACCTGAACTTCGGCATATGTGCTGGTATAGGCTTGGAAGTATGCGAGATAACGCTTGGCACGATCAATCTCTCCTGCCCTGTCTGTCAGTTGGTCTTGGATGCTTTTGATCTGAGCTTGTTCATCGGCAAATGAAGCAACATTGCAAAACGTACAGCCACCTCGACCTATTGTGCCATCTCGATTAGGGCAGCTAAATCCACCATGAAGCGTTAGCTTATGGACTTTTTCACCGTAGCGACGTTGTAAATCTTGTCCGATGGTATTGACCAACTCATGAAGCTGCATTATTGACCTCTTACCCGAATCGAAATAAATCTCATTAAGATCTGTGTAATTTAATTACAATTATGAAAAAAATGGAGGAGGCAAAGTAACGATTTCAAACAAGCGAAGCATTAATCAATATCAATAAACATGCAAAAATAACGTGCCTCGCTCAGATTGTTACGCAAAAGTTAAACATAATATTCATTTATAACCCAAAAAAAGTGGGCAACAGCATCGAGTTTTGATTGCATTTCATCCTCACTAAATTGTAGGATACTTACAGATTTCGCTGTTTTTTGTGATTTTAGTTACATAAAAACTCGGTGAAACGTCGGTGTTATCCCACTCCCACCTATATAAATCACTAGATTGTGATGCTAAAAAACGGGATTCCACCAAGGATTGTTTTTCTCGCAATATTTTTCTGCGAGATACGGAAAGGAATCAAAGTCGCCAACCTAGGCTGACTTCGAATCAAAATTATAAAGGACAGGACGTAGAACTGAACTAGTTTCGACTAGCACATTTGCGCCTATTGAACTGGAAGGATGTATCTATGGTAGATAGAGAGCAAAATGCCCAAGGTCTATACACTCCGGAACTGGAGCATGACGCTTGTGGTATCGGTTTTGTTGCTCACCTTAAAAACCGTAAATCACACGAAGTAGTTACTCAGGCACTGGATATGCTAGCCCGTATGGAACACCGTGGTGGTCAAGGTTGTGACCCGTGCAGTGGTGACGGTGCAGGTATCTTATTGCAAAAGCCCCATGAATTTCTGTTAGAAGAAACGGTAAAGCTTGCTATCAAGCTACCCTCTTTTGAGAAATACGGTGTCGGTGTTGTACTTTTCCCCAAAGATGAACACAAACGAGCGCAATGTCGCGATATTTTAGAACGTAATGCACAGCGTCTAGAGCTAGACGTTATTGGTTACCGCGTTCTACCAACTGACAACTCAATGATCGGCGCAGATCCTCTAAGCACCGAGCCTCAATTTGAGCATGTGTTTGTCTCTGGCGGGCCAGGTATTACGCCTGAAGAATTAGAGCGTAAGCTTTACGTACTGCGAAATTACACTGTTCGCGTATGTCTAGAAAGCGTGTCGAATATTGGTGATGACTTCTACATCAACTCAATGTCTTACAAGACAGTGGTGTACAAGGGTCAGCTAACGACAGAGCAAGTACCTCAATACTTCTTAGATCTACAGAATCCAACAATGGTGAGTGCGCTTGCGCTTGTTCACTCTCGATTCTCTACCAATACATTCCCACGCTGGCGTCTTGCTCAGCCTTTCCGTTACATTGCTCACAATGGTGAAATCAACACAGTTCGCGGTAACCTGAACTGGATGAAAGCTCGTGAGGCGATCATTGAATCTGACTTGTTTACTCAAGCAGAGATCGACATGCTACTGCCTATCTGTCAGGAAGGTAGCTCGGATTCATCTAACTTCGATATGGCACTTGAGCTCCTAGTCCTATCTGGTCGCAGCCTGCCACATGCGTTGATGATGATGATCCCTGAAGCATGGCAAGAAAACAAAAACATGGACCCAACTCGTCGCGCGTTCTACCAATACCACGCAAACGTAATGGAACCATGGGATGGCCCTGCATCGGTGTGTTTCACTGACGGTGTTCAAGTAGGTGCGACGCTTGACCGTAACGGTCTACGCCCTTCTCGCTACACAGTGACCAAAGATGACTTCCTAGTGATGGCTTCTGAGTCTGGTGTTGTTGAGATTGAGCCTGAGAACGTTGAGTTCCGCGGTCGTCTACAACCAGGTCGAATCTTCGTTGCTGACCTAGAACAAGGCCGCATCATTTCTGATGAAGAAGTGAAAGATGGCATTGCATCAGCGCAGCCATACGAAAAGTGGGTTGAAGAAAACCTACTGAGTTTGAAGAAGCTGCCTGATGCAAGTAACGAATTCAACCAACCATCACCAGAGAAGCTACTGCACAAGCAGCAAGCATTTGGCGTAAGTTCAGAAGAAGTTAACGAAATCATCGTACCTATGGCGAAGGATGGCAAAGAGCCACTTTCAGCAATGGGTGCTGACTGGCCGCTAGCGATTCTTTCGCACCAATCGCAACATCTTTCGAACTACTTTAAACAGCTATTTGCTCAGGTAACCAACCCACCTATCGATCCGATTCGTGAGCGCATGGTTATGTCTCTGAACACTTACCTAGGTAAAGATCAGAACCTGCTTGCTGAGTCACCACAGCACTGTCAAAAAGTAGAGCTTGAGTCTCCAGTTCTATCTAACTCTGAGCTTGAGAAACTGCGTGCGATTGATAACGAACACCTTCAAGCCAAGACGCTAGACATTGTTTTCCAAGCAAGCGAAGACGAAGGTAAACTAGAGCGCGCGCTTAAGCGTATCTGTCAGTATGCTGAAGATGCAGTCATCGATGGTTACTCAATCATCCTTTTAACTGACCGTGCCGTTAACTCTAACCACGCCGCGATTCCAGCTATGCTGGCCGTTGGTGCTGTTCACCACCACCTGATCCGTAAAGGTCTACGTGCCAAGTGTGATATCGTGGTTGAAACAGGTGATGCACGTGAAACGCACCACTTCGCAACGCTTGTCGGTTATGGTGCTAACGCTGTTAACCCATACCTAGTTATCGAAACTATGGTTGAACTGCAGCGCACTAAGAAGCTTGATCCTGAAACAAATATTCGTGATCTATTTGAGAACTACCGTAAGTCTATCAACGGCGGTCTACTGAAGATCTTCTCTAAGATGGGGATCTCGACGCTACAGTCTTACCACGGAGCACAGATCTTCGAAGCGCTAGGTATCAGCAAGTCCGTTGTCGATAAGTACTTCACAGGTACGGTTTCACGCATCCAAGGTCTAACGATTGACGATATCGCGAAAGAAGTACTAGTGCGTCATCGCATTGGTTACCCTACACGTGAAATTCCAGTACAAGTTCTTGATGTCGGTGGTGTTTACCAGTGGAAACAGCGTGGTGAAAAACACCTGTTTAACCCTGAGACAATTTCACTACTGCAAGAATCGACTCGCAACAAAGATTATGCCCAGTTCAAGGAATACGCGAAAGCAGTTGATGATCAAGGCGATAACGCAGCAACACTGCGTAGCCAGCTAGATTTTGTTAAAAACCCAGCTGGTTCAATCCCGCTAGCAGAAGTCGAGCCAATCGAAAACATCCTTAAGCGTTTCGCAACAGGTGCGATGTCATTCGGTTCTATCTCGTACGAAGCACACTCAACGCTGGCAGTTGCGATGAACCGCATTGGCGCGAAATCGAACTCTGGTGAAGGTGGTGAAGACCCAACTCGCTTCGAGCGCAAAGAGAACGGGGATTGGGAACGCTCAGCAATCAAACAGGTTGCTTCAGGCCGCTTCGGTGTGACTTCTTACTACCTCACTAACGCAGATGAGCTACAGATCAAGATGGCTCAAGGTGCGAAACCAGGTGAAGGGGGTCAGCTACCAGGTGATAAAGTTGATGACTGGATCGGTGCAACACGTCACTCGACTCCTGGTGTCGGTCTAATCTCACCACCGCCGCACCATGATATCTACTCAATCGAAGATTTGGCCCAGCTAATTTACGACTTGAAGAACGCTAACCGCGCTGGTCGTGTCAACGTTAAGCTCGTTTCGGAAGCTGGCGTAGGTACTATCGCGTCAGGTGTAGCGAAAGCCAAAGCAGACGTTGTCTTGATCGCCGGCTTCGATGGCGGTACAGGGGCATCACCGATGTCGTCTATCCGTCACACAGGTCTACCTTGGGAGCTTGGTCTAGCAGAAACGCACCAAACTCTAATCAAGAACGGTCTACGTAACCGTATCGTGGTTCAGTCTGATGGTCAGATGAAAACACCTCGCGACCTTGCAGTAGCAACGCTGCTAGGTGCTGAGGAATGGGGCGTGGCAACAGCAGCATTGGTTGTTGAAGGTTGTATCATGATGCGTAAGTGTCACAAGAACACCTGTCCTGTTGGTATCGCAACTCAGAATAAGACTCTACGTGAGCGCTTTGATGGCCGCGTAGAAGACGTAGTGACATTCTTCCACTACATGGCTGAAGGTCTACGTGAAGTGATGGCTGAACTTGGCTACCGCACTATCGATGAGATGGTTGGTCAGTCGCACAAACTCAAAGTTCGTGAAGACATCAAACACTGGAAATACAAGAACCTAGACCTATCACCTGTGCTTCATATCGAGCAAGCACGTGAAGGCGATGGCATCTACAACCAAACAGAGCAAAACCACAACCTAGAACAAGTTCTAGACCGCAAGTTGATTCAAGCTGCTATCCCTGCACTTGAAAAAGGCGAAGCAGTGAATGCTGAATTCCCTATCATCAACACGGATCGCTCTGCAGGTACCATGCTATCGAACGAAATCTCTAAGGTTTACAAAGATACAGGTCTACCACAGCCAATGAACGTCAAGTTTACAGGTTCTGCGGGTCAGTCATTCGGTGCCTTCCTGGCTAAGGGCGTGAAGTTCGAGGTAGAAGGCGATGCGAACGATTACTGGGGTAAAGGTTTATCTGGCGGTACGTTAGTGCTTTACCCAGACGCAAAATCTTCAATCGTCGCTGAAGATAACATCGTTGTTGGTAACGTATGTTTCTACGGTGCAACGTCGGGTGAATCATACATCCGCGGTATGGCTGGTGAGCGTTTCTGTGTACGTAACTCAGGCGCGAAAGTTGTTGTTGAGGGTGTTGGTGACCACGGTTGTGAATACATGACAGGTGGTGTCGCAGTAATCCTTGGCTCAACAGGTCGCAACTTTGCAGCTGGTATGAGTGGCGGTGTGGCTTACGTTTGGGATAAGTCAGGCGACTTCGAAACCAAGCTAAACCCTGAATTGGTAGACCTAGATCCAATCGAAGCAGAAGATCGCGAACTACTGAAAGATATGCTAACTAAGCAAGTTCAATTCACAGGAAGTGAAGTTGCTCAGTCTTTCCTAGACAACTTTGAAGCAAGCCTAGAAACCATGGTTAAGGTAATGCCGCGTGATTACAAAGCGGTACTTCAGAAGCGTAAGGCTGAAGCAGAGCAAGCACAAACGGAACAAGTGGAGGCAGTATAATGGGTAAGCCTACTGGATTTTTAGAACATGGTCGTGAGCTTCCAAACAAGCTCGACCCTTCGGTTCGTATTGAAGACAACAAAGAATTCGTTCTGAACGAAGAGTTTGGTGACAAGATCAATACTCAGGCTTCTCGTTGTATGGACTGTGGTGTTCCTTTCTGTCACAGCGGTTGTCCGATTGGCAACATCATCCCAGAATTTAACGACGCGGTTTACCGTGACAGCTGGGAAGAAGCTTGGAACATTCTAAGCTCAACCAACAACTTCCCTGAATTTACTGGTCGTGTATGTCCTTCTCCTTGTGAGAGTGCATGTGTTCTCGGTATCAACCAAGACCCTATCACTATCTGTAACATCGAGAAAACGATTGTAGAAACTGCATACCGTAAAGGGTACGCAAAACCGAAAACACCTCGTTCTCGTACAGGTAAAACCATCGCGATTATCGGCTCAGGTCCTGCGGGGCTTGCTGCGGCTGAACAGCTAAACAGTGCTGGTCACTCAGTGACAGTATTTGAGCGTGACGAAAAAGTCGGTGGTCTCCTGCGCTTCGGCATTCCAGACTTTAAATTGGGCATGGATGTGATTGATCGTAAGATCAACCTAATGGCTGATGCGGGCGTTGAGTTCAAAGTAAACCAACACATCGGTGTTGACGTTAATGCGCAACAGCTTCGTCAAGAGTTCGATGTGGTACTACTAACCGGTGGCTCAACGGTTCCACGTGACCTTCCTGTTCCAGGTCGTGAACTGAAAGGCGTTCACTTCGCAATGGAATTCCTAGGTCAAAACAACCGCCGCGCAAACGACATGGATCTTAAAGGTGAAGAAATTCACGCCAAAGACAAGCACGTTGTGGTTATCGGTGGTGGTGATACTGGTTCTGACTGTGTTGGTACGTCTAACCGTCATAAAGCAGCAAGTGTTACTCAGGTTGAGATCATGCCGATCCCACCAGAGAAGCGCCCAGCAAACATGCCTTGGCCTCAATACCCAATGATCATGAAGACAACCACTTCTCACGAAGAAGGTTGTGATCGTCATTGGAATATTTTGACTAAAGAGTTCATCGGTAACGAGCAAGGTCAAGTAACAGGTCTACGCATTGCTGATATCGTATGGAAAGATGCAGTACCTGGTGAGCGCCCTACTTTTGAAGAAGTTGCGAACTCTGAACGTGTTATCCCATGTGATATGGCCTTCCTAGCCATGGGTTTCTTACACCCAGAACCAACAGGTGTACTTGCTCAACTTGATATCAAACTTGATGAGCGCGGTAACGTAGCAACTGAAGGCTTTTCAACCAATCAGAAAGGTGTCTTTGCAGCTGGTGATATGCGTACAGGTCAATCACTTGTCGTCCGTTGTATCAACGAAGGTCGCGAGTGTGCGATTGCTATTGATGATTACCTAATGGGTAACTCCAATCTTGAAGCAAAAGCAGACTCACTGATGCTCTCAGCATAATAATTAGCCACCTAAGAAACTCATTTAGTAGATTCTAGGTGGTTAAGCATAAACAATCATTCCTTCCAAACTTTTCCAATTGACCAGTACATTGTGCTGGTCTTTTTTATTTTCCCAAAACACCCTTTGTTGCAAAATTGTAACAATAAAAACCTTAAACTTCTGAATTATATAGGTTATTACAGCGCATTCAGTGGTAAATCGCATATTGGCGTGATATTCCACCAAGAACTTGACCTTTTTTGCAATAACCTATACGTTGTAAAGTCGATGAAAATGAATTCGTCCAATTTTGTTAAAATTTTTAAGAAAATTCACTGCATATCTATTCGATATATAACAATTAGAACGCATAGTTAGTCATACATACCAACCCTTTTAATGTTGGTAGTTCTGTCGGGATGACAGAGAAGCAAAGGGAGAATTGCAATGGCTTTATATGATCCTCGTCTTGAAAAAGACAACTGTGGATTTGGCTTGATTGCACATATGGAAGGTGAGCCAAGCCATAAACTGGTACGCACCGCAATTTCAGCACTTGACCGCATGACCCACCGTGGTGGTATCGCCGCTGACGGAAAAACGGGGGATGGCTGTGGTCTTTTATTACAAAAGCCCGACTCATACCTTCGTCTCATCGCTGAAGAAAATAGTTTCAACCTCGGCAAGCAATATGCCGTAGGTATGATTTTTTTCAATCAAGACCCTCTTAAAGCTCAGCAAGCCAAAGACATTATTAATCAGGAGCTTGCACAAGAGACATTGACCATATCTGGTTGGCGAAAAGTGCCGATCAACTCGGCAGTATTAGGTCCAATCGCGGCCGATTCACTGCCCAATATTCAGCAAGTCTTTATCTCAGCTCCTGCGGGATGGCGTGAGCGCGACATTGAACGACGCCTGTATATCGCTCGCCGCCGGATTGAAAAGCAGATCGTAGACGATAACGAATTTTATATTTGTAGCTTGTCGACTCAAGTCATAGTGTACAAAGGTCTGTGTATGCCAGCAGACTTACCAAGGTTCTATTTAGACCTCGCCGATCTACGAATGGAATCTGCTATCTGCCTATTCCACCAGCGTTTTTCGACTAACACTCAACCACGTTGGCCACTGGCTCAGCCATTCAGGTATCTCGCCCACAATGGTGAAATCAATACGATTCAAGGTAATAGGCAGTGGGCGCGAGCGCGAGCTTATAAGTTCTCGTCGCCGCTATTGCCAGATCTAAAGACCGCGGCACCATTTGTGAATGAAACGGGTTCAGATTCATCAAGCTTAGATAATATGCTTGATCTGTTCTTAGCCGGTGGCATGGATATCTTCCGCGCTATGCGTATGCTTGTTCCACCTGCGTGGCAAAACCACCCGGATATGGACCCAGATCTACGCGCCTTCTACGACTTCAACTCGAAACATATGGAACCGTGGGACGGCCCGGCTGGTATCGTGCTTTCCGATGGTCGATATGCGGCATGTAACTTAGATAGAAATGGCCTACGCCCTGCTCGTTATGTGATCACAAAAGACAAGCTGATCACTCTCGCATCAGAGGTTGGTATTTGGGATTACGCACCGGATGAAGTGGCGGAAAAAGGCCGCGTTGGTCCCGGTGAACTGCTAGTGGTGGATACTCGCCAAGGCAAGCTATGGCAATCAAGCGAAATTGATAATGATCTTAAGGGTCGCCACCCATACAAAGAGTGGATGGATAGCAATGTTCATAAACTCACACCATTCTCACAATTAGCAGAAGATCAGGTTGGTGAACGTAGCTTTGACGATCACCAACTCAAAACCTACCAAAAACAGTTTGCGATGAGCAACGAAGAGGTCGATCAAGTGCTTCGTGTTCTTGGTGATATGGGTCAAGAAGCCGTTGGGTCAATGGGTGATGATACGCCAATGGCAGTGCTCTCTTCTAAAGAGCGCCTTGTCACTGACTACTTCCGTCAAAAATTCGCTCAAGTAACCAACCCACCGATCGATCCATTACGTGAAAAACACGTCATGTCGCTTGCAACCAGTATTGGTCAGGAGATGAATGTCTTCTGTGAAACCGATGGCCACGCGCATCGAGTCACCTTTGATTCACCCGTTCTGCTTTACTCAGATATGAAGCAGTTGCTTGAGCTAAACGATCTACACTATGGCAATTCAGTACTGGATATTAACTACGATCCTCAAGAGAAAGATCTCGAAAAGGCCATCTTAGATCTTTGTGATCAAGCTGAGCAGGCGGTAAAAGATGGCTCTGTGCTCGTGGTTCTTTCTGACCGAGCATTACGTAAAGGCATGTTGCCTATCCCAGCCGCCATGGCAGTAGGCGCAGTGCAAAGCCGCCTAATTGAAGCTAATTTGCGCTGTGATGCTAACATCATTGCAGAAACAGGAACGGTGCGCGATCCTCATCAATTTGCGGTTCTACTTGGCTTTGGCGCAACCGCGGTCTACCCGTACCTGGCCTATGAAGCCTTAGGCAAAGTGATTGATGATGGTGCGATCGATAAGAGCTATCGCGAAGTGATGCAAAACTACCAGTACGGCATCAACAAAGGCCTGTACAAGATTATGTCTAAGATGGGCATTTCAACGGTCGCTTCATACCGTTGTTCTCAGTTGTTTGAAGCTGTCGGCCTAAGTCAGGAAGTTGTCGAGCTATGCTTTAATGGTGTTACAACCCGAATTCAAGGTGCAAACTTTGAAGACTTTGAGCAAGACCTTTACAACCTTTCTCGCAAAGCTTGGGCAAAACGCAAACCTATCGAACATGGTGGATTGCTCAAATATGTCCACGGTGGTGAATACCACGCCTACAACCCAGATGTTGTAGGAACCTTACAAACCGCAGTTAAGTCCGGCGACTCTTCGGACTATAAGAGTTTTGCCAAACAGGTCAATGATCGCCCTGTGGCTATGCTGCGTGACTTAATGCAACTGAAGAAATCAGACTCACCGTTACCACTGGAACAAATCGAGCCAAGCACTGAACTGTTCAAACGATTTGATTCCGCAGCGATGTCTATCGGCGCTTTAAGCCCTGAGGCTCATGAAGCTCTGGCAGCCGCCATGAACCGACTGGGGGGTTACTCAAACTCCGGTGAAGGTGGTGAAGATCCACGCCGTTTTGGTACTGAACGTAACTCTCGTATCAAGCAGATTGCCTCAGGACGTTTTGGTGTAACACCTCACTACTTAACTAATGCTGATGTCTTGCAAATCAAGGTTGCACAAGGGGCGAAGCCTGGTGAAGGCGGTCAGTTACCGGGGCATAAAGTCACGGCTGAAATCGCTAAACTACGCTATTCAGTGCAAGGGGTAACCCTTATCTCCCCTCCTCCTCATCACGATATCTATTCGATTGAGGATTTGGCTCAGCTTATTTTCGACCTTAAGCAGGTCAATCCGAATGCTCTGGTATCGGTGAAGTTGGTTTCTGAACCTGGCGTCGGCACTATCGCAACAGGAGTTGCCAAGGCTTATGCCGATCTGATTACCATTTCTGGTTATGATGGTGGTACGGCAGCAAGTCCACTCACCTCAGTTAAATACGCAGGTAGCCCTTGGGAGCTTGGACTAGCAGAAACTCAGCAAGCGCTGGTTGCTAATGGCCTACGCCATAAAATTCGTTTGCAAGTCGACGGCGGCCTAAAAACCGGACTTGATGTCGTAAAAGCCGCTATCTTGGGTGCAGAAAGCTTCGGTTTTGGTACCGCACCAATGGTTGCGATGGGCTGTAAATTCCTACGTATTTGTCATCTAAATAACTGTGCGACAGGCGTCGCAACGCAAGATGACACCTTACGTAAAGAATACTTCAAAGGCCTACCTGAGATGGTAATGAACTACTTTGTCGGTCTTGCAGATGAAGTACGCGAGCTATTAGCTGAGCTAGGAGTTGAAAAGCTAACTGATCTTATTGGCCGTACCGATCTACTTGAAGCAGTAGAAGGTATGACCGCCAAACAGAGCAAGCTCGATCTATCTAGTATTCTTGAAGCACCAGTGTCACCACAAAACCACCCGCTTTATTGGACCGAACCAAACGCTCCATTTGACAAGGCAGAACTCAACCAAAAGATCGTTGAAGACACCTTAGCGGCTGTAGAAGCCAAGCTGGGGGCAGACCTTTTCTACAATGTCATTAATACTGACCGATCAATTGGCGCTCGCCTTTCTGGTGAAATAGCCAAACGCTACGGTAATCAAGGTATGGCAGCGACTCCTATCAAGCTCCATCTGGATGGTACCGCGGGTCAGTCATTTGGAGTCTGGAATGCAGGCGGTGTTGAACTCTATCTGACGGGTGATGCCAATGACTATGTAGGTAAAGGCATGGCTGGCGGCAAAATTGTTATCAAGCCTCACCAAGGTACCGCCTTTAGATGTAATGAGGCAACCATCATCGGCAACACCTGTTTGTATGGTGCAACAGGCGGCAAGCTATTTGCCGCAGGTACCGCAGGCGAGCGATTCGGGGTGCGTAACTCTGGCACCATCTCTGTGATTGAAGGTGCTGGCGATAACGCCTGTGAATACATGACAGGTGGTATTGTTGCCATTCTTGGTGCGACTGGTGTGAACTTTGGTGCAGGGATGACAGGTGGCTTTGCCTACGTCTTGGATGAAAACGACGACTTCCAAGGTCGTGTAAACCAAGAATCAGTGGAGGCTGTTGCTCTTTCTGAACTCTATATTCATCAGGAACATTTACGTGGCTTAATTGCAGAACACTTAGAAGAGACCGGCTCTGCTCACGCAGAAAACATCTTAGCGAACTTTGATGAATGGATTCCAAAGTTCTACTTGGTGAAACCTCAAGCAGCAGACTTAAACACCCTGCTGGGCCATCAAAGCCGCAGTGCCGCAGAACTGCGCGTTCAAGTCCAATAATTCATGGAGGATGTTTGAATCATGAGTCAGAACGTATACCAATTTATCGACGTACAACGTGTAGATCCTGCGAAAAAGCCGATTAAAACTCGTAAGATTGAGTTCGTCGAAATCTATGAACCCTTTACTAAGCAACAAGCCACTGCACAAGCTGATCGCTGTTTGGATTGTGGTAACCCTTACTGTGAATGGAAATGCCCTGTTCACAACTATATCCCTCAATGGCTAAAGCTTGCCAATGAAGGACGTATTCTAGAAGCCGTTGAGCTCTCTCACCAAACTAACAGCTTGCCTGAAGTGTGTGGTCGAGTATGTCCTCAAGATAGGCTGTGTGAAGGCTCTTGTACCTTAAATGACGACTTTGGTGCCGTAACGATTGGTAATATTGAAAAGTACATTACCGATAAAGCGTTTGAGATGGGCTGGAAACCAGACATGTCCAAAGTTGAGTGGACAGATAAGAAGGTCGCCATTATCGGTGCAGGGCCTGCTGGCCTTGCAGCAGCAGATATCTTAGTTCGTAACGGCATCAAGCCCGTTGTTTTCGATCGCTACCCAGAAATTGGCGGGCTACTCACCTTTGGTATCCCTTCTTTTAAGTTAGAGAAAGGGGTCATGGAAAATCGCCGTCGAGTCTTTAGCGAGATGGGCGTCGAGTTCCAGCTCAATGTCGAAGTGGGTAAAGATATTCAGATGCAGCAATTGGTTGATGAATATGATGCCGTGTTCTTGGGTGTGGGCACTTACAAGAATATGCGTGCGGGTCTAGACAACGAGGATGCTCCTGGTGTCTATGACGCTCTACCTTTCTTAGTATCAAATACCTATAAGGTAATGAGCTTAGAAGATGACCAACCATTTATTGATATGGCAGGGCAAAAAGTGGTCGTCCTTGGTGGTGGTGATACCGCCATGGACTGTGTACGTACATCAATTCGTCAAGGTGCCGATAACGTCATTTGTGCTTACCGCCGCGATGAAGCCAACATGCCGGGCTCTCGTCGTGAGGTAAAAAATGCCAAAGAAGAAGGGGTTAACTTTATGTTTAACCTTCAGCCACTAGGACTTGAGGTCGACAGCTCAGGCAAAGTCAGCGGTGTCAAAGTGGTCAAAACGGCATTGGGTGAACCAGATGAAGCGGGGCGCCGTCGCCCAGAACCTGTAGAAGGCAGTGAACATGTATTGGAAGCCGATGCCGTTATCATGGCATTTGGATTCCAACCCCACCAGATGAGTTGGCTTGAACCATATGGCGTAGAACTCGATCAATGGGGACGTATCAAAGCACCATCTGATCAAGAGTTTATGTTCCAGACGAGCAACAAAAAGATCTTTGCCGGAGGAGATGCCGTTCGCGGATCTGATCTTGTTGTTACTGCGATTGATGAAGGGCGTAAAGCAGCAGAAGGCATTCTCGATTATCTAGAAGTCTGATCCAATTTTTGCCTCTATCAACATCACAAAAGGATCCTATGATTGGATCCTTTTTTCTTGCGGTACATATAATTAAGACAAAATAACAAACAGGAATTCAACATGAAGAAAGCAGCTCTCCTTTCCATTACAGTGTTGGGTTTAACCGCTTGTAGCCAAGGAGTTCAAACCATGACGGATCGTTCTGCTTCACCATGTGGAGATAAACCCAACTGTGTCTCGACCCAAGATAACCGTGAGAAATATCAGCTCGCCCCCTTCCCCCTAACAGCAGATGCTAATATCGACAGTATTGAACAAGCAGCTCTCAAGCTAGCAGGGGCGAAAACTGCGGTCAAAGAAGGAGGGTATTTGCGTATCGAGTGCACCTCGAAGATCATGCGCTTTGTTGACGACTTAGAGCTAAAAATTGAAGGCGATAAACTAGTGGTGCGCTCTGAGTCACGTGTTGGCTATTCGGATTTTGGTGTTAACCGGAAACGAGCCGATGAACTGCGCGAGCGACTAAAAGAAAGCGGCCTTATCAAGTAAACGCCTAGCGGCCAGATACAAAAAACCGAAGCATTAGGCTTCGGTTTTTATATTAGCGGGAAAGCTAATTACTGCTCGGCTTCATCACGGAAAACAACGAGGCGCTTAGGCGCGACCTTACCGTCGTCATTGACTTCTGCAACACCAATAAAGAGTTTCTCTTCACCAGAAGTCATACGCAGTGGCGTCCCTTCTGGTGCACCTAATACTTGTACCGGCATACCGTGTTGTACTAGGTTGGTTAACTCAGCACTCAAATTCACCTCTGGCAAATCTTCAACTGCGGTATCCATTGGCAATAGCAACGGATCGAGCAACTCTTTAGGAGCGACTTCATCACGATGTGCTTGCTCAAGTAGCTCATTTAACTGCTCAAGTGTCACCATCTTCCCATACGGGTATTTTGCAACCCCAGTACGACGAAGCATAGTCACATGAGCGCCACAACCTAGCATTTCACCCAGATCATCGACGATAGTGCGGATATAGGTGCCTTTAGAACAGTGTACTTCCATCTCCACTTCATCACCTTCAAAGCGATGCAGGACAATTTCATACACGGTAATCTTGCGTGATTCACGCGGCACTTCAATGCCTTTACGCGCATACTCATACAGAGGCCTACCTTGATACTTCAACGCAGAAAACATTGAAGGTACTTGGTCAGACTCACCACGGAACTTATCGATAGATGCTTCTAGCTTGTCTAGAGACACATCGACTGGACGAGTTTCGACAACCTCACCGTCAGAATCTGATGTATCAGTGCGCTCACCTAGTTTAGCTATCACTCGGTAACGCTTATCTGAATCGAGCAAAAATTGAGAAAACTTGGTTGCTTCACCAAGGCAAATTGGCAGCATACCTGTCGCTAGGGGATCCAGAGCACCGGTATGACCTGCTTTTTCTGCAAAGTAAACACGCTTTACTTTTTGCAGTGCATCATTAGATGAAATGCCTGTTGGTTTATCCAGAAGGATAACGCCATTAATTGGACGACCTTTACGACGACGAGCCATTACTCTTCACCTGCCTGGTCTTCTTCGCGACCTGAGTCTTGTTGCTTGCGCTTGTCTTCGCTTACCACCTCAGACACAAGGTTCGACATACGCATACCCTCAACAAGAGTATTGTCGTAGTAGAAGCGAACTTCTGGCGTTAGACGTAGACGAATACGCTTACCTAGCATCATGCGAATGTGCACTTCGTGCTCACGTAATGCTTCTAGGCAAGATTCTGGTGTTTGCTCACCAACACATAGGAAAGTAACGAATACTTTTGCATACGCTAGATCACGTGACACTTCTACATCAGAAATGGTCACCATACCTAGGCGAGAATCACGAACTTCACGTTGAAGGATCATCGCAAGTTCTTTTTGCAGCTGCTGTGAAACACGCTGCGTGCGGCTAAATTCTTTTGACATATCTTTTCTCTTATTAGAAAGAATGGGGGGATGGATAAATTCCAGCCCCCCATGGCGTATTCAACAACCAATTACTGCTTATTCATCAATGAGTAAGCCAGCAATGTTAGTCAATTAGTCAAGAGTACGTTTAACTTCTACGATTTCGAATACTTCGATCTGGTCACCAACGCGAACATCATTGTAGTTCTTAACGCCGATACCACACTCGTAGCCGTTCTTAACTTCTTGAACGTCATCTTTAAAGCGACGAAGTGACTCTAGTTCACCTTCATAGATAACAACGTTCTCACGTAGTACGCGGATAGGGTTGCTACGTTTGATGATACCTTCTGTAACCATACAACCAGCGATTGCGCCCAGTTTAGGTGACTTAAATACGTCACGCACTTCAGCAAGACCAATGATCTCTTGCTTGAATTCTGGAGCTAGCATGCCGCCCATTGCTTGTTTCACTTCATCAATCAATTGGTAAATGATTGAGTAGTAACGTAGGTCAACGTTAGCTGATTCGATTGCACGACGCGCTGAAGCATCTGCACGAACGTTGAAGCCAAGGATGATAGCGTTTGAAGCTTCAGCAAGAACTGCGTCAGTTTCAGTAATACCACCAACACCAGAACCTACGATATTCACTTTCACTTCGTCAGTAGAAAGTTTCAGTAGCGAGTCTGCGATTGCTTCAACAGAACCTTGAACGTCAGCTTTAAGAACAACGTTAAGTTCAGCAACTTCACCAGCAGTCATGTTAGAGAACATGTTCTCTAGTTTAGATTTCTGCTGACGAGCAAGTTTCACGTCACGGAATTTACCTTGACGGTAGTTTGCAACTTCACGCGCTTTACGCTCATCACGAACTACAGTTGCTTCGTCACCTGAAGATGGCACACCAGATAGACCGATGATTTCTACAGGGATAGAAGGACCTGCTGAAGTGATTTCTTTACCGTTTTCATCGCGCATTGCACGAACGCGGCCGTATTCTTGACCACAAAGTAAGATATCACCTTTGTTTAGCGTACCTGATTGAACAAGTACTGTTGCTACTGGACCGCGACCTTTATCTAGACGAGATTCAACAACAACACCCGACGCCATGCCTTCTTCAACTGCAGTCAGTTCTAGAACTTCAGATTGTAGAAGGATAGTCTCTAGAAGACCTTCGATGTTTGTACCCTGTTTCGCAGAGATGTGAACGAACATGTTCTCACCGCCCCACTCCTCAGGAATAACGTCGTATTGAGCTAGCTCGTTCTTAACGTTATCTGGGTTTGCGTCTTCTTTATCAATCTTGTTGACAGCAACAATCAGAGGAACACCTGCCGCTTTCGCGTGCTGGATTGCTTCGATTGTCTGTGGCATTACGCCATCGTCTGCTGCTACTACTAGAACAACGATATCTGTTGCTTGAGCACCACGAGCACGCATTGCTGTAAATGCCGCGTGTCCAGGAGTATCAAGGAAAGTGATCATACCGTTATCAGTTTCTACGTGGTACGCACCAATGTGCTGCGTGATACCGCCTGCTTCACCTGAAGCAACGTGTGCTTTACGGATGTAGTCAAGTGTAGAAGTTTTACCATGGTCTACGTGACCCATGATAGTTACTACTGGTGCACGAGGCACTGATTCCAAGCTGTTATCACGATCTGATAGTACCGCTTCTTCTAGCTCGTTTTCTTTACGTAGGATAACTTTGTGACCCATTTCTTCAGCAACAAGCGCCGCTGTTTCTTGGTCGATCACTTGGTTGATAGTCGCCATTGCGCCCATCTTCATCATTACTTTGATAACTTCTGTGCCCTTAACAGACATCTTGTTAGCAAGCTCTGAGACAACGATAGTTTCGCCGATAGCAACATCTGCTTTCGCTACAGTTGCAGTTTTATCAAAACCTTGTTGCATTGAAGTAGGTTTAGCTAGTTTACCTTTGTTGCGACCACGGCCACCACGTTGGTTACGGCCACCACGGTTTTGGTCATCGTTGCCAGAAGTTTTCTTCTTCTTCTTACGACGGCCACCTTCTTCTTTACGGTCAGCTGCATCTTCAGCTTCACGAGCGTAAGTAGAAGTCGTTACATGGTAGTCAGAATTCTCTAACTCTTTCTTCTTCTTCTCTTCTTCAGTCCAACGAGCTTCGTTTTCTTCAGCTAGCTTACGAGCTTCTTCAACAAGCTTCGCAGCTTCTTGTTCCGCTTTACGTTGGGCTTCTTCTTCCTGACGACGCTTCAGCTCGTCAGCTTCTTTTTTCGCTTGAGTATTCACTTCTGCATTTTTTGCATTCATGTCTTTCTTAGCCTTATCAGCTTGGGCGCGTTTAGCCTTATCTTCAGTGTCGCGTTTTGCATCCGCTTCTCGCTTCGCTTTCTCTTCGGCCTCGCGTTTTGCTTTCTCTGCAGCTTCACGTTTTGCTTGCTCTTCAGCCTCACGCTTCGCAAGCTCTTCCGCTTCACGCTTTGCTGCTTCCTCAGCCTCACGTTTCGCGTCGTCTTCGATAATGCTGCGCTTCACATAAGTGCGCTTTTTACGCACCTCTACTTGAACATCCTTACTCTTGCCACCACCAGCGTTAACGCTTAGTGTGCTGCGAGTTTTACGCTGTAGCGTTAAGCGAGTAGGCTCCGCGTCACCAGATGTGTCGCCGTGCTCTTTCTTAAGGTGAGTCAAAAGTTTCTGCTTTTCTTCATCAGTAACTTGATCACTACCCGCTTTATTCATGCCAGCGTCAGCAAGTTGTTCAATTAAGCGGTCCACTGGAGTACCAATTTCTTCACTCAGTGCCTTAACAGTAATTTGTGTCATCCGCTTTCTCCTTGCTGAAATTATTCGTCGTCGCCGAACCAACAAATGTTACGAGCTGCCATAATTAGCTCACCCGCACGTTCTTCGGTTAGACCTTCAATACCTTCGATATCATCGATACCCTGATCAGCCAGGTCTTCTAGTGTTGCTACACCTTTAGCTGCCAGTTTAAATGCCATCTCACGCTCTAGCCCTTCTAGACCAAGCAGGTCTTCGGCAGGCTCAACACCTTCGAAAGACTCTTCTTGCGCAAGAGCGAGAGTAGTTAGTGCATTCTTAGCACGATTACGTAGTTCTTCGACTAGATCTTCATCTAGGCCGTCAACTTCTAGAAGCTCATTTACTGGTACGTAAGCGACTTCTTCTAGAGTAGAGAAGCCTTCTTCAACAAGTAGTTGAGCGAAATCTTCTTCAATATCTAGGTGCTTCATGAAGCTTTCAATTGCAGCTTGAGATTCTTCAGCGTGTTTCTTGTGAAGATCTTCAACTGTCATTACGTTTAGTTCCCAACCAGTCAGCTGAGATGCAAGACGTACGTTTTGACCATTACGGCCAATTGCTTGCGCTAAGTTGTCTGCTTCAACCGCGATGTCCATCGCGTTTGTATCTTCATCAACGATGATAGAAGCAACATCTGCAGGCGCCATAGCATTGATAACAAACTGCGCTGGGTTATCGTCCCAAAGTACGATATCGATACGCTCACCACCAAGCTCACCAGAAACAGCTTGAACACGCGCACCACGCATACCAACACACGCACCAACAGGGTCAATACGTTTGTCATTTGTTTTAACAGCAATTTTTGCACGAGAACCAGGATCACGTGCCGCGCCTTTAAGCTCGATGATCTCTTCAGCAATTTCAGGAACTTCTACACGGAATAGTTCAGCCAGCATTTCTGACTTAGAGCGCGTAACGAATAGCTGAAAACCACGTGCTTCTGGAGCCACTTTGTATAGAAGGCCACGAACTCGGTCACCTGGACGGAAGTTTTCACGAGGAAGCTGGTCGTCACGTAGGATCACTGCTTCAGCGTTGTTACCTAGGTCAAGGACCACTGTTTCGCGGTTAACTTTCTTTACCACACCAGTAACTAACTCGCCTTCGTTATCAATAAACTGCTCAACGATTTGTGCACGCTCAGCTTCACGTACTTTTTGTACGATAACTTGCTTAGCCGTTTGAGTCGTAATACGGTCAAACGTTACCGATTCGATGTCATCTTCAACGTAGCCACCTAGCTCAAGCTCTTCGTTTTCAAACTTAGCAGCTTCTAGAGAGATCTCTTTAGTTGGGCTCTCAACGTCTTCGACAATTAACCAACGACGGAACGTTTCGAACTCACCCGTTTTACGGTCAATTTCAACACGAACATCAATTTCCATTTCGTGTTTCTTCTTGGTAGAAGTAGCCAGAGCAATTTCTAGGGCTTCAAAGATACGCTCACGAGGTACCGCTTTCTCGTTCGATACCGCTTCTACTACCGCTAAAATTTCTTTACTCATTTTAAATAGCCTCTAAGACTTTAATTAAAATTTAGGGATCAGGTTAGCTTTTGAAATATTGCTTAGGGCAAACTCTTCCTCGTTACCTTCAACAGTAACTGAGATAGTTTCACCATCAACTGAGTGGATTACACCTTTCCACTTGCGACGGTTGCCAACAGCCATCTTCAAAACGATGCTTACCTCGTGACCAACAAATTGTTCATAATGTGCTGCTTTGAATAGTGGTCTTTCTAAACCTGGTGAAGACACTTCAAGGTTGTAAGCCACTGTGATTGGATCTTCAACGTCCATTACCGCGCTAACCTGGCGGCTAACTTCAGCACAATCTTCAACATTAATACCGTTCTCGTGATCAATGAAGATACGTAACGTTGAGTGTTCACCTGCGCGAACAAATTCTAATCCAACTAACTCATAACCTGATGCTGCTACAGGAGCTTCAAGCATTTCAGTAAGTTGTCTTTCTAAACCAGTCATTTAAACCACTCCAGAAACAAAAAAAGGGCTCAGAGCCCAATTTAAATTCCAAGCAAAGCTCCAAATTCTCAATTAGAAAATTCAGATAACAAAAAACCCCGAAAAGTCGGGGTTTTTTGTTGCTGGACCCTGATATGTTAAGTGCTATCTATGCCACTTAACTCGCAATATTGCTATTGCGCAAACTTGTCCTAATCCTTAGAGGATTTGGTTGCGGGGGCCGGATTTGAACCGACGACCTTCGGGTTATGAGCCCGACGAGCTACCAAGCTGCTCCACCCCGCGTCCGACTTGTCGAGCATTATACGCTCTCCAAGGTGTTTTACAAGTTTGTAAATCAATGGTGCCGAGAGAGGGACTCGAACCCTCACACCTAAGGCACTAGCACCTCATGCTAGCGTGTCTACCAATTTCACCATCTCGGCAGCTAATTCTATTTTTCAGCTAGAAAATAGCTTATTGAGGAATTTCATCGCCTTGAGGGGCTGGAATTTCACTCGCATCGTCAGCTTGCTGGATAACTTGACCTTGAGATGGGTCTACCCATTGTGACTCAGTTTTATGCGTAGACATATTACCAAGCACTAAGCTAAGGATGAAAAATACTGTTGCAAAAATTGCAGTCATTCGGGTTAGGAAGTTACCTGAGCCGCTTGCGCCAAACACTGTGTTTGATGCGCCTGCACCGAATGAGGCTCCCATATCTGCGCCTTTACCTTGTTGAATCAGCACTAGGCCGATTACACCAACCGCTGCCAACAGGTAAATCACAAGTAGAACTGTAAACATGATTTCCACCTATGTTCCAAATTGTTGAGCCAGCGCCGCTCGAAAACTCTTTGAAAGAAATTTTGAACAAGGCTAGCGACCTCCTTATCGAAGGCCGAGCAATACTAGCGAAAGCCGATTACGCTGACAAGTAGATTTTTTCAAAAAGGTACATGTTGAGAGCTAAACGGTCAAAAAAAGGACAAAAGCACACATTAAGCGCTTTGTATTGACCCAATTCAAATTAAAGCTCTGAAAATTCAGGACAGTACTCGATTAGGCCAGAGCGATGGTCAAACTCGCCTTCAACCAATGACAGGACTTGAAATGCACCTTGCGGAACATCCCATTGACAACGCATTTGGCGTTTTTCACTATCGATAAAACCAAAACGGCTATAATAAGCAGGGTTACCTAAGACAACACAGGCTGGGTAACCAAACTCGCGTAAAGAAGATAACCCTTCCTTAACCATCTCAGCAGCTAAACCTTGATTACGATACTTTTCTTCGACCGCTAATGGTGCTAAACCTTGCCAATTCAAATCGCTGCCTTCTAGCGTAACCGGGCTAAATAATACATAGCCAACCACTACACCTTCATCGTTACAGGCAACTAATGACAAGGTGCGGCGACTATTTTCTCTTAGCTTCATGACTAAATTAGCTTCAGCCTCTGTTTCAAACGTCGATTTTAGCAATCGATCAATGGCAAGTATATCTGCCGGCGCTTCAGTTCGAATAAGCATTTATAACCTCTTTATGTGTTGCAGGCGATTGTAAGCCTTTTTGCACAAAATCGGCTAGCTGATTTAACAAGGTTTGCAGAGGCTTTGGCAAAGATTCTAGATCAACACTATCCATAAGGTTCTTAACCTCAAGTCCCAGCTCAGTGTCCCCTTCAATCGTTAGACGACGTTGAAAGAATAAGGTGTCTGGATCTTCTTTGCGTCCTGCGATGAGCACCAAGTCGTTAAGACAACCACTAAACAAAACATCTTCTTGTACTGCTTTGTCTGCAACGACAATTTGTTCGTTTTCATAACTAATTAGCCAACTCAATTGCAGATCTTTTACTTCAACTCTTAACCACTTACCTTCTAGGAATTCGAAGTCACCGTCTTCAAGTGCTTCTTTAAACACAGTTTTAAGCCCTTCAAGCAAGGCTTTTTTTTGTACAACCTGAGGCAAGAAGTGGACTGGAGATCGCAAAATTGATGCTGCATTTTGCACTAGTTGAGTGCGTATCTTGTTAATCACGCGAGATATCCGTTACTTTGTTAGCTAGAATCACTCATCATAGAGGATGTTTGACTAGGCATTCCTGTCATTTATCAAAGAATCTGCGCTAAGCCTTAACTCTTTAAACTCTGCGCAAGGACAGTTATAGTTAACACATCACTCACATTCGCTCCCTAGTGGATAATTTGCTCTTTGGAGAGTCGGAAAAACTTGATGCTATCGCAACAAATTCAGCACTGGTTTACAAAAATCACGGCCAACAGTCCGTTTTTTTTCGCCATTTTGGATAACCAGCATAACTATGCCATGGTTAATGGCCGCTATTGCGATATCGCAGGGCTAACTCCAACTGAACTGATTGGCATGTGCGATAGTCAAATCATGGGTCAGCAGTTTTATGAGCACCTTAAGCCTTATTATCAACGGGCATTCAAAGGTGAGTCCATAGAAGCAGAGATGACTATGGGCGATCTCGATTTAGAGACAAGCCTACACTTCAACCTGTCTCCAATTGAAACCGAAGGCAAAGTAGAGCATGTCATCTTCCACGCGCTTGATACCTCCGAAAAACAAATCTTAATTCGTTCACTTGAAGAGTCAGAAGGAAAGTTTTCCAAGCTCACGTCACTTTTACCTGAGGGCATTTTTTTAGTCGAGGATGACTGCATTCTTTCCGCGAACCCTGCAGCTCTAAGATTATTGGGATTCAATTCTATCCAAGATGTGCTGGGCGAAAGCTTATCGCGTCTGTTTGTTGATGAAAAAACTAAGACCGTTTTTTCTAAATCATTCTCCAATATGCTTGGGGAAACCCCGCTGACCTGTTTAACCAGTCCTCGTTGTGGCTTTGAACGCAAAGTTCACTTACAGGCTGATGCAGCGATGATTCTTGGCAGTGACTCACAACTCATTCTGATTCAAGATGCAGAATCAACACCCACCGCACTTACTACCAGCAAACAAGACGATATTCATCTCGATTCGCTAACAGGCCTGTACAACCGATTTGGCTTTACCAAACGTTTAGAGCAGTTGATCCACAACGAAACGCCGTTAATCATGCTCTACCTCGATATTGACAACTTCAAGAATATCAATGACTCGCTGGGCCATCACATTGGCGACAAAGTGATCAAAGAAGTTTCTTCACGCTTAAAACGCTTGTTACCTCAACAAGCAGTATTGGGCCATTTAGGTGGTGACGAATTTGGGATAATCCTACCTGAACCAGAGAATAATCGCATGGCAGAAATGCTATCCGAACGGATTATTTCTCTTATTAATCAGCCATTTGATTTACACCATTTTAGTAAGCGCCTCGCCTGCTCTATCGGTAGTGTCGCTTATCCGGGTGACGGTAATGATGCACGAATCTTACTACAAAATGCTGACACAGCCATGTATGAAGCGAAAGATCGCGGTCGTAACCGTCTGATTAAATTCAATGATCAGATGAACAAAGAAGCGCGGATGCGTTTATGGCTCGAGATCGAGCTACAAAAAGCGCTTCAGCAAAACGGTTTAGAGGTTTGGTATCAGCCGAAAGTTAACGCACGCGATTTCAGCATTAACGGAGCTGAAGCACTGATCCGTTGGAAACACCCGGTAGAAGGCTATATCAGCCCAGGTGCATTTATTCCTGTTGCTGAACGAGCCGGGTTAATCGAACATCTTGGGCGCGTTGTGATGCGCGAAGTTTTTAGTACGGTTAAGCGTTGGAAACTCCAAGGTATTTTACCTGGCCGTGTGGCAATCAACTTGTCTCCTGAACAATTTGGTAACCCAAAGCTTATCGACTATATGGAAAAACTGCTACGCACCACTGAACTTGACCCGAGTAGCATCACTTTCGAACTGACAGAAAGTGCGGTCATGAGCGACAGTGAGCACACGCTACAAATGCTCAATGCCATTAAGAAGCTTGGATTTGCGCTATCGATCGATGACTTTGGTACTGGTTACTCATCACTCTCTTATTTGGCTCGATTTCCCATCGACGAGCTTAAAATTGATCGCGCCTTTATCTCTGATATCGATACACTGCCAAAACAAATTACCGTGATAGAAAACATCATCAACCTTGGTAAGTCGCTTGATTTAACTGTAGTTGCAGAAGGTGTTGAAACTCAGCAACAAGCGACTCTTCTGTCTAACCTCAACTGTCACTCTATTCAAGGCTTTCATTTCTACCGTCCACAGCCAAGGCAAGAAGTGGAAGAACTGTTTGCACAAAACCGTCGCCACAAAAACTAACTCTAAGTGATTATTTAACTTAGAAACTCACTCAAACCTGCTGTATATCAAATTTGCCGTTCATATTTCTTCATAAAATGCTCAACAAATTCAGAATAGACAGTCATGGTGCGAGCAATGGAACTCCTATGCCCAGCAGGCAATTTGCCTGCCTTAAAAACGGCAATTGATTGTGGTGCTGACGCGGTATACATCGGTTTTAAAGATGATACTAATGCCCGCCACTTTGCAGGTTTGAACTTTACGGGTAAGAAACTCGAAAAAGCCGTTCAATATGTCCACGCTAACAACAAAAAAATCCACGTTGCGCTAAACACCTTTGCCCATCCAAATGGTTTTGAACGTTGGACTGAAGCCGTAGACCGAGCAGCAGATAGCGGGGTTGATGCATTAATTGTGGCTGATATCGCAGTGTTAGAATACGCAGCACAGAAATACCCACACCTCGAACTTCACCTATCCGTACAAGCCTCTGCTACTAACATCGCGGCCATTGATTTCTACAAACAGAACTTTAATGTCAAGCGAGTGGTATTGCCGCGTGTACTTTCTATTCATCAGGTTAAACAGCTATCGCGCAATATCACTAGTGATGTAGAACTAGAAGTGTTTGCTTTTGGTAGCCTATGCATTATGTCTGAAGGTCGCTGTTACCTTTCTTCCTATATGACAGGTGAATCGCCAAATACAGTTGGTGCTTGCTCACCTGCCAAATATGTTCGCTGGCAAGAAACCAACCAGGGTCTAGAATCACGCCTCAACGACATCCTGATTGATCGTTATAGCGATGGTGAAAATGCGGGTTACCCTACATTATGTAAAGGGCGCTTTACTGCCGATTTACAGCAACAGACCAAGGCATATCACGCACTCGAAGAACCTACCAGTTTAAACACACTATCTATGCTTCCCGAGCTTTTCGCTGCCAATGTCGCGTCAGTAAAAATAGAAGGCCGCCAGCGTAGCCCTGCTTACGTCGAGCAAGTAACTCGAACATGGCGCGCAGCGATCGACCGATACTTAGCCAACCCAGACAACTATCAAGTTGAGCCGAGCTGGGATTCCGCACTGTCAAACGTATCAGAAGGTAAACAAACCACGCTTGGTGCTTACCACCGTAAATGGCAGTAGAGCTTTACTTGTAGAGATAACAATGGAAAACAACATGAAATACGCACTTGGTCCACTGCTTTACTTCTGGCCCAAACAAGATGTCGAAGCGTTTTATGATCAAGCGAAAACCAGCTCGGCGGATATCATCTATCTTGGGGAAAGCGTTTGTTCTAAACGACGCGAGATGAAACCCGCTCACTGGTTCGAGATTGCCAAAGAACTAAGCAATGTCGGCAAGCAAGTGGTACTTTCCACGATGGCATTGCTCGAAGCACCAAGCGAAGTTAACGTGATGAAAAAGTATATCGACAATGGTGACTTTGCCATCGAAGCCAATGATGTTTCTGCGATTCAACTTGCCTCTGAGCACAAAGTTCCTTTCGTTGTGGGCCCAGCAGTCAATACCTACAATGCGCACACCTTGAACCTGTTCTTAAAACAGGGTATGACTCGTTGGTGTATGCCGGTAGAGCTTTCACGAGAGTGGTTGGGAAAAGTACTGAACCAATGTGATGAGATTGGTATTAAAGGCAAGTTTGAAGTCGAGGTATTCAGCCATGGTTATCTACCCCTAGCATACTCTGCACGCTGCTTCACTGCCCGTGCAGAAAATAGAGCTAAGGATGACTGCGAGACTTGCTGTATTAAGTATCCGACTGGCATTCAAGTCAGCAGTCAGGAAGGACAAGAAGTATTTAACCTCAACGGTATCCAGACTCAGTCCGGCTACTGTTATAACCTCATCAATGACTTACCAAGCATGAACGGTTTAGTTGATGTGGTTCGTCTTAGCCCGCTTGGTATCGATACTTTTTCACAAGTGGATAAGTTCCGTGCCAATGAGCATGGTAATAGCCCGTCAACGATCGAAAGCCGCCAATGTAATGGCTACTGGCATCAACTTGCGGGCCTAGAAGTGAAAAATATCTAATCTAATTTCCAGCTAAAAAACACACCAACAAAAAGGGGCTCACTGAGCCCCTTTTTTTATGCGATAGCCTGCTCTGATTGCAGCGTTTGGTAGCGACGAATATCTTTAAGAAGCATAAAAATAACGACCGCACTCAAGGCAATATTCGATAGAGGGTAGGCAATCCATATTCCTGGCACACCAAATAGCTTCGGCATGATGTACAAGAAAGGTAGCTGAATCAGCATATTACCTACAGTAACAAACATCGCTTTACTGCCTTTATTGATCGCTTGGTAGTAAGCTCCCGCCACCACTAAAAAACCGTCCAGCGCCAAAGCAAACATGTGTAGGCGAATCCCCAATACCGTATACTCCACTAACTGAGTATTGTTTTTGTTGAACACAGACACAAATTGCGTCGGGAACAGGTTGAGCAGTATGACGAATACCACACCAACAGACACTGCACTATACATCGCCACTTTCAACAGTTTACGAGTGTTCTCTTGATTACGAGCACCATGGTTATAGCTCACGAGTGGCTGCATACCATTCGCAATCCCTTCCGCTGTTAAGTAATAAACCGTGACGATATACCCCAGAATCGCATAAGCACCAATCATCAACTGATCACCGTACTGTGAGAACAGAGCATTGTGCAGTGCAACCATCATTGAACCATATGCGTACATAAAGAAGCTTGACGTACCGATGGCAAAAATCTGTGGGATCACAGCGAACTTCAGTCTCAACTCTCTCCAACGCAGACGTAGCTTGGCTTTTGCTGAGAAGAAGTAAAATAAACCTAATCCTGTCACCACCAGTTGTGCAATCGCAGTAGCCAATGCAGCGCCCGTTAGCTCCCACTCAAACCAAGCAATAAACAGGTAATCAAGCACGATGTTAATCAGCGCGCCGATCACCATCAAGATTGTGGCAAGGTTTGGGCTATCGTCATTACGAAGCAAAAATGGCATGGCAATCGAACCTAGCGTGAACGCACACGCGCCGATCAAGATATGAAGGTACTGAATACCGAGATCAAATACGCGCCCTTCTGCCCCCTGCCAATAAAGAAAATCTTCAGCGAAGAAGAATAAGACCCCTGATACGATTGGAGTTAAAGCCAATA
Source organism: Vibrio sp. VPAP30 (assembly GCF_001188205.1). NCBI lineage: Bacteria > Pseudomonadati > Pseudomonadota > Gammaproteobacteria > Vibrionales > Vibrionaceae > Vibrio > Vibrio sp. VPAP30. The sequence goes on from NZ_LBLS01000008.1 coordinate 196,996, forward strand.
GCAAGACTAAGCCAGTCGCTAATATCTGCTTTGCACCTTGCGTATCTTGCTCGCCTTGACGAATGGAAACTAACGCTCCCGTACCAACGCCCACCAGCATACCAATGCCGAGAATTGAGCCAATCACAGGCCACGCAATATTGATCCCAGCCAACCCATCAGCACCTACATATCGACCGATAAAAATTCCATCTACCACTTGATATAAACCGTTGACCAGCATTGCTGCCACAGTTGGGATAGTGTATTTCCAAAACTGTTTATAAATAGATGTTTGCATGTTTCTCTGCTCTAGTTAGCAAGGCTAACTAAATAGTTAAATGTATTACGACAGTGTTTTGTTTAACAGGCTAACTAGCTGTGTCGCTTCTTGTTCGGACAACTTTGCGTTCATCGTTTCTGCAACTTCTTTATAGACGACGTTTTCTAACAACATTGCTTTAATCGCACTTTCTGTTAGTACTACTTTCTTGGCACGAGCATCTTCATTGCACAAGATTCGTTTAACGAGTCCTTTTTTCTCGAGCCGCACGACCATATTTGAAGCAGAAGGCTTGGTCACTTTCATTTCATCGGCTAAGTCCGTGATACGAACTCCTTCAGGAAAGGCTTGGACTACTCTTAAGTAATCAAACTCATTAAAGCTCAACAGCGATAAGGGATCTTCTTTCGCATAGACACGCCAAGCCTTAGAGCAAAAGCGCTCAAGCTCTATCAAACTAGTTTCCAAACTCATCGCCAAAACCATTTAGTTAGCCAAGCTAACTATAGTACGTCATTTTTTTTAACAAGCAATAAAAAAGCGCTGATACCAGCGCTTTTCCAATCTGAGTTAGATTTGCTAATCAAGCCGATTAGCGGCTTGTTGAGCTTTCGCTCTCGCAATCACTTGCGCTTGAAGGTCTTCATAGATATTTGTCAGCTCTAATATCGCGTAACGATGCTCAACATACTCAAATACATTAAATGAGATTGCGAGTCGATAAAAAGAGATTGCTTTGGCAATATCTCGTTCAGAGTCACCTTCTTGGTAGCGCTTGCCTAAGTAGAAATAGGCTTCTGTTAAGTGCTGAGCAAGAACGACTTTATCACGTGTGCTCTCAACAATTGCTTTAAAGGCTTGTTTTTCAGACAGCTCACCTAAAGTCAGCGCGACCATGATCCAACCCCATTTATCATTGCGGTTTTGATAGCTCTGCTCTAGCTCTTGCTTCGCCATTTCAGGTGAGACTTTAGACTTGATGATATAGAGCCACAAAGCACTGAATGGGTCGCTTGAGTCTTGATCATACTGCTGTTGCATCTCTTCTAAAGCGAGATCAAAACGACCACCATAGTAGAGCGCAATGGCTCTGTTGCGAGCTGCATAGCTGTTATTCGGTGCAAGTTCTAAAGCAGAATCAAACGCATCATAGGCGGCATCAAAATTTCTCTTCTCGGTAAAGTAAACCCCAAGTAAGTTGAACAGATCTGCTTGAGCTGGGTAAATTGCAAGCGACTGTTCATAGTCTAATCTAGCAAGGTTTCTCAACCCAACGCTGTCGTAGTAATTCCCTCTTTCATAGAGTATTTTAGCGCGTGTTTCGTTGGGTAAATCGGTTCGGCCAAGTAGTTGACTTAAACGTGCGATCTGAACCTCTTGTTGCAAGCTAGGTTGAAGTGCCTCGACCATTGGAGGTAGCACCCATTCAGCTTGTTGGTTCGATGTTGACACACAGCCTGCAGTTACTAATAGAGCAAGGCTAAGCGTTGCGGTTTGAAACCATTTCACAAATAAATACTCCTGTAGCTAAGTCTTCTACTTAGCGTCATCCGCATTAAAAAAGGGAGCGTAGTGCTCCCTTTATAACATGCTTTTAGCAACATTGGCTAATTCACTGAACCAGCCAGTTTAATTGCTTTGCATTATGCGTCTGTTGCAGGCTTCTCTTCAGTAGCCGCTTCTTCAGTCTTTTCAACCGCTTCTTTCATGCTTAGACGAACACGGCCTTGACGGTCAATCTCAAGTACTTTCACTTGAACTTCTTGACCTTCAGCTAGGTAATCAGACACCTTCTCAACACGCTTGTCAGCAATTTGTGAGATGTGTACCAGACCATCTTTACCAGGCAAGATTGTAACGAACGCACCAAAGTCAGCCAGACGAGCTACTTTACCTGTATAGATACGGCCTACTTCAACTTCAGCAGTGATCTCTTCGATACGACGGATTGCTTCTTTCGCAGCTGTACCTTCAGTTGCAGCAATCTTGATTGTACCGTCGTCTTCGATTTCGATAGTTGTACCAGTCTCTTCAGTTAGAGCACGGATAACAGCACCGCCTTTACCGATAACGTCTTTGATCTTCTCTGCGCTGATCTTCATTGTGTGAATACGCGGAGCAAACTCAGAGATATCTTCACGAGCACCAGAAATCGCTTCATCCATTACAGATAGGATGTGCTTACGTGCACCTTGCGCTTGGTTAAGTGCAATTTGCATGATTTCTTTAGTGATACCTTCGATCTTGATATCCATCTGAAGTGCAGTGATACCGTCGTTAGTACCTGCTACTTTAAAGTCCATGTCACCTAGGTGGTCTTCGTCACCAAGGATGTCAGAAAGAACAACGAAGTCGTCGCCTTCTTTAACTAGACCCATTGCGATGCCCGCAACAGAAGCTTTAATTGGAACACCCGCATCCATAAGTGCTAGAGAGGTACCACATACAGAAGCCATTGAAGAAGAACCGTTAGATTCAGTGATTTCTGATACTACACGTACTGTGTATGGGAACTCATCTACAGATGGCATTACAGCAGCAATACCACGCTTAGCTAGCTTACCGTGGCCGATTTCACGACGCTTAGGAGAACCTACAAAACCAGTTTCGCCTACACAGTATGGAGGGAAGTTGTAGTGCAGTAGGAAGTGATCTTTACGCTCACCTGTTAGCTCGTCGATGATTTGCGCATCGCGTTGCGTACCTAGTGTAGCTGTTACTACTGCCTGAGTTTCACCACGAGTAAATAGTGAACTACCGTGAGTACGTGGAAGAACACCAGTACGTACATCTAGTGCACGAACCATGTCTTTTTCGCGACCATCAATACGTGGGTTGCCTGCGATGATGCTACGGCGTACAACTGTCTTCTCTAGATCGTGGAAGATAGTGTGGATTTCTTTGGTGTTCGCTTCTGGATCTTCAGCAAGTAGCACTTCATTTACTTCAGCAGCAATCGCGTGAATACGGTCGTAACGAGCCATCTTCTCAGTGATTTGGTAAGCTTCTACAAGCTTAGCTTCTGCAAGTTCAGCAATCTTAGTGTTTAGTGCTGTATTCTCTTCAGGAGCAACCCAATCCCAAGCTGGAGTCGCTACTTCAGCTGCGAATTCATTGATTGCAGAGATAACAACTTGCTGTTGATCGTGACCGAATACAACTGCAGAAAGCATCTCTTCTTCTGTTAGGTTGTCTGCTTCAGACTCAACCATAAGAACAGCGCCTTCAGTACCGGCAACAACTAGATCGAGCTTAGACGTTTCTAGCTCAGTGTTGCTCGGGTTCAGAACTAGTTGACCATCGATATGACCAACACGAGCTGCACCAATAGGACCGTTAAACGGAATACCAGAGATAGCAAGAGCAGCAGAAGTACCGATCATTGTTACCATGTCTGGCTGAACGTCTGGGTTTACTGACATTACTGTCGCGATAACCTGAACTTCGTTTTTGAATGCGTCTGGGAATAGAGGACGAATCGGACGGTCGATTAGACGAGCCGTTAGAGTTTCGCCTTCAGATGGACGACCTTCTCGCTTGAAGAAGCCACCAGGGATTTTACCTGCAGCGTAAGTACGCTCTTGGTAGTTAACTGTTAGTGGGAAGAAGTCTTGACCTTCTACTGCTTCTTTCTTACCGACAACTGAAACGAATACTGCTGTATCGTCCATTGTAACCATAACGGCAGCCGTAGCTTGACGTGCGATAACGCCAGTCTCAAGAGTAACTGTGTGGTTACCGTACTGGAACGTTTTAACAACTGGTTTTTCGAACATTGTTATTCCTTGTTTCTAAGCTCATCAGTCATGACTTACTCAGAGTGTATTAGTTGATACTCAAGGCATTACAAATCGCGACTAGTAAAAATGAACTGAGAAAAGCTGAATTCATTTTGAATAGTCGCGACCCTTTGGTCGACGTGGTTGACTGTAATGCAGTGAGCTTATTGCTGACACTTTCAATACCGATATCAGTATTGGAAGTATGCGGGGCGTAGTATAGCGAGATTAATTCGGTTTGGCTAAGCTATAGCAACCAAAATAAGTAACGGGCAACAAAAAAGGGGCTAAAAGCCCCTTTTTCGACAAACTGTTCTATGCAGCCGCTGATTAGCGACGTAGGCCTAGACGCTTGATTAGGTCTTGGTAACGAGAAAGGTCTTTGCCTTTCAGGTAGTCAAGAAGCTTACGACGGCTAGAAACCATACGTAGAAGACCACGACGGCTGTGGTGATCGCCTTTGTGTGCTTTAAAGTGACCTTGAAGGTGGTTGATAGAAGCAGTTAGTAGAGCTACTTGAACTTCTGGTGAACCAGTATCGCCTTCAGCGCGTGCGTATTCTGCAACGATTGCTGCTTTAGTTTCTGCATTCAGAGACATAATTCTCTCCTGATAAGAGTAAGTTTAAATTTGTAGCAGCCAATCTCTGATTCAGCCGCTACGCGAAGCGCGGATTATAGGGGATGTACAGAGCTTAAGCAATAGGTAATTGCGCGCTTCGCGCGCGATGCGCGAGGCGGGAGGCGGGCCA